>CANCBK010000039.1 GCA_947374315.1 Burkholderiaceae bacterium | reverse complement strand
AAAGCGGCACTAAACTCCAATGGGTTTTTAATCTGAGAAGTCTCTTCTAAAATAAGATTTTCTTGTCCTTCACTCCTAGCCCAAAATAATCCGAAAGCGATTGCAAGGGCAGAGAGGCATAGGAAGGATAGTCCTAGCTGCCTCAACAAGTCTTGATTAAAAAGCCCCAGCAAGATCATTAATCGAAAATACATGACTCCCGAAGCCACCAAGATTGCGCCAGCGAATAAACGGGGTTGATCTGTAGTTTGCGATCTTCTAGCCAGAACAATGGTCGTTACCGTAGAGGAATAAACCCCTCCCAAAATAGCAGACCATAATATCCCGGATGATTTTTTTCCCAGTTTATGCAGAACATAGCCCGCATACGATACTGCGCTAACCGCTACAACGACTAGCCAAATTTTTAATGGATTGACCTGAAACTGGGTGAGCGACTCATTTGGCAGGAGGGGCAAAATCACGGCTGACAATAGTAAAAACTTAGTAAAGGTCAAAATGTCATCGGAATCAATTTTCTTCGCCAAGCCCTCTAGAATATTTTTAAGACTCAATAAAAATATCGTCGCTACAACGAGGGTAGTGGCAACCCATAGTAAATTGTGCTGAACCAAGCCACCAATCAGATAAGTGGTTAAGGCGGACATTTCTGAGGTGACGCCTGCGTAACCCGATTTTTTAACTTTATGTGAATATGCCAGTAGCAAAAAAAACGAAACCACAATCAATCCCACTAGATAGGGAATTAGGGTTGCATCAGATAGGATAGATAAGGAATAGCCGATCATTCCAATTAAAGGGAAAGTGCGAACTCCCCCAAAAGCGAAATGGTCGTCACTAAGCTTGCGCTCCTCCCTCTCAAGCCCTATTAAAAAGGATAGAAAAAGTACAAAGAGAATTTGAGATCCTTCTTTTGGTAACCAATTAAAAATATCCATTGACGCCTGCTTTTTTTGAAATATAGTGAAATGAAGGAAATTTATCTAGAGGGGAATAGCCATGTCACAGGAAACTAGAATTCGGTCTATTGTTAAGACAATTAGTTACAGATTATTGATTGTTATTTTGGACTTTTCGGTCATTTACCTGATGACTGGAAAAGTGGCTATAGCACTAGGGTTTATGATTATTAGCAATATATATACCACCATTGCCTACTTTGCGCATGAGCGGATTTGGAATAAGGTTTCCTGGGGCCTAAAATCAAAACCAGAAGCCTAGTCTTTTTGAGAAAAATTGAGCGTGGGTGAAATGGGCTTGCCCCGAGTATCCAACTAAGATTGGGCATATATAAATTTAAGCCCTGGCTCATCAAGCAGATGACCCACTAGATCAGTGCCGCGATACACGTCTAGTTTTCTGATATCGGCCATTAGTCACCACCCTTCATTTGGACAATCATCTCTAGGCCAAGGGCATCCAAAACATCGAGCACCTTTTTAAGCTGGACCATTCTTTGCCATTTATTTAATTTTTTGGAGAATGTCCCAAGCCATTTACCCTAAATTGATCCTATTTTTTAGAAAGTACGATAGTGAATTCCGAGCAAGACTGCTGTCACGTAAAGTTACGGCAGAGGCAAAATCCAAAAATGAACAAATCTATATTTGTCTCACTAATTTTTAACCACGCCATCAATATTCCGAAACGATTTTTCTAACTTATCAATATGAGCCCTAGTCTCGGAAATCAATTTTTGAATCTGTTCAGCGGAGCCAAGGGAATCCTGTGAAAGCTTTTGAAATTCAGCGGCTAGAACAGCAATTCCAAGGGCTGAATCCCCAGCATTTGCCGCCTCAATCGCAATATTTAAAGACAATAATTTAGTTTGGGCGGCGATTCCATTAATAAAGGTCACAATTTGACTGATCTGGTCACCTGACTGTAATACATTAGCCATTGCAAGATTGGTATTTGCACGATTGACATGCTCCAGATTGATATTTCTCATAAATCCGGTATAAATCATCTTGTCACCTAAATAGATCTTTGATACCGACAACTGCCCCCAGATCTTGCTACCATCTTTACGGGTAATCTCTACTTCACGGGTTTTGCCAACGATCTTATTAACACCCGTGGTTCTGTTTGCATTGATATAGCCATCATGATTTGGTCGTATATCTTCGGGAACCAGCATCTTTACATTTTGACCCAAAACTTCTTCACGACTATATCCAAAAAGGGTCTCTGCTGCGGCATTAAAAAAGGTAACGCAGTTATGTTCATCAATAGAAACTACAGCATCAATAGCCTGCTCTAAAGTTTGCCTAAGCATTTCAAAAGCCTTACGTTCGGGCGTGATGTCCTTAAGAAAGCCGGTATAAATGATTTTATTTTCTAGCCGTACTTTGGATACTGACAGCTGCCCCCAGATCTTACCGCCATCTTTACGATTAATTTCTACTTCGCGGGTTTTGCCAACAATTTTATTGATGCCGGTCGTGCGATTAGCGTTAATATACTTATCATGGTTTGGCTGGATCTCTATAGGGACCAACATTTTCACATTGCGGCCCAAAACTTCTTCACGGCTATAACCAAAAAGGCGCTCTGCTGCGTCATTGAAAAAGGTGACGCAGTTATACTCATCAATAGAGACGATTGCGTCTACGGCCTGCTCAAGAATCTGAATATATCTTTCCCTGTCCTCCTGAATTTTTGTAGCATCCCTGACTATCATGCTATAGATAAAATCATTGCTTAAGGTGATTTTTGACAGGGACACGCTTCCAACAAGTACATGCCCATCTTTTCGATGAATCGCCATCTCTTGAAGAGGGGCCTTCCATTGCTCTAATTGACTCGCAATGGAGTCACTGTCCATTTCGTGAAATAAAATGTCAGCGCCCTTACCAGAGATCTCTGCTTGGGAGTATCCCCATAGGCGTTCAGCAGCTTTATTGAAAAAAATGATAGATCCCAGCGAATTTAATCCCACAAGGGCATCGGAAGATTGCTCAACGATTTCACGAAATCCAAATGACTCGGGAGTTTTAAATAAGTCCTGTAGTAGTTTTAGCATAAATCACCCCATCACCGGTCCGATTAAATCGAAAATAATCACAAGCAATTAATCTATTTCCATTCCAAATATATTGAACAAGTTAATGAAAAAATGATGTCCTAAAGTCTCTTATTGAGGTCCTGAGCTGCATAGAGTATTTTCATTATGCGAATGCCTATGAAAATACATTGTTAGGCAACTGATTGAGATAAGCCGGAATGTCTTTCGCCGACAATACTTTGCAAATAGATCCAGAGTGAATTGCAGCTGCGGGCATTCCAAAAATAATGCTGGATTTCTCATCCTGAGCAATAGTCATGCCTCCAGCCTTATAAATCGAACCAATCCCAGCGACGCCATCCTCACCCATACCGCTTAACAGAACAGCAACGACATCAGGTCCATAGGCTCGCGCAGCAGAATTAAATAGTCGATCAATGCTTGGGCAATAGATTTCTTCTTTAGTTGGCTCAACAAGATCAAACCTACCGTCAGCCTCAAGCACCAAATGCAACCCTTCGGGAGGAAAATACAAGTGGCCGGGCTGAGGGGTATCGCCAGCCCGAGCAATATCCACGATTAAGTGAGTTATCCCGGCCAACCATTCCAGCATGCCCTCCAAGAATCCCTCGCTAATATGCTGAATACAAATAATCGGGATAGAAAATTCTGGGTGTAGCTTGGGAAGAATGGCTTCTAAGGCCTGAGGTCCACCTGTAGAGGCGCCAATGAAGATTGCCCTTGGTCGCACTAGCCGAGGGGAGGAATCAGACCCACCCAATGTTGGTGCGGATTGGTGGCCATTCTTTACCTTGATATATTTAACGCCATTGAGAATACGAATTTTCTCAATCAACCTTTTTCCATCCTCAGGACTAATAACCCCTCCCGTGGTTTTTGGTTTAGCCATGACATCGATTGCTCCAGCCGAGAGCAATTTGAAAATATTATCCACTTGGTGAGGCTGTACTGAAATACTCAATACTAAAATTGGGCAAGGATAAATTTCAACGGCCCGCTCGATAAACTCCAAGCCATCCATCACTGGCATATGGTAATCAGTACAGACCACATCCGGCTTTAGGGTGGGCAGCAGTGATAGCGCCTCAGCCCCATTTATAGCAGTCCCCACCACATCAATTCCCTTGTCCGCACTCAACACGGATTTAATGATGTGTAGCTGCAATAATGAATCCTCGACAATCAGGACGCGTATCGGCGAGGATTCATGAATATTAGACATTTGCACCAGTCATTAGATAAGTCTTGCTATCGCATCCAACAATACCGCCTGATCAAACTCTGACTTAGTAATATAGGCGTCAGCCCCCGCATCCAAGCCTTGACGCCGGTCTTCAGCAGAGGCTAAAGAAGTGACGAGAATGATTGGTGTATCGGCAAACTTTTTGTTTTCCCGAATTTTTCTAGTCAACTGTAGTCCATCCATGTTGGGCATCGTAATGTCAGAGACGATTGCATCAAATGATCTACTGGAAAATATATTCCAAGCGTTGACACCGTCAATCGCAGTGACCACCTCATAGCCAGCAGCCTCCAGAATGCGCTTCTCTTGTATCCGGGTGACGATACTATCCTCAACCAATAACAGAGATTTTTTATGTGTTGGCTCTACCTGAACCTCTGCATCCATACCCGGCTGATGCTTTATATGTAAATGCCGTACGCTTTTTTCAAGATCACTCGCATTAAGTACGGGGCATACAAACCCAGAATCTAAAATAGTCACACCTAAAATATTACGTATCCGCTTAATCGGGGCGGGTGGAGATTTCAGAACAATCTCCTCTTCTTCTTGAAGGGCATCCACAATCAGACCAAAACTATAGTCGCTTATCTTGATGACGATACAGGTTAATGGAGTGTTATGAGCAATGGGCATGACGGGCCTATCTAACAGTGATCCCAGCCTACTCACCTCGATAACAACATCATTGTGATAAAAACACTGGCGATCTTCACGTAGAATAAGATCCCCAGGCATGAGTATTCTGGCAAACTCAATCGCTTCACAAGGTAGAGCGTAGTATTCGCCCCACTCACGCAACATCATGACTCGGGTAGAGGTCAGCGATACAGGCAAATTTAAGGTAAACATCATCCCCTGACCTGGTTTTGAATCCACCCCTAAAGTGCCATGCATTTTCTCAACAGCGGTCCTCACAACATCCAAACCAACCCCGCGTCCAGAAATATCGGTGATCATCTTGTTTGTTGAAAATCCAGGGGTCATGAGGACATTTTTTAGCTGGACATCATCTAGTGTGGCAGCCTCTGCATCGGTATATAGGTGGCGCTTAATGGCTTGCTGACGAATACCCTCTAAATCCAATCCCCCGCCATCATCGATAACATCGATTCTGACGTGATCAGAATCTTGACTGACCTTCACAAGAATTCTGCCTACTTCTGGCTTACCAGCCTGGCGACGTAATTCTGGTGTCTCAATGCCGTGATCAATCGCATTACGTAACATATGCATCAAAGGGGCCTTCATCTCTTCAATGATGCGTTTATCCGCAACCGTACTCTCTCCCTCGAAAATGAGATCAACCAATTTCATTTCTTCCGCAGCTAAATCATGAACCATACGAGGAAACTGCTCTAAGAGAGTGCTAATGGGCAATAAACGGAGTCCGCGTATACCGCCCTCAACTTCTTGAGCAATCACACCCAGACGACTCACATCCTCAACCAACCTCACATCCATTGACTGGACAGCCTCGGCCCAACCTTCAGGAACGGACTTACCAGCCTGGATATCATTGATGAGCTGATGAAATTCCTTTTGCCAACGCATAATTCGACTCTTGCTCACAACCAACTCACTGGTCTGATTCAATAAGAAATCTAACTTCCGAGCATCGACCCTCAGAGTGTCAATATGAAAATCAGAAGAGATCTGAGACCCCTTGCCGAGTGATTCAGCCTGATGAATTTCCTCCGGGATAATCTTGCTAGAAGCAGTTTCAACTGGCACCGCGATGATTGGCTTTTCTATTGAGACCTCTGGCAGCGCCGCTGAAACTGGATCCCCAACCGCCTCGGCAACCATCTGACGAATACGATCCAAGGTGGCTAGCTGCGGCTTCACAACATCGGCAGTGATGACTACTTTGCCACTTCGCGCGTTGCCCAGCATGTCTTCAACGCTACTAGCTAAGGTTTGGATGTCAATTAAGCCAAGCATTCGCGCGGAGCCTTTTAAGCTATGCGCCTCACGAAATACCTCTTGTAGCAAAGCCTGATTACCAGGCATTTTTTCAAGCTGCAAAAGACCAGCATCAAGCTTTTGCAAATGCTCGGCACTCTCTATCTTAAAGAGACCTCTAAGCTCGACATCATCGATTCTGGGCATGGATGAGCTTAAACTAATTTACGCAAATGATCGGCTACTTGAGTCAATGACTCCACCCCAACCCTTGCTTGCGCAGTGCCAGTGATCATTTCACGAGATCCATTGTTAATATTTTGCATGGCTTGATTAATCTGTACTAAGGCCGCCGCCTGCTGTTTGCTATTGAGCAAAACTTGCTGAGCATTTTGGTACACGCCTTCAGATAGTTTTCTGACATCCTCAAACGCTCGCGCCGCTTGCTCAACACTTTCGGATGCCTGATGCGTAGTTTTAGTACCATCCTCCGCTGTCATCACCATAGAATTGTTCGACTTCTGAATGTCAGACACAATCTGGGTGGCCTTTTCAGCGGATTGCTTACTTTGGTCCGCCAGCTTCCGAATTTCAGCGGCAACTACTGCGAATCCTTTGCCATGCTCACCGGCCCTTGCGGCCTCAACCGCGGCATTGAGAGCCAACATATTGGTTTCGCTGGCTAACTCACCCAAGAGCTTGGAAATATTACCCACGCGGGCAGCTTGCTCGGAAAGACTCAATACCTGCTTGGCAATCTCCGTCATCTTCACCTCAAGAAATGCCATTTCTGACTGGTTGCGAGTAACCAAGTCAAAGCCTTTGGTAGTGGTTTCCTGAGCAGTTCTTGCCGCAACCGCAGCCAAGTCGGCCTGCTCAGAGGAGAGGCGCGCAGACGAGACCAACTCACCGACGGTACTCGTTGTCTCGGCAACAGATGAACCCTGGAGAGAGACTGCCTTCTCATGCTCAACCAGCGTGCTGGCGAAAGCGACGGCAGTCGAAGACACCTGCAAAGAACTCGCAAGAATATCTCGACTAGTGTAGGTAGTAATCGCTATACCGCATGCGATTAACAACATCAATGCCGCGATGGTTCCATATAGATAAGCACTTTTAGCTTTTTCAATTGAAATGGTTACCGCTTCACGAAAATTCGCCCTCACAATCGAATCAGCTACTGCGGCCGCTTGAGATGTCAGATCGGTTTCATTTGCAAGCTGAATCGTTTCTCCAACCCTGAACTTATCGATAGCCTCGTTGACCTTACCCTGATCAACCAAGCGCATCAGGCCGCCATTCAAGCGCTCAATGTTATCTGTAATCAACTGAAGATTGGCAACATCAGCCTGCAATTTGGGAGTTAAATCCTCCTTGGAAAGCCTTGCGAAGGTTTGCCTCGCATCATCTAAAGACTCTTGGTAATTCTTTTTAGGGAAATCTCGTTCAATACCGGCTACCCCACCATTAATAACGTAGGCATATGAAGATCTCTGCATCTTCAAATGATCACCATAAATCTTAAAAATTTCTGTTGTGGTATCCGCCGTCCTGGCAAGGCGATTTGAATTTTCGATCGCTTGATTGACGATGATTTGATTTGAAATAATGACGGCAAATAAAATCAATGAAGGAACTAGAAATCCTATTGCCATCCTCCATCTGAGGGTTAATTTATTCCACATAAAATTCTCCTTTAACCACCCCTATACATGCTCATTAATTTCAAGCGAATTACCCAATAAAATGGCTTCTACATCCAGTATTCCGGCAATGCCATCGTCCACCTTCAGCAAAGACTTGCATTGAGCGTGCTGCTCCTCGGCATCCTGAATTTGCATAATCAAATGGCGGTCAAAATATCTAAAATCCAATATTTTCTGAACGGCCAAGGCCATCTTCTTGGACTCTGAACGCAAAATAACCATGTCTTGTTGATCTGCGATATTTTGTATATTCAATACCGACCTCATATCGAGCACACAAATAATCTCGCCACGTAAATTGACTACGCCCAAGATATAAGCTGGGCAACATGGGAGTGATACGCATTGGTTTATGTGACTGAACTCAGCAATGTATTGAATTTCAATAGCATATTGAATTCCGCCGATCAAGACGATGGCATAGCCTTCTAAGCCATCTTGCCGACGCGCATCTATAGGTAAGGCCAGCTGATGCATCCTCGCTTTAAAAACCGCTTCATGCCCCATATCGCCAATGGCTTTGGCCACATCTGCGCGGACTTTCTGGTGATGCATCACATCCTGATCCATCTTTACCGAGAGCAGTTGCTCTAAATTAAGAACCAGAAGAACTTCGTCATCGAGCTTAATTTCACCGGAAATCAAACTGGAATAGTCAGCGCTAAAATCGGAAGGCAAAATCAAATCACGCTGAATAATAGAATCAGGTGGAACCTCAATTAAACCTTGTACCTGATCGGCAATAATGCCGCAGCGCATATTGGATGTATGCACTAAAACAATATTTGTTTGCGAAGAATAGCTCCTAGGTTCATGCTGAAAACGCAAGCCCAAATCTAAAACATGCACGACCTCGCCATGCCAATTTACCAAACCTATAAACCAAGGCGGCGCGGCCTCTATCGGGGATAGCTCCGGCAGCCAAAATACGCCCTCGATATTTTCGACTGGTATCGCGTACTTCGTTAGCTCGGATACAACTATGAGATAGTTAGACATAAAGTTTCAATGGGACTATATTTTCAATGTAGAACTTCCATTGGCTAAAGTCAAACTATTTTGCAGATGGGACAAATACGCTCTGATATCAGTAATACTGCTATTTTTTAGGTGAGGCAGTGTGGCTATAGAGCTAAAAGCATTGAGGGACTGAATAGCCTGCTCACAGGTCTTTGCTGCTAATGCACCTTTACCCTCCTGGATTTGCATTGCAATCAGATCCAAATAGGCGGGCAGGAAATTGATATCTAAATACAGGGCCTTTCTTAAATCGATTTTTGCCTGCTCCAAAGCGCCTGATTCCATTGAGATCACGGCATGCAGGTAATGGAGATCTGCCTGCATTGGATCCTGAGCGTAAATTCGCTCATATAGTTTGAGCGCTTCACCAAATTCAGATCGATCAGCGAAGTACCAGGCTGCAGTAAATAACTCGTCCAATGATTGGCTAGGCGCTATAGGAGTTGGCTCAAGACCTGGCCTGGGGTTATGAACCAGATCAAACGGGGCTACTTTGTTAACGATCGGCGTGATTGCATTGACTGGCGCGGCAAACTCCATTGGAGCGATCTTTTGATAGACCAAGGATTCAGGATAAATTTTGACTTGAAGCCCGCCCTGCTTGTAGGCATGAAGTTCTCCATGCCCAGTCATTAATACCCCTCCAGGAGCAAGGCAAGCTGCTAACTTATTGGTAATAGCGGTAATGGCCTCCTTATTCATATAAATGAATAAATTCCTACAAAGAATGAAATCAACTTCAAAGAGCCGATTAGCATCATCCGGCAACTGACCGGCCACCAAATCAAACTCTAAAAAACGTGCGCGTGAGCGAATTCGATCGTTCAAGCTCCAGCCGCCAGCAACTTTTTGAAAATAATTTTCTTTGAAATGCTCGTCGCACCCCCGAAATGCCCACTCCCTGTAAATGGCCACTTTGGCCTGATGAATGAAGCCTGCATCAATGTCGCTACCAATGACATCAATCTGCCAGCTCTCATACTGAGGCAGCATGGCATCCAACAAAATGATGAGCGAATACACCTCCTCGCCTGTGGCACAAGCTGGAGCCCATATTCTGAAACGCTTCTCTTGAGCTCTTTTAGCAATGATTTCAGGAAGAATTTCGCGCCGAATCAGCTCCATTTGTCCGGGATCGCGCATAAAGAAGGTTTCGCCTGTAGTCAGAAGATGACTAAGCATTTGACGATCGCTAGAAAGATCCTCAGCCTGCCCCAGATAATCTAAGTAAGCCTGGGAACCTACCAATCCCAAGTGGCTACTGCGATCCTCAATCCACCGAATCAATTTTTCGTGATCAAGCTCGCCCACCCGAAGACCTGTTAAATCTCGAATTTTTTCAATCAATACATCTGACACAGAAATATTCATATTTATTTATAGCGCTACCTATTTTTATTATCCACTTAACTTTAGAAAATTCTAGGTTTATAGTGTAATAAAGGTGCTTTTCTATTAGGGTATCCATGAGCCGTAAATTTCTATTTACCTCCGAGTCTGTAACGGAGGGCCATCCAGATAAAGTGGCCGATCAAATATCGGATGCCATCCTAGATGCTATCTTGCAAGAGGATCCCCTATCTAGAGTAGCCGTGAATACCGTTTGCAATGCTGGCCTCGTTCTGCTGACTGGCCAAATCACAACTAAGGCCGTCATTGATTTTCCTGAGGTTGCTAGAAGCACCCTGAAAGAAATCGGCTATGACCATACTGAATACGGTATGGACCATCAAGGATGCGCCGTCTTGCTTAATTTCGAAAAGCAAAGTACTGATATCGCCATGGGAGTAGATCACGCATTAGATGATCCATTAGATCAAGGTGCCGGAGATCAGGGAATGATGTTTGGTTATGCCGTTGATGAAACGGATGAGCTCATGCCGATGCCAATTACACTGGCACATAGACTTACTCAGCAACAGGCCAAACTTCGTCGTAGTGGTAAATACGACTGGATATGGCCCGATGGAAAATCTCAAGTGACGTTGCGCTATGAGAATGACAGACCGACGTCAATTGATACCATCGTTCTGTCCACTCAGCATTCGCCAGAAGTTTCTCTCGAGTTTCTCAGGGAGGCCATTATTGAAGAGTGCATTAAACCTGTTTTACCTCCCGAGTTAATGCACGGCAACATACGCTATCTAGTCAATCCAACTGGAAGATTTGTGATTGGTGGCCCCAAGGGAGATACGGGGCTGACTGGCAAGAAAATCATGGTCGATACATATGGGTCCTCAGCCCCCCATGGCGGCGGCGCCTTCTCAGGAAAAGATCCTTCAAAAGTGGATCGTTCTGGCGCATATGCCGCACGTTATATCGCCAAGAACATCGTAGCATCAGGCCTTGCTAAAAAATGCCTCATACAGGTCTCTTACTCTATTGCTATCGCACAACCTACCTCTCTGACGGTAAATACCTATGGAACTGGAACCATCTCCGATGCTCGCCTAGAAAAAATTATCTTTGACATTTTTGACTGGCGCCCGCGCATGATTATCGAGAGCTTGGATTTATTAAGACCTATCTACAGGAAGACAGCAAGTTATGGTCATTTTGGCAGGAAGGACATTCAATTTCCTTGGGAAATTTGCAATTTAGTTGAACATTTGCAAGCATCTATATAAATTTACCATTAAGCTTAATTCATATGGAAACCGATAAAAAACTAACTCATATACTCATTGTTGAGGATAGCCCGATCCAGGCCGAACTCTTACGTCGCGTTATTACTAAAGAGGGTTTTATCTGCTCGGTCGCCACCGATGGTGAGGCCGCCCTGCTTTCCCTCAGAAGCAATCGTCCCGACATCATCATTAGCGACATTCAGATGCCTATTCTTGATGGCTACCAAATGTGTGAACGGATTAAAGGCGATCCTCTATTCCACGCCATCCCCGTAATCTTGCTTACCGCCCTCACTGACCCGGTTGATGTAATACGCGGGTTAAATGCAGGTGCGGAGGCCTATATTACAAAGCCCTATGACAATGAAAGACTGTTGTCGCAAGTTCGCCGATTATTGAGTACGCCCACCAAGGAAAATGGGCTCAAGGAAGATCCACCGCTTGAAGTGGAAATTAACCAATCACGGTATACCGTGAGAGCGAGTCGAGAGCAGATTCTGCAAATGCTCACTTCAACATATGACAATGCAGCATACCAAAATAAACTCCTGCTCAAATTAGAAGAAGATCTTCATGCCCTTAACAATAGTCTTGAACAAAAAGTTTTAGATAGAACGGCGGACCTCACTCGAGAAGAGTTGCGCGCTCGAAATGCAGAAAATCGTTATCGAACTTTATTTACATTATTGCCAGAAGGAATAGGTCTCTTAGATATACAGTCATGGAAATTTGTTGAGTTCAATGATGTCGCTTGTGCGCAGCTAGGCTATCTACGCAGTGAGTTTGAGAATATGTCATTGCTAGAACTTTCGAGTCCCCAGGAAAAGCTGTTTTTAATGACCAACTTGGATCATGCCCTCGCCTACCCCCAATCCAGCTTTACCACCAATTTACTAACTAGAGAAGGGGTGAATCTCGAAGTAGAAGTTCGAACTCAACAAGTTGAGCTAGGTGATCAGAAATTACTAAACTGCATATTTAGGGATATCTCCGAAATCAACCGCGCAAGGAAAGTAGAACGGGAGCTTGAACACAAAGCAACCCATGATTTGACGACTGACCTTCCGGGTAAGACACTCCTACTGGAAGCGATAGAACAAACTATTCATATTGCCAGCCGTAAACATGCGCCAATCACTCTTCTGGCCATTGATCTAGGGCGAATCAACATCATCTCAGCAAGCTTGGGTCACTCGGCAGCAAAAGCCATTCAGATAGAAATGGCCGATCGGCTGCGCAGTATGCAACCCAAGGCAGGGATAGTCGCTCGAATTGAAAACAATGCATTTATTGTGATGGTGGATGGCTCGGTAGACCCCAGCGAACAAACAGAGCTTATATCTCGCATTCATAAAGTCACTGCTCAGCCATTCGAGTGGGAGGGATCCAGCATAGATCTTGAACCCCATATCGGTATCAGCGTTTATCCAAAAGATGCCAAAGATTCTGAAACCCTATTGCAGTCTGCCGAATCCGCACTGTATAGCGCCAAAGAGATGGGCAGAAAAGCAATCGCACTAGCCTCTCCAGAATTAAATGAGCAAGTACAAAGTCTCATTAAAAAGGAGGATGAGCTGCGTGCAGCCTTTGCCAACGGTCAGATGGAAATGTTTTATCAACCACGCATTAACTTGCAAACGGGGAGAATTTCCGGGGCAGAAGCCTTAATTCGATGGATTGATCCCATTAAAGGAATTATTCCACCGCAAGAATTTATCCATTTAGCCCAAGATATAGGCCTCATTACACCCATTACGAGTTGGGCGCTTAATCAGGTCTGCAAACAACAAAAGGAGTGGCTCGAGGAAGGAATTCAGGCTGTCCCCGTCTCAGTTAACCTCGTTTCAGAACAATTTCAAGATACCGAAATCATTACCACCCTAAAAGAGGTGTTGGATGCAAACCAGCTTCTAGCGCAGTATCTGGAAGTAGAACTCACCGAGTCTACTGCGATGAAGAATTCGAAGATGACTATAGAGCTATTAAGTCAAATTCAGAACTTAGGTATCTTGATTGCCATTGATGACTTTGGCACGGGCTATTCTTCTTTGGCCTATTTAGAAAAATTTCCAATTGATATATTAAAGATTGACATTTCTTTTGTGCAGCGTGTTACGAATGACCCACACGCAGCAGCAATCACCAGCGCTATTATTGCAATGGCAAAAGAACTGAATTTTGTAATCGTTGCTGAGGGCATTGAGACTCATGAGCAACGACAATTTTTAATGGATCGTAAATGCGATGAGGGTCAAGGGTATCTATTTTCGAAACCAGTCAGAGCCATGGAGTTTAAAGAGCTATTAATTAGGAACGCTATCGATGGGCGTTAATCACTACGAAAATAATCATTCAAACACCTTAACCTTTAGCTGAAGAGATAAGGATCCTGATACGTGATTTGGTATGGTTGGAATCACCATTAAATTCAATCCGACTAAGTCACCCTCAACGGTTAAAGCAGGCAATACCGCAGGAAACCAACCGCCATTATTGGTATTTGCATACCCATTAAATCCCCCAGCCACTACACCCACCTGAACTGGGCCAATTGCAATGGGCTGCCAATAGGCGCCAATATAAAGTGAGGGGTGATAGTAGCTATTTCGATATGAACCAATGGTCACCGATGCAACGGATGAAAATTTATATTCCGCTCCAAATCCATAATTAATAGAGTTGAAGTCTTTATTACGATCAAAGTGATAAGAATATAGCCCCGGATTTAACCATAACTGACTTTTTTCCTTAACAGGGATTATCTCCAATGGCCCATATGAATCAGCCAAACAGTGATTACTAAGTCCAATAGACACACAGGTGAAAATTGAAAGCGCTAAGGACCTAAGCATGTCATCACTCGATTGCATGTGGGATGGCGCCTTAAAGTGCAGGTTTTTCTAAAGAATATTCATTCACTTTTTAAGGGCGCCCCGTCCAAACATCACTATGCTAGTTACCGCCAACTTATATCAACGGTTTTATGCTGGCCAGCCTCAATATAGAAAGTAGCCATCTTCTTCTGGCCATCATATGTAGACTCGACGGAGTACCTGCCAGGCTTTAAATCAAGCAAAATTAATGGTCCATCTACTTGATGCGCTACCACCTCATAACCCTTGCTATCCTTCACCACCAAGAACACATCAGATACCCATTCTGATTTGCTTCCACTTGCATGTGAAAATTCCATTAAGAGCGGCCAATTTTTGGCCTCCATTTTCATCGATTCAGACTCATCCAAACCAATGCCCCCTTCAATAAATCGAACATCGCTGATCGACTGACATACCGGCAATTGAGCCATTGATACCAATGGCATCACCAAAGTAAAAAATGCAAAAAGATATTTTTTCATGTTGGTCGACCCTCTCTGATTGATTGAATTACCAAAAAAAATCCCTACGATCTAATTAAGCATGTGCATTTTTTAATTATTTTGACGCTTGTCAATTAATCGTCTGTATTTAATTTTTGAGACTTGTCTCTCTCAGAAAAAAAGCGCTAACTATGCATGTGTTCTTCATTTCATTAAAGACACGGGTAGCGACTTAGATAAATCACTCAAGCCCTATCTT
>CANCBK010000038.1 GCA_947374315.1 Burkholderiaceae bacterium | reverse complement strand
ATCAAAGCCTTGTTTGGCTAAAACATCCATCAAACTAATATCTGGCTTTCCAGAAACACGCAAATCAAACGACTCCTTACCTGCAGTTGCAGATCCATGAGCCAAAATGATGACTGGTTTATTTTTTGGGCTGCCGGTGAACTTTTCCCAAACATAGAGCTTGATGTCACCATTTTGAACCCAGTGCTCAGCACTTTTTACGTTGTCAACATTGTTCTTTTCTGCCATTGCGCCCGAAAAATTAATAGCGAGCAACGCCATAATGCAAGCCTTGATTAGCCTCATTTTGTCTCCAATTTATTTTTATAAACAACCGAGCCATTTTGTTCCTTTAATCACCGCACACATACGGGTAATAACCCTTGCGTCACAAATAAAAAACCCTCTAACTCTCTCTAGCTAAGATTTAATTTCATATTAGAGTCCACATAATCCCGCAAATACAAATCAATCTGGCTTTGAATTCTTAGATGTTGCCCTACGATTCGAAGTAGGCTTACTGTTCCCGCAGAGAACATTCACAAGTTAATTTCACCATGATTGCATATGCACTAAAAGTGGATTTATCTTATTGAGGGTTTCTACTAGGCTACTTATAAGCGCCTGAATTTATTCACAGAATGATTTATAGTGATTTGCAATAAATATAAAAATTAGCACTTAAAAGCATTCGAGGAGACGGCAATGCAACTAACTATTAACGGGGAAATCCACAATATAGATGTGGAACCAAATATGCCTTTGTTATGGGCAATTCGTGAAATCATTGGGCTCACTGGCACTAAGTATGGATGCGGAATTGCGCAGTGTGGTGCCTGCACTGTCTATATGAATGGTGAACCAGTGCGCTCTTGTTCTGTTCCAGTTTCAGCCGTAGGTGGTATGAAAATCACAACCGTCGAAGCACTCTCAAAAGATAACTCCCACCCGGTGCAAAAGGCATGGATTGCTTTAGATGTGCCTCAGTGTGGCTACTGTCAGTCTGGCCAAGTGATGGCAGCAGCAGCTCTACTTAAAAAAATTCCGATGCCAACCGATGCAGACATTGACAATGCCATGACAAATGTTTGTCGTTGCGGCACCTATCAAAAAGTGCGCGATGGTATTCATGTGGCATCTGGGCAGAAGAGGCTGGAAGATGTCCTTGCGCAATACGGCGCCTCAATTAAGACACGTGGATAAGAGGCGCGAGATGACTACGAATACAGAAAATACCAATATGTTGGCAAGTGCTTCCCGGCGTGATTTCATCATCAAGGGATCTCTTGCTGGTGGCGGCCTGATACTTGGACTTGGCGCTTTTCCTGATCTTGTGCTGGCGCAATCCAATAGCAAGTACGACCAAAACACCCCAATGAAGACAGGCGAACCCGAAGTGAATGCCTGGGTCTCTGTAAAGCCTGACGATACCGTGGTGATCAGAATTGCCCGCTCAGAAATGGGCCAGGGTACACGCACAGGTTTGGCGCAAATGGTGGCGGAGGAATTGGAGTGCAACTGGAAGAAGGTCACAACAGAATCTCCAACGCCAGGACAAAGTTTGGCACGTAATCGCGCTTGGGGAGAGCATGGCACCGGTGGTAGCCGAGGTATTCGGATCTCTGAAGATTATGTTCGTCGTGGCGCTGCTGCTGCGCGCATCATGCTAGTACAAGCAGCAGCAGATGGCTGGAATGCTCCCGTTAACGAATTAAAAGTCGACAAGGGAGTAATCACGCATGTACCAACAGGTCGCAAAACAACCTATGGAAAGGTGGCTGATCGCGCCTCAACATTGACCCCTCCCGATCCAAAGTCGATCACCCTAAAAGATCCAAGAATTTGGAAGATTGCCGGTCAGCCATATGCACGTATTGATACTGCAAATAAGGTGAACGGCACAAAAGTCTTTGGACTTGATTTACAACTTCCAGGAATGCTCTGCGCCTCTGTCAAGGCTTGCCCGGTATTCGGCGGCAAATTGGTCAGCTACGACGAAGCCAAAGTAAAAAACTTGCGTGGCGTTAAAGGTGTAGTCAAAATTAATGACAGTACAGTTGCGGTAGTGGCTGACACTTGGTGGCGCGCAAATACCGCATTGAATGCCTTACCAATTCAGTGGGATGAGGGTGCCAGTGCGAACACCTCTTCAGCTGATATCAATAAGGCATTGCGTGACGGACTAGATGAGCAAGGGGATTTTTGGCAGCGCAAGGAAGGGGATGCGTTGAGCGCAATTGCATCCTCCAATAAAAAAGTAGAAGCCATTTATTTCACACCATATCGCGCCCACGTCAATATGGAGCCCATGAATGCCACCGTCAAAATTACTGGTGATCGCGCAGAGGCTTGGGTGCCAACGCAAAATGGTGAAGGCTCTCATGCTGCATTATCAGAGGCAACTGGTATCCCCTTAGATAAGTGCGAAGTATATAAGTTGGACTCCGGTACTGGCCTGGGGCGTCGAGGAGCAACTCAGGATTTTGTGAGCTATGCAGCAAAGGTCGCACAAAAATATCCTGGCGTGCCAGTGAAAGTAGTCTGGAGTCGCGAGGAGGATATGACGCACGACTACTATCACCCAATCGCCATGGCTAAGATGACGGCAGGCTTAGATGCAGCTGGCAACTTGACCGGTATGCATATTAAGGTTGCCGGTCAATCGATCAATGCAACGCTTGCACCAATGGCAATTAAAAACGGCAAAGATGATCGCCAACTACAAGGTTTTTATGAGAAGGGGCCTGATGCGCAATTGGGCTATAAGTTCCCAACGCTATTGACTGAGTATGTGATGAAAAATTCACATGTGCCTGTAGGCCCATGGCGCGGTGTCAACACGAATCAAAATGGCATCTTTATGGAATGCTTTATGGATGAGTGCGCTAAAGCAGCAAACAAGGATCCATTGCAGTTCCGCCAAGTCTTAATGCAAGAGCATCCAAAACATCTTGGCGTCTTAAATGCAGCTGCTGAGATAGGTAATTGGGGTAAGCCTACAGCACCCGGGGTACATCGTGGCATTGCTCAATTCATGGGCTATGCAAGCTACTCTGCTGCAGTTGCTGAAGTGTCAATGAAGGGGAATATCGTCACCATTGAGCGGCTGGTATTTGCGTTGAATTCGGGTCATGTGGTGAACCCGTATTTAACTCGCGAGCAGATCGAGGGTTCGGTAGTGATGGCGCTAGGGGCAATCTTTAATCCAGAGATCACTGTAGAGAATGGGCGCATTAAGCAGCAGAATTTAGATTCTTATCCCCTGCTAAAACTATCTTCAACCCCTCGCGTTGAAGTGGTCCTTGTACCCACGTATGACTTCTGGGGTGGGGTGGGTGAGCCCACGATTTGCGTAGTTGGTCCGGCCGTAGCAAATGCTATTTCTGCTGCAATTGGTAGACCCGTTCGAAACTTCCCGCTTTATAAAGAAAATCTCAGCTTGGCATGATGAACAGCCGCCGAAAGGCCGCCGCTTGATTTGTTGGCGGCCCGAGATGGAGTAGGCGAGCACTTATTCTTCCCAAGGGAATCGTTGACGAGTTAACTCCTCCATAATTTCACGTTTACTCTTAGCGGCTTTTATAGGGCGATTGATGCCACAATTTTCCCCGCGCTCAGAGTCAGTAAGCATTTCTCCACGCTCGTTTTTTGAATCCTCAGCCAATGAGGTTAGCTTTTCAGCCTTTACCTCGTCCAAATACTCTAAGTTAGGTTTATCAGTCATTTTGAAGTTCTTGGTAGCCCAGAGAAATTGCATGGGTGTTGGTATTCACTTTATCACCAGAACTATCATTCCAATAGATCGTTTTGTAGTTTTATTGCGAAAGCTCAACCACAGTAAACAAGTAATAAGATATTCCGCGCCGATGTCACTCGAACCTTGGAGCCATTGCTAGTAGCCGGGATCTGAAAACTTTGACCGCGAATAGCCGAGCTTCACATAGCCCATTGGTTTTTCAGTAAAAAAACCCCACCTTGCTGCCAGATTCAACTGGATGGGTAGCGCCTGGATCCGCTGTCAAAACAAAGCCTTGAAAATTTTGAGATTGGGCAAAAGCCATCGGACTTAATAACGCCAACAGCAATATGATTATCTTTTCATAGCTGCCTCTGTTTTTATATTTTCGATAACTTACTATCGAAAAATGAACAAACTACTCGAAGATAGTTTTGGTGTTTCTTGGTGGCACGGGGGAAGGGCGCCCAATCCTGTTTTAAACTGTCCCATCACCCCATCCTTATAAGGCTCGAATGGCTTGGATCATTATCAAATACTTACTGACCGCAGGAATGGTTGTATTCATTTCTGAAGTGGCCAAAAGGAGCGATAGGTTGGGTGGCTTTATTGCAGCATTGCCACTCATGACCCTTTTAACCCTGACGTGGCTCTATGTAGAAAGCCAGCCCGAAGAGAAGATAGCAAACCATGCTTATTACACCTTTTGGTATGTAATCCCCACGCTGCCTATGTTCTTGCTTTTTCCCTACCTACTTCCCAAGTTGGGCTTTTGGCTAACCATGGGGGCAAGCATAGCGATAACCGTCATTTGCTTTGGACTATTTGCCCTGGCCATGAAAGGCTTTGGAATTGAACTTCTATAAATGGAAAACCACTCGAAGGTGGTTTTGGTGTCTCTTAATGGCCCGGGGCTGAATCAACTGAAGACCATGAGGCCTAAACCTGCCTCTAGATGAATATCAATTTAGGTAATACCTCAAGACTAGAGCTGTGGCAATGGAATAGAAAAAATCGCCATCAGGGTCAACGTATCACTGCTATTGGTAAATCCTTTGCCAATGCCCGCTTGAAAGGGTAAAGGTCCGGCATCACAATAGACCTTTAAGAATACAAGTTGTTGAGTGTTGGGAAGGGCAATTGGTCCCGTACCAATCTGGTTGTAATTGGAATAAAACTCGGCACCAACAGCCCAATCTGGTGCGACTTCACGAGAAACTCGCATGGCCGTATTAAAGTCTGGACCCCGATGAATATAAGGCTGCGATAACTGTTGATCAAAAATAGGATTGATGACAAAAAGCCATTTATCAAAGTGCTTACCTAGAATAAAGCGTGCCTCTGAGTTATAGCGAGACTGCTCATATTGGGGCAAAGTATCTGATAACTCTATATTGACGCCGCCAAATAGGTAATCGCCTTTTTCTTCATTAAAGGGAAGATATTTAAGTCGAACTTTGGCGCCCGCATAATTCCAAGTAGAGTTATTAACAACTGAGTTGATATAAAACCCCGCCTCAAGATCATGACCCAATCCATAAGCATATTCAGGGGTAATACGGGTATTGCTATTGTTCATTACCTCGCCAGGATAGGCTGGTGTCTGAACCCCTCTTGGGGTGTTGTTGACATGAAGCTCGAGACTTTGCTCGCCCTTGGCGTTGATTTCGTCGTCATACACCTGAATCTCATCTTGAAGAACGGCGTGGGCAGTCACAGGTGCCAGCAATAGAATAAATAGAAATCTAAGCAACACATGGCTTGTAAATACTTTTAAGTGGGTCATTAGCCGGTGTCCAAGATAAAGTGTGTGAAGTTTACTCACTCTCAATGACTTTTGCTGACTTAGGGAAAATCAACCAAAGTAGTAGGATGTCTAATCCTTTGGTGCGTATTGCATCTCCCCGTTACCAAATGACCAGTTTTCTTTATTTACCTCAACCAAATTGATCACGATGTCTTGAGGCCTTACTTTGAGCTTTTCTACCAAACCATCACAAACGGCATGATAGAACTTTTTCTTCATTTCAGTGGTTCTACCCGCATTTAGAGTGACCTGAATAAAGATGACGCCCTCCGAATACTCTATGCCCAAATAGCTACTAGGGATCACCAACTCGCTGCTATCGTGCCTGGTGATGACTTGAAACCTATCGTCCTCAGGAACATTGATATGTTCTCGCATCACCTCATAAACAATATCGCCCACTTGCCGAGCAAAGCTCTCTGGATGTTGTTTACTTAAATCAATTCTGACAAACGGCATAAAACCTCCTCATTTGTTTTTATCTTATCCAAATCCGAGAAATATTGTTTAGGGCCTCATTCCCTAGACCAAATAAAAACATTAGCTGGGGGTAGTGGAGCCCAACGGCGATGCCTTGCGCATTGAGCGCCTCATTCAAGAACCTGTAGCGCCATTGCTGGGCATGCCGCCAGGAAAGCGATCCCTCTCAAAACTACCATCAGTTTCTTCTGGAGCCGGAGGGTAGCCTAAAACTGCTTCATACAAAGTCCTGGGTCTCTCTAGCCATAAATATCAATCAAGTAACGAGCTTTGCAATTGAGATCATTAAAGAATCAATTGATATAGAGACCAGGCCAGGTTCAAAACAACCAGCGTTATGAGCGTATAAAAGGTAAGCCTCATACCCATTACACGCTTACTAAAATCTGGCGGTGGAGTATTCATGCCTTTAGCATGAACCAAGCGCCCAATAATTAGAGTGATACCTGGAGTGGCCACTAACCACCAAGGCGCCCCATTTAATTCAAGACAAGCAATCAAGATGATCCCGAAAGGAACGTACTCGGCAAAGTTACCTTGCGTACGAATGGCTCGTTCCAGGTCTTCGTGACCACCACTGCCTAGCCCAATCTTATTCTTTCTTCTAAGGCCAATAACGGCAAATGAGAGCCTAATAAAAAGGATGGTTAATACGGAGGCAATGATTGAGGTAATTATTAGCATTTAAAGCTCCAGAAAAATAACATTCACTACAGTCTAGTTAGAAAACTTTTCCAGCGCATGCCAACCAAAACTTAACAAGGGGAGCATGTCTTTAGCAAAGCCCGTAACTTCATTAATGAGGTCTTTCGAGCAAACAATCGACCTAGGCAACTGCCTTCTGATGATCCAGCCCTTTAGCTTCATGGCAGATTCAATTTCTTTGGGGATATCATCAAAACCCTTCGGGATCCGAGCCAATGTGTACGAATAGTCAAGCTCATAGCCCTTTCGTTTTAGGGACCTCTCAAGCGATAACCAGCCCTTAGGATTATCCAAAATCCCCGATCTGAGTTTTTTCAAAATATGTGCTTCGGGCTGCAAATAACCTGCAGCGCATCTGCTACCAAGTGGGTCCAATCGAAAATACAAAACACCCGAGGAATCTTTATCCCCAGTTCTAGTAAACAGTCCACTGGCATGCATGTTGTAAGGGTGCTTTGCCTTTGAAAAACGAGCATCTCGGTTGATTCTAAACAGAGATCTTTTAGGATCGCCCCACAATGGCACTTCTTTTTTAGCGAGATTTTCAGACAAAGCGTCTGTAAAGCACTTCATTGGTTCACGCACAAACTGTTCATATTCAGAGCGATGTTCAGCGAACCAAACTCTATTTTGGTTGCTGGTTAATTCTTCAAGAAATTTAAAGGCTTTTGGACTGAATCCGGCAAACTCTGTCATAGGTCATTCTGTATCGTTTTAAGCCATCGGGGCTTGGCAATGAACATCATATCGATAAACGAAGAAGCCACCCGAGGGTGGAGTTTGTGCTTCTTGGTCGCCCAGGGCGGGATCAACCAATCCTTAGCCCAACAAACTGCGGGAGATTAATGTTTATCAATAGAGGCCGGCTCTAAGCCCGTCTCCTCAATAATGTGGGCATTTTTAGGAGAGCTTAAGAAGGCCAATAAAGCCTTAGACTCATTAGGAAATTTAGAGTTGGCGACTACCGCTCCTGAAAATGGGGTAATGAGCTGAACCTCTTGTGGAATTAAACCAATAATCTCAATCCCCTTAACTGCTTTAAGCTCACTACGTTGCTGACATCCAAGCTCTGCTTCGCCACGAGCAACAATTTCTCCAACTGGAGTGGCTGGAATTTGCCTTGCTTTACCAGCCATCTGCTCTTTAATGCCCAACTTATCCATTAATTCGTTTTTAATGTATTCGCCACTAGCGCTATCAGAATACGCCATTGTTTTTGCTTTAAGAAGAACCATTTTAAATTTGGCGACCGTACTAATATCCGGCTTTGATGCTCCTTGCTTTACCGCACAAGCGATTGGTGAGTTTGCTAAAACCACCTTACTGCCTGGAAGTAACTTGCCTTGCGCCATTAAGTCGTCAAGCGATCTGCCAACCATAATCACCACATCTATCTCTTCCCCGCGATCTAAGCGAACGGGGATAGCATTCTTAGTTGTCCCCATGGAAGGACCCCAAGCAGAATTCAATTTGTTACCGGTTTGTTTTTCAAATTCAGGCGCCAACTCTTTATAAGCCTCAGCAAAACCTCCTGAACTGACAACCTGAATATCAGCCGCATGGGCGACAGCAGCAACCAGTGAAACAAAACCAATAAAAATATTTCTTACAAAGAATGATTTCATATTCCCTCCATATTAATTTTTCTTTAGGATGAGGTATTTAATCTAGCATCGGATTAACCTCTATCGGCGACCACAATCTCACAAGGTGTGTTGGCTTTCTCTAAATACAGCACTACCTTCGCTGGATTAGGTGAAGGGCGATAGTAGCGTTTGAGCATGATGAATTCTTGATTAAATGACTTCTAAAACTTTGGTTAATGAAGCGCCTTCATAGTTTGGCCTCTTACCAATCTCCTCAAATGGGTGCCCAAGGCGATTGACCCAAAAAACATCAAAGCCATACCACTTAGCCGCTAGCGCATCCCAAGCATTACTGGATACGAAAAGAATTTCTTCTTTCTTAACCGGGAATGCCTTTAGTAAAAGTTCATAGGCTTGTGGCGCTGTTTTAAATAGGCGCACATCTTCAATCGTTACAACCTTATCTAGGTAAGACTTTAAGCCATTACTCTCCACTACGGTAGCGAGCATCTCTCTACTGCCGTTCGACAAAATCGCAGTTGAAATGCCTTTTTCCTTAATAGCCTTGAGAACACTCAAGCTATCTTCAAAGCCAGTGAGCTTGGCGTACTGATCCATCAGCCGCTGTTCACATTGGGTGGTCAGATTGAGTCCCATGCGTTTACAGACGTAGCGTAGTGAGGCAATGGTTAGATCCCAAAATGGCAGATAGTGTTTACTGCCATTTGGATTGGGATCACTCATGGTGACAAGGCGAGTGTATTCAATTTGACGATCGCGCCACATCAAGGCAAGGGCCTGGCCATGCCCTGGAAATAATTCCTCTGCCAACTGCCCCATGGAATACACATCAAATAGTGTTCCATACGCATCGAAAGCGATGAGCTTATACATGCTGTCTCCTACTTTTTATGATAATTTCTATTGTCGTTTAAAAAGACATTTCAAGTTCAGACTACTGAGGGCGATATAACTTAAAGAGTTGCTCTTTGCCAATAGTAAAGTAATCTGCTGGACCGCCGCCCCTAAGTACATGGCCCGCTTCAGCAGTTTGGTAAACACCCTCTTTTAACAAAGATTTATCAATATGGATTTGGGCAACCTCTCCCAGCACCAACCAAGTCTGCGCCTTTTCTCCCGAAATACCTTTGAGCTGAATGATTTCTGTACATTTACATTCGAAGGCAGCCTTTGTTTTAGCCACTCTAGGTGGTATCACGACAGTAGATTTGACTTGCTCAAGACCGGTAGCATCAAACTCGCTTACCTCTGATGGGTATGGGGCGCACGATTGATTCATGACCTCCACCAAATCTGAAGTGACCAGGTTCCAAACAAACTCACCAGTCTCTTCAATGTTTCTTAGGGTGTCTTTGTAGCCAACACTAGAAAATCCAATGATGGGTGGAACATAGTTAAAGGCGTTAAAAAAACTATAGGGCGCCAGGTTCACAACACCTGATTTACTTTGCGTAGAGATCCAGCCAATTGGTCTTGGACCGACAATGGCATTAAAAGGATCGTGCGGCAAACCATGTCCACTTTTAGGTTCATATGAATACATTTCTGCCATAACAACTCCTTATGCGGCTTGCGGCACCAAAGCCTCTAGTTTTGAAATTGCCACCCTTGCTGCCGGACGGTTACCCGACCCCAATTCTAGACTGTCGCCTTAAACGACAAATTAGGCGAAGAATCTCTTTTGAATGAACAGGGCTACTGAAACCAATCCCACCATAATTGGCACTTCAACTAATGGGCCAATCACAGCCGCAAATGCCGCCCCCGAGTTGATCCCAAACACAGCAATGGCAACGGCGATAGCCAATTCAAAATTGTTGCTAGATGCTGTAAATGACAAAGTACAGCATCGCTTGTAATCAACGCCCATCTTGATGGTGATGAAAAAGGTGAGAAGGAACATCACCAAGAAGAAGACCAATAACGGAATAGCGATAGTGACCACGTCCATTGGCAACTGAAGAATTAACTTACCCTTCAAACTAAACATCACCACAATCGTAAAGAGCAAAGCAATCAAAGTCATCTTGCTAATTTTCGGCACAAAGACATTCTGATACCAATCCTTAGACACAAACTTCAACATTACAAAGCGAGTAATAAAGCCTGATACACAAGGTACGCCAAGATATATGGCAACTGTTATAGCAATATCACTCATCGTAATATTGACTACTGAGCCAGCAAAACCAAAATAGGGCGGCAAAACAGTTAAGAAGAAATAGGCATATAAACTAAAGAATAAAACTTGGAATACCGCATTAAATGCCACTAAACCTGCGGCATATTCTGTAGAGCCCTTGGCTATATCGTTCCATACAATCACCATGGCAATGCAAGGAGCGATACCAATAAGAATCAAGCCTGCCATGTACTCGGGCTGGTTAGGCACAAAAGTAATTGCTAGTAAAAACATGAGTGTTGGAGCGATGATCCAGTTGAGTAAAAATGCCAAGCCAAAGACTTTTTTATCTTTGAATACATCAGGCAATTCTTCGTACTTGACCTTTGCAAAGGGCGGGTACATCATCAATATCAAACCAATAGCAATGGGAATGTTCGTTGTACCCGATTGAAATTGATTAATAAATCCTTCGACACTTGGCACAAAATATCCTAAGCCAATACCTACTGCCATTGCAGCAAATATCCAAACCGTGAGGTATCTATCTAAAAAGGAAAGTTTTTGGGTAATTTGGCTCATGATTTTGTGTGAATCTCCTTTAAGCTCATTGAATCTAACTTATCTAAAGGCATTGCGGCAAGAATATCGATGCGTTTTTTAAGCCCATTCATAACGCTGACAAAAGCAGCCTTCTTTTCTAAATCAGTGCCTTGTACTTGCGACGGGTCGGGGAATCCCCAGTGGGCCGTTGCTGGATTTCCCGGCCAAAATGGGCATTGTTCACCAGCCGCATTATCACAAACGGTAATGATGAAATCCATCTTGGGAGCATCAGGCAGGCCATACTCATCCCAACTCTTACTTCTCAATTTACTTTCGTCGTAACCCATCTCTAACGCTAATTCTTTAGCCAATGGATTCACTGAAGTACCAGGGGTTGAGCCTGCCGAATAACCAACAAACTTCCCGCTTGGATGGGTGGAGGCTAATGCCTCGCCCAATACTGATCGTGCCGAGTTGTGAGTGCACAAAAAGAGAATGTTGTATTGCTTCATCTGGCTTTGGCTTTCTTGAGGGGGTGGGCAGGGATACATGATTTACCACCACAGCAGTTATCTAATAAAAACTCACTTAACTTTTGAACCTGCTGGGCGTTTGGGCGATAAATTAGATTACGACTTTGACGCTCCACTAAGAGTAGTTCGGCATCAACTAAATCTTTAAGGTGAAAGCTTAGAGTGGCGTTTGGAATACCGAGTTTCTCAATGATTTGGCTTGGCGTTAAACCAGTAGCGCCCCTCTGAACAATGAGGCGAAATACATTGAGACGGGTTTCCTGCCCCAGCGCGAGGAAGGCCGAAATCGCTTGTGTATTTTTCATATTTCCAATTATATGGAAATATATATTTCATGATTGTGACAATAAATGAAAAAACCACCCTAAGGTGGTTTTGGTATCTCTTGGAGGCCTGAGGCAGAATCGACCGAGGTCCAGAAGATCTCATCCTACCCCTTAAGTCTCTCATTACTTGGAAAGAGGTTCTTTCTAGACTCTTCATCCACCTCGGTCTTGAAGGTGTACTTAGCCTTGATGGCCTCAACAGTTTGGGCGCTTGGCTTGGCATTAATCTCATCCAACAAACGCTTCACGCTAGGCAACTTATCCCAAGCACCTTCACCCAAGAAGAAAGGAATCATTCTTGCCCATGCCCACACGGACATATCCAACATCCCATACTCTTTCAACATGTAAGGCTGTTTAGATAAACGAGCCTCTAAGATCTCCCAATGACGCCATGCCTCAAAATCATAGCGATTGACCGCATACTCCTTAGGCTCTGGCGCAAAATGCTTGAAGTGGACTAACTGCCCACAATAAGGGCCGATTCCTGTAGCCAGAAACATGAGCCATGAATAAAACTCCGCATGCGCCTCTGGCGTTTTGGCTGGCATGAACTTGCCAATCTTCTCCCCCAAATACAGCATGATGGCTGTACTATCAAAAACCTTAATATCGTCATCAACTAAAGCAGGAGTCTTGCCATTAGGATTAATCGCCCTAAATTCTGGCTTGTGCTGATCACCTTTACGAGTATCGGTAACAACAATCTCATAAGGTGTATTGGTCTCCTCTAAATAGAGGGCAACTTTGATCGGATTCGGAGATGGGTGAAAGTACAGTTTGAGCATTTTCTTATTCCAATGGTTGGGTGCTTTAATAATACCCATCAAATGAAAAAACCACCCGTAGGTAGTTTTGGTGACCGGGGCGGAATCGACTAAGACCTAGGATATGAAGCCTTATTTCCTATTGGGCCCATAAGTCTTATTTAGATAATCAACTATGATTGGAACTTCCTCATCCGTTATGGGCGCCTTAAATACATTTTTCATTCTCAAAACCTGAGCATTCCAATAACCAACTCCAGTATTAGGAGGTTGATATTCGGCGTAGTGAGCTGAATGACAAGTAGAGCACTTCTGCAAGGTCAGTTGATAGCCCGGTAAATCCGATGGCCTCCATAAAACAGTATCGGCTGGTAGCTCAATTGTTTTGGCTTGAGCAATTTGTGCCAAAGCAAGAGCGGACAGAAGAAGAATAATTTTTTTCATGTTCTTCTCCTTAAACCGCGGTGACTTTAACAGTCTCGACAATATTTCGCATATAACCTGCAGGCATCCAGCTTGCAGTCATCGGCTGAACTTGGCCGGCATGATTGAATGCTCTGACCCTCAAATCCAATGTACCTTTTTGTCTTGGCGTAAATTCAATACGCCACTCTCTAAATGAGAAACGACCAAGGTCTTGCCCCAATCTCGCCTCTGTCCAATTCTGTCCATTATCTTGAGAGAACAATACTTTTTTGATGCCATAGCCCGCATCAAAGGCAATGCCTCTTGCCTGAATGGGCCTGCCCACTGTCACCACACTGCTGTCTGTGAAGTTCGTAATGAATGATCGAATCGTAAATTGATTAATGGGAATCGTTTTTGAGGGCGCTGTTCCTGGAGCAACACAGTTACAGTCATTATCAGGAATACGATAAGCAGGATTCATCCAGTAGCCGTTATAAACATCATCAACTACTTGTATTTCACTCAGGTGCTTAACCCAATAGGTTCCATAATAGCCAGGAACAATCAACTTGATTGGATAACCATTCAAGAATGGAATATCTGTTCCATTCATTTGATAAGCAACCATGACATTGCCATCCATCGCGTGGTCAATATCTAAACCTTTTACAAAATCAGAATCGCTTGGCAATACAGGTTGATCTAAACCATTAAAAGTCACTTGCTTGGCACCGCGCCCAGGATTGGCCGCTTTCAGAATGTCCTTTAAGGCAACCCCAACCCAAGCGGCATTACCCATCGCACCATTGCCTAGTTGTCCACCGTTCACTCTGGGTTCAAATAAGCCACGACTATTACCAGAGCATTGATTAACGGCAACAATGCGTTGAGACGGAAAGTTTTTCTTTAAAGACTCTAGAGAAATCTCTAAAGGCTTTTCTACATTACCGCCAACTTTTAATCTATAGGTGTTGGGGTCTATCGATGTTGGAATACCAGCCATGTGATAACGCACAAAGAATTCATCATTTGGCGTAATGACATGATTGTCGTAATACTTAAATGGGGTTTCTAATTGCGGAGGCCTAGAGGTCAGCACAATCATGGGCTTCTTTTCAGGAAACGCCATGAGTTCACGTTCGCCATAAGCCATTGGTAAATTCGTTTTCTCTGCACCCATTGCCCAAGATGGCAATAATGAGCTGGCTCCACCAGCCAATGCCGCTGTAATAACTTTACGTCTATTGGTAAAGTTTTCTGAATTCATGGATGCCTCCTCCACAGTATTTTTTTATGCTGACATCAGAATAGCTACTTTTATAGAAGCATGCGTTGGTGATTACCCTCATCGCGCATTAAAAATGCCGCCTAAAATGACATTTCATACACCGACCTTAAATGAGCGTTGATTAAGTGGCCACTTGACCGGCAAATGGATGTCTAGAGCTGGATACCCCAGTCCAGAAACAGAGTAGAAAAATCCTGATTAAAGGATTAGGACTCAAAGATTTTCAACTCTCCAATAGACCGTACTGTCGCTTTCTACCCTGTAAGGTTGGCCTAACCATAGGCAAACTTTCTGTACAAAACTTTCTTGGGTATTTATATGAGGCGGATTTGGTTGAGTTATTTTGATCCACGCAAGGAGTACCACTCAGTTTGGTGGTGTGGCGGGGATTCCGCCGACACAAGGATGACGCCCCCCTGTCATGATCGGGGTGCCCCATGCATCAAGCATCCTTTAGAGGGATGTTCAGTGAGCATCGATTAAAGCGACGCCCATACCACTCCATCAGTAATAACTCAGCGGCTCTGTTTTGCCCCAGAAGATTTTGTAGGAATAAATGGTGTATCCAATGATGGTCGGTAACACCACTATAGCCCCCCAAAATATGACCCACAATGACTCTGTAGCTGATGCCGCTTCCCAGATTGTCATTTTGTCAACGACGATATAAGGGAACATGCTGTAAGCAATTCCTAAAAAAGCCAAAATAAAAATGGCTACGCTAAGGGCAAAAGGAATCCAAACTGGCGCTGGCTCATCTCTTTGCATTTTTAGCAAGCTCAAATCAATTAAGACAAAACATGCCAGGGTCAGAGCTGGAAAAGGCAATAAGAAAAAGATATTAGGAAAGTTAAACCACTTAGCCGCAATCTCTGAACTAAAGAATGGTGTCGCTACAGAAATGATCCCAACGCCTAGAGCCGTTAATAATAAACACCTTCTTGCCCAGCCCACCGCCTTTAGTTGTAACTCGCCAGACGTCTTCATAATCAGCCAGCCGGCTCCCAATAGGGCATATCCAGCAGGCAGGCAAAGCGCCACAATGAAGGAGAATATCCATCCCAAATAGCCGGAGTCAAAACCAATCACC
>CANCBK010000037.1 GCA_947374315.1 Burkholderiaceae bacterium | reverse complement strand
ATTTTTCTATCATCGCCCATATCGATCACGGCAAGTCAACACTTGCTGATCGCATTATTCAGTTGTGTGGCGGGCTCTCTGACCGTGAAATGGAAGCCCAGGTTCTTGATTCGATGGATATTGAACGTGAGCGTGGCATCACCATCAAGGCGCAAACTGCCGCGCTATCGTATAAAGCCAAAGACGGCAAGATCTACCACATCAATCTGATTGATACCCCTGGGCATGTGGACTTTTCCTATGAGGTCAGTCGCTCTTTATCAGCGTGCGAAGGTGCATTGCTAGTGGTGGATGCAAGCCAAGGTGTTGAAGCGCAGACGGTTGCCAACTGCTACATGGCGCTTGAGTTGGGTGTTGAAGTGGTGCCGGTTCTCAATAAGATTGATTTGCCTCAGGCCGATCCCGAGCGTGCTAAAAAAGAAATTGAAGATGTTATCGGTATTGACGCATCGGATGCGGTGACCTGCTCAGCCAAAACGGGTTTGGGTGTTGCTGAAGTCATTGAAGAAATGATTGCTCGCGTGCCTCCACCAAAAGGAAGTGCGGCAGATCCATTGCAAGCCTTGATTATCGACTCATGGTTTGATAACTATGTGGGCGTTGTCATGTTGGTGCGGGTCGTTAATGGCACGTTAAAGCCCAAAGAAAAAATCACTCTAATGGCAAATGGCTCAAGCCATTTAGTCGAGCATGTGGGCGTGTTTAGTCCGAAGTCAGTAGACCGTCCAGAGTTATCCGCCGGTCAAGTGGGCTTTGTGATTGCCGGTATTAAAGAATTAAAAGCTGCCAAAGTGGGTGATACAGTCACGCATTCCCCTGGACAGCAGGGTCGAGCTCCCGCTACCGAACCGCTACCGGGTTTTAAAGAGGTAAAACCTCAAGTCTTTGCTGGTTTGTATCCAGTTGAGGCTAGTGAGTATGATCAATTACGCGAATCTTTGGAGAAGCTTCAGTTAAATGATGCTTCGTTGTTGTATGAGCCAGAGGTATCGCAGGCTCTCGGTTTTGGATTTCGCTGTGGATTCTTAGGCTTGCTGCACATGGAGATTGTGCAAGAGCGTTTAGAGCGTCAGTATGGTATGAATCTCATCACTACCGCTCCAACGGTGGTGTATCAGGTGGAGCAATCTGATGGGTCTATCTTATCGGTAGACAACCCATCGAAGATGCCGGAGGCTAGCAAGATCAATACTATTCTTGAGCCTATCGTGACAGTCAATCTGTATATGCCGCAAGAATATGTAGGGGCGATTATTACCCTGTGCGTCGGTAAGCGTGGCATTCAAATGGATATGAACTATCTTGGTCGCCAAGTGAAGTTGACCTATGAATTGCCGATGGCCGAGATTGTGTTGGACTTCTTTGACAAAATGAAATCCATCTCACGTGGTTACGCATCCATGGATTATGAGTTCAAAGAATATCGTCCGGCTGATGTGGTGAAGGTCGATATCTTGATTAACGGTGAGCGCGTTGATGCACTTTCAGTGATTGTTCATCGCAGCAATAGCCAGCACCGCGGGCGCGAAGTAGTTGCGAAGATGCGGGGGATCATTCCCCGTCAAATGTTTGATGTAGCCATTCAGGCGGCGATTGGCAGCAACATTGTTGCCCGCGAGAACGTGAAGGCATTGCGCAAGAACGTCTTGGCTAAATGCTACGGCGGCGACATTTCTCGTAAGCGGAAGTTATTAGAGAAACAAAAAGAAGGTAAGAAGCGCATGAAGCAAGTGGGTAATGTGGAAATTCCACAAGAAGCTTTCTTGGCAATTTTGCAGGTGGACGACTAATGAATTTTGCACTCATCCTATTTATCTTGGTGGTGGTTTCGGGCATCGCCTGGGTTGCTGATCGCTACTATTTTGCTCCACAAAGACGTATTGCTGGCATCGAACGCATGCCTTTGTGGTTAGAGTACACGGCAGGCTTCTTTCCAGTAATTTGCGCGGTCTTTGTATTGCGCTCTTTCATTGTTGAGCCATTTAAAATTCCGTCGGGATCCATGATTCCGACGCTGCAGATTGGCGATTTTATTCTGGTGAATAAGTTCACCTATGGCATTCGCTTGCCAGTGATCAACCAAAAAGTGCTTGAGCTCGGCTCGCCTAAGCGTGGTGACGTGGTGGTGTTTCGCTATCCACGGGATGAGTCCGTTGATTACATTAAGCGGATTGTGGCCTTGCCAGGCGATACCATCTTGTACCAAGACAAGCGCTTGACTGTGAATGGCCAAGCTCTTCAGTATGGTGGTGGCGAGCCTTACCTCGACCCCGAAAATATGCGTTATGCCAAGCGCTTTGCGGAATCATTTCCAGCGGATCTTGGTGGTAATAAGCATGAAATTTTGAATGACCCCGATCGTCCTGCTGGTAACTTTCCTGCTGAACGCTTCCCTGGTTTTGAAAACTGTGAATATCAAAATTCCGGTTTGAGTTGCAAAGTGCCTGCTGGTCATTATTTCGCCATGGGTGATAACCGTGACAATAGTGCTGATTCTCGGTACTGGGGATTTGTGCCGGATAAAAATATTGTAGGCAAAGCCTTCTTTGTTTGGCTTAACCTTGGAAATCTTGGCCGTATTGGTGGCTTTGAGTAAAGCCATGAATGCCCGTGCCATTATTGAAACTGCACCTCTGCAAGCGCAACTTGGCTATACGTTTAAAAAACTAGAGCTCCTCAATCAAGCGCTTACGCACCGCAGTCATAGCAAAAAGAACAATGAGCGCCTAGAGTTTTTGGGTGACTCTATCCTTAATTGCGTAGTTGCGGAAATGCTGTACGAGCGTTACCCCGATTTAGATGAGGGGGATCTTTCCCGTGTTCGCGCCAATTTGGTAAAGCAACAAGCTTTATATGAAATCGCTCAAACACTCTCCCTATCAGACTATCTTCGCTTAGGCGAGGGTGAGCTCAAGAGTGGGGGGTTTCGCCGCCCATCCATTTTGGCCGATACGCTTGAGGCAGTGACGGGCGCGATTTTTTTGGATAGTGGATTTGACGCGGCTAAAACGTGCTTACGCAAACTCTATTCCATCATCCTGGCGAATGTCGATCCCAAAACCTTAGGTAAAGACGACAAGACCTTGCTGCAGGAGTGTTTGCAGAGTTACCAATTGCCGCTACCTACATATAACGTCACTGGAACTAGTGGTGCAGCCCATAACCAGCAATTTGAGGTTGAGTGCTTGATACCAAACCTCAAGGTGTCCGTTAAGGGTGAGGGCGCTTCTCGTCGTGCGGCTGAGCAAGCGGCAGCGAAGTTGGCTTTAATTGCTGCACAGAAGGCCTTGCCTCAGGCATTAGGTAAACCAAAAAAGACTCGGTCGGCGAAAAAGAATGCAGCAAAAAAAGTAGCGACCGAAGAGCAGTTAAATCTTAAGCTGAAGGGCTAATCGTGTTTAGATGCGGCACTATCGCCATTGTCGGACGTCCCAATATGGGCAAATCAACTCTCTTGAACGCTTTGGTCGGTCAAAAGATCAGTATCACCTCACGTAAAGCGCAAACTACGCGCCACCGAATCTTAGGGATTCAGAATCGTGAAGATGCGCAATTTATTTTCATTGATACCCCAGGTTTTCAAACTCGTTTAATGAATACCTTAAATAAGGCTTTAAATCGTACGGTCACTACAGCCTTGCAAGATGTGAATGTTGCTTGCTTTGTAGTGGAAGCGGGCTACTTTGGGGAGGATGATAAGAAAGTTCTTCGCTTGCTGCCAAATGATTTGCCAGTTGTTTTGGTGTTAAATAAATTAGACCTATTCAATAGCCGCTTTCAGACGCCATCTGAGCGCGATCAAGCTTTGCTTAATTTCATGAAAGAAATGAGCCAGACTTGGAATGAGCTGGGTGGTCACGATGATCAAAGTAAATGTGAATTTACGGAGATCGTTCCCATGAGTGCGAAAAGCCCTGGGGATGTGCAAAGGCTATTGGATGTTCTAGAAGGCTACCTGCCTGAAGCGCCGCCTGTATACGATGGCGATACCCTGACAGATCGTAGTGAGCGCTTCCTGGCTGCGGAGATCCTGCGTGAGAAGGTCTTCCGTTTTACTGGCGAAGAGTTGCCTTATACCAGTACCGTGGTGATAGATCAGTTCAAGATGGACGGCAAGATGCGCCGTATTGCAGCAACGATTTTGGTTGATCGCGATAGCCATAAGGCCATGATTATTGGTGCAAAGGGTGAGCGTCTCAAAAAGATTTCCACTGATGCTCGCATTGATATGGAAAAGCTCTTTGATGGCAAAGTCTTTTTGGAGACCTGGGTCAAGGTGAAGCGCGGTTGGGCCGATGATCGTGCCGAGTTACGGGCGCAAGGTCTAGAGTAATTATTCATGGCCTCGATTCGTGTAGCTGACGAGCCTGCTTTTGTATTGCATAGCATTCCTTATAAGGAAACCAGCTTAATTCTGGATGTATTTACCCGGCAACATGGCCGCATGGCTTTAATTGCCAAGGGCGCAAAACGCCCGCATTCTGTATTGCGTCCGGTCCTGCAGCGTTTTCAGCCCTTACTGGTTTCTTGGAGTGGTAAGTCAGAATTACGAACATTAACTAAATCAGAGTGGGTGGGCGGCACACCATCTTTAGTGGGTGATGCTTTACTCTGTGGTTTTTATCTCAATGAGCTGCTGGTTAAATTTTTAGCTCGTGAAGATGAATACGAAAAACTCTACGATCATTACACCGAGACAATCTCCGCTTTATCAAATCTCGAATTTGAATCAAAGGGTCTAGAAGAAATTCTGCGTCCTTTTGAGCTAACTCTGCTGCAAGAGACGGGGTATGCTGCAGCGTTAGATCGCTGTGTTGAATCCAATGGCGCCCCACTCTCAGAAGAGCACTACGTCTATCAGCCCGAGCGTGGTGTCAGACCTGTACAAGGGGATGACCCTGGGCATTGGCCCGTCTTAAGTGGTAGGTCTCTCCTGGCAATTGCGGCGGGAGACTTTTCTGATGCTGAGACCCTGTCTGAGAGTAAGCAATTAATGCGTTTTTTGCTGGGATTGCACTTGCAGGATCAGGTGCTGACTACTCGTCAGATTTTGATTGATTTGAAAAAAATCTAGTAATCTACTCAAATGACTCAACCGTTTACTGAATTCCCAGGCCTTGAGCTCGGCATCAACATTGACCATGTAGCTACTTTACGCAATGCTCGTGGGACGGCATACCCAGACCCTTTAAAGGCCGCAAGTTTGGCTGAAGAGGCGGGTGCCAATCTCATTACATTGCACTTACGCGAGGATCGTCGACACGTTAAAGATGCTGATTTAATCGCACTGCGCCCTTTGATTCAGACACGGATGAACTTAGAGTGCGCCGTTACCCCGGAGATGATCAACATCGCCTGTCGGGTTCAGCCGCATGATGTTTGTCTGGTGCCCGAGAAGCGTGAGGAAGTGACCACTGAAGGTGGTTTGGATGTTCTGGGTCATTTTGAGGCGGTCAAAGCGGCTACGATCCAGTTAAAAAATGCAGGCATCCGTGTGTCGCTATTTATTGATCCAGAAGAAAAGCAAATACAAGCAGCTATGGATGTGGGCGCTACCGTGGTGGAATTGCATACTGGACGCTACGCAGATCTTTCGGGTGAACTACAAATGCAAGAGCTCGAGCGCATCAGAAGAGCGGCTCAGTTTGGAAAGCGCATTGGATTGCGAGTCAATGCGGGACATGGCCTGCATGAAGGGAATGTGGTGCTGATTGCTGGAATTGCAGAACTTTCTGAGCTCAATATCGGACACGCGATTGTTGCTGAAGCACTCTTTAAAGGTTGGCAAAAAGCGATTACCGATATGAAGGCATTAATGCTGCAGGGTAGGGCAAAGTCATTCAGATGATTATTGGAATCGGCACTGATATTTTGCAGATCGAGCGGCTACAGGCTGCTTACGATCGCACGAATGGTCGCCTGGCTGAAAAAGTCCTTGGGCCAGATGAAATGCATATCTTCAAGCAACGTTTAGCCAGAAACCACAAGCGGGGCATTGCATTTTTGGCAACGCGTTTTGCTGCGAAAGAAGCATTCTCTAAAGCAATTGGTCTTGGCATGAGAATGCCGATGACCTGGCGATCTCTACAAACGCTGAATGAATCCAGTGGGAAACCGGTCACCTCCTATTTGGGCGCGCTCGCCCAATTTATGCAGGAGCGAAACTGGGAAGCTCAAATAACGGTCAGCGATGAGCAAGACATGGCGATTGCGCATGTCATCGTAGTTCAAAAATAACCATTTATTTACGAGGAATCCATGAGTAAGTCGACTATGAATCCAGGCCCAGTAACTTTAGATGTTGTTGGCTTGGAGTTAAGCGCGGAAGATCGTCGTCGCATCTTGCACCCTTTGACAGGTGGTGTCATTTTATTTGGAAGAAATTTTTCAAATCGCAAACAACTTACTAGGCTTACCGCTGAAATCAAAAAATTGCGTTCTGATGTCTTAATCTCAATAGACCATGAGGGCGGTCGCGTACAACGCTGTAGGGCTGATGGATTCACACATCTTCCTGCAATGCGTCAGCTCGGTGAGCTCTGGGGGTCAAAAAATAAATCAACTCATGCCGCTGAGTCTGCTGCCATAGCGATGGCAGCAGCCACAGCCTGTGGATATGTACTCGCTGCCGAGTTACGCGCTTGCGGTGTGGACTTTAGTTTTACCCCTGTTTTGGATTTAGATTTTGGCCGCAGTGGTGTGATTGGTGATCGTGCCTTCAGTCGTGACCCACAAATTACTTTTGTATTAGCTAAGAGTTTGAATGAAGGCTTGCGCCTTGCCGGTATGGCGAACTGCGGCAAGCACTTTCCGGGCCATGGTTGGGCAGAGGCGGATTCTCATGTGGCCATTCCGGTGGATGAGCGTCCATTAAAAAAAATCTTGAATGATGATGCGAAGCCTTACGAGTGGTTGGATCTGAGCTTGACAGCAGTCATGCCGGCACATGTGATTTATCCGAAGGTTGATAAAAATCCGGCCGGTTTTTCTAAGGTTTGGCTGCATTCGATCTTGCGTCAAGAGTTGGGCTTTGAGGGGGTGATTTTTAGTGATGACCTTTCCATGGAAGGTGCAAGCGTTGCTGGTTCTGTGGTGAAGGGTGCTGATATGGCGCTGGATGCAGGATGTGATGCGGTGTTGATTTGCAATCGCCCAGATCTTGCGGATCAATTGCTGAGTAAGTTGAAGATTTCTAAATCAAAGCAAGTAGAGTCTGCTGTTCGTTTGAATCGTTTGATGCCTACTTCGGTAGCGCCTTCATGGGATGAGTTGCAGGCTGAAGTGCAATACCAGCATGCTAAAGGCCTGCTTCAACAGCTGAAGCTGATTGCTTAGTGGCAGTTGATTTTTAGGAAATAAAAAAGCCCGGCATGCCGGGCTTTTGCTTATCGAGCCAACTAAATTAGTTAGCGCGGCTACGATATTCACCGGTACGGGTATCGATTTCAATCTTGTCGCCAGTGTTGCAGAACAAAGGCACTTGCAATTCAAAGCCAGTAGCCAATTTCGCAGTCTTCAATACTTTGCCTGAGCTGGTATCACCCTTAACAGCAGGCTCTGTGTAAATGATCTCACGAACCAAAGAGTTGGGCATTGCAACAGAGAGTGCTTTGCCTTCGTAGAACACCACTTCACACGGCATGCTTTCTTCAAGGTAGTGCAGTGCATCGCCCATGAATTCGGCTTCAACTTCATATTGGTTGTATTCAGTATCCATAAATACATACATTGGATCTGCGAAATAAGAGTAAGTACATTCTTTCTTATCCAAGATCACCACATCAAACTTATCATCGGCTTTGAATACGCCTTCATTTGGCGCACCGGTTAACAAATTCTTGAATTTCATTTTCACAACAGAGGAGTTGCGGCCAGAGCGGCTGTATTCGGCTTTTAAAACGACCATGGCATCAGTGCCGATCATTACTACGTTACCAACGCGGAGTTCTTGTGCTGTTTTCATCTGGCTAGTCCTGGGTGCAGAGTTGAGTTTCTGCGGTTTTAATCAAAGACAAGATTGTAACCGCCTGAAGGGGTATTTTGCTGAAGATCAGGCTACAAAGCCCAGTAGGCGGGCGGCCAGACCTCCATCCGCTTGTTTTTCGAGTAAATCAGCGCGCCAGGCCTTGGAATGGGCGCTCCAGCACTCTAGAGAGTTAAGCCACCGGCTCGGCATGGCCCAGGTCATGGCGGCAATCGCAGCAAGCTTGAGATCTGGTGATGCCTCTTCAAGGTAGAGGTCTAAAAATGCGGCCAGTTTGGCTTCATGGGCAAGATCGGCTTGTGGATAGATATGCCAAATAAAGGGTTTTCCTGCTAGCTGCGCTCTGACAAAGGAGTCTTCGCCGCGCACGATATTGAAATCACAATGCCCCAACACCCAATCGTATTCATCCTGGGAGACAAAAGGAATGGAGATGAGTTCAATGGAGTTGGGTAGTGGGATGGGCTGAATCAGATGGCCTGAGCTCAGTTGGAGTTGTTCAAGCTGACCATAGGTCAATACGATATCGAAATTTTCTCCAACTTTTCCTAGATCTTCCAGCCAAGGTAAAAGCGGTGCACCGGGGTAACAAAAGACGCTGATGCGTTTTGCATTGGGCCGCAATTGTGACCAGCTTGTCTTGAGGCTCTCTGGGACTTGCTGCTCGCCGATAGGTGACTCGCTTGGAACCGGATCAATCAAGATGCCGCCAGCATTTGTTTGAAAACCTGGGAAGAAGAAATATTTGGGAATACCGTGGGCCTGCGGGGAGGGTTTCTGATGAAAATCCACAATCCAAGGTTCGGCGCTTAAATACTCTAAATTGATTATGATGGGTTTCCTGGGGGCAATCAGCAAACTCGCAAGATAGCGTTCAGGTAGTTCGCAGCCAAAAGCCTCAATCACCACATCTGGACTTGTAATGGAATGGCGACTGTTGTTAAGGCTAGCCTCCCAAGGTTGGAGATCAATTCTTTGCTTGATTTGCAGGTCAACACCAGAAGCGAGTAAATTAAGGGTTGGCAGGTCATCGCAGAAAATGCGCACCTCTTGGCCATGAAGACTTGTTAAGCTTCTCGCTAGACGCCAACAAACACCGGCATCACCATAGTTGTCTACGATTTGACAGAAAATATCCCAACGCATGAGCAATTCGCTTTTTGAAACCCTTCAGCAGGATGTTAAACGGCTACCCGGATTACCGGGGGTGTATCGCTTCTTTGATGAGGCGGGACACATTCTATATGTCGGTAAAGCGCGCAACCTCAAAAAGCGTGTTTCTAGCTACTTTCAGCGGACGCAACTCTCACCACGTATAGAGCTGATGGTGGGAAAAATTGCCCGCTATGAAACAACAGTAACACGCTCAGAAACCGAAGCCTTAATTCTTGAAAACAATCTGATTAAAGAGTTGGCTCCCCCATTCAATATTCTATTTCGCGATGATAAGTCCTACCCCTATGTGATGTTGACTGGGCATCAGTTTCCAAGGCTGGCCTCATATCGTGGAAAAATTGATAAGCGTAATCATTACTTTGGCCCATTTCCCAATTCATGGGCGGTACGCAATAGTGTGCAGATTTTGCAAAAAGTCTTTCGTTTAAGAACTTGTGAGGATACCGTCTTCAAGAATCGAAGTCGCCCTTGCTTGCTCCATCAAATTCATCGCTGTAGCGCGCCTTGTGTAGGGCGGCTGAGCGTAGAACAATATGGCCAAGATGTAGCACAGGCTACGCGGTTTTTAGAAGGCGATCATGGTCGCGTCCTCTCTGAGCTTGAAAAAGAAATGCACGTCTATAGCGAGGCGATGGAGTTTGAGATGGCAGCAGTCTTAAGAGACCGCATTGCCGATCTTTCTAGCGTGCTGCAGCAGCAATCGATGGATACCGTTGCCGATGGTGAGGGTGATGTGGATGTCATTGCGGTAGCGCAAATGGAAGGTGTGGTTTGCGTCAATTTAGCAATGATCCGTGGTGGTCGTCATCTTGGTGATCGCGCTTACTTTCCTAAAGGCTTGCGCTCAATCTCTGGCGAACTTCCTCCTCCCGCTGAAATTCTGGAGGCATTCATTGCGCAACACTATTTGGAGGATAAGGCGGGTGATGGCGAATCTACCGCCAATCTTATTCCTCCAGTTCTCATCCTCAATCACCCTTTGCGAAAGCTTGGTGATGATATTGCTACACCAGAAGAGGTGATGGAAGAAATCTCAGAAGCATCTTCTCCAGAAGGTTTGCATAATTTACTGAATGCGCAGGCAGGCAGGCGGATTACCTTTCTCCATCAACCTCAGGGCCAGAGACGACATTGGTTGGCAATGGCTGAAGGTAATGCCAAGATTGCGATTGCGAAACGATTGGTAGAGACTGGTGGACAGTTAGCGCGAGCCCGTTCGTTGGCTGATATCTTGGGTCTTGAATTGGAGAGTCTCGAGCAACTGCGCATTGAGTGTTTTGATATTAGCCATACCTCGGGGGAGGCTACGCAAGCATCTTGTGTGGTGTACGCAAAAAACGCGATGCAATCTAGCGAGTATCGTCGTTTCAATATCAATGACATTACGCCTGGTGATGATTACGCGGCTATGCGTCAAGTATTGCAAAGGCGTTATGCCAACTTCCAAGAGCTACCAGCCGAGAAGTTGCCACAAGTGATTCTGATTGATGGTGGTAAAGGTCAGGTTGAGATGGCTCGGCAAGTGTTGACTGAATGCGGCATGGATATCAGCTTGATTGTGGGCGTTGCTAAAGGGGAGGGGCGCAAAGTTGGCCTGGAGACGCTCATCTTTGCTGATGATCGTAAGCCGCTGATGCTTGGTATTAATAGCGCAGCTTTGTTATTGGTAGCGCAAATTCGGGACGAGGCCCATCGCTTTGCGATCACTGGTATGCGGGCTAAACGGGCAAAAGCCAGAACAGTTTCTCAGTTGGAAGAGATTGAGGGAATTGGGGCAAAACGCCGTCAAAAATTACTTGCTCGTTTTGGAGGTTTGCGTGGGGTCTCCAACGCCACTATTGAGGAGCTTTCCAGTGTCGAAGGAATATCCACTGCATTGGCCGAACAAATCTATCGGCAGCTCCATTGATGTCCAAGTGCCCGCACATTGGTTTATGCTTGAGCCATGCCCTTTAATCTGCCTATCGCCCTGACCTGGTTGCGCGTTGCCGCAATCCCGCTCGTGGTCGCAGTATTTTATTTGCCAAGTAACTGGCTTACTCCTTTTGATCAGAATCTCACGGCTACCGTCATTTTTGTTTTTGCGGCCCTCACAGATTGGTTGGATGGATTTTTAGCTCGCCGCATGAAGCAAGAGTCTGCGTTTGGACAATTTTTAGATCCAGTTGCTGATAAATTAATCGTCGCTGCAGCGTTGTTGGTGCTGCTCAATATGGATCGCGTACAAGTTTGGGTGGCCTTAATCATTATTGGTCGTGAAATCACCATCTCCGCATTACGAGAGTGGATGGCCCTCCTGGGCGCTGGTAAAAGTGTTGCCGTCCACATGGTTGGCAAGTTAAAAACCACCGCTCAACTAGTCGCTATTCCATTTTTATTGCTAAATGAGACCTTGTTTGGGTGGCTAGATTGCGCTCAAGTCGGTACATGGCTAATCTGGATTGCATCCTTTTTGACCCTCTGGTCCATGTTCTATTACATGAAAAAGGCTTTGCCCCAGTTGGTAGATAAAGCTAAATAAATCCCGCAAACCCAATTCAGATAAGGCTTCTAGCGATCCTCCCCTCCATGAAGTTTTTTATCTGAATAACAAATAATGCCTTCTCTTAAATTGTTTGTTAAACTACTGCCCTGTTATGCGGGAATAGCTCAGCTGGTAGAGCGATACCTTGCCAAGGTATAGGTCGGGAGTTCGAACCTCCTTTCCCGCTCCAAGTTCGATGGGAAGCCCTGAAAAGCTTCCCATTTTTGATTTTGGTTTCTGGCGCGTTGGCCGAGTGGTTAGGCAGGAGCCTGCAAAGCTTCGTACGGGGGTTCGATTCCCTCACGCGCCTCCAGTAATTTAGATTGACCCTTGAGGTGTTTCACCTAAAATACTTCTAATAAAAGTAAGCAGTCAAATTCGTTACTAGGGCAAGAATATGATCCAATTCAAACAGCTAAAAATGATTGCCACAGCAATAGCGCTATCTGCGCTATTGGCAGCATGTGCGTCTTCAGGTGACTCACCTACAGGTACGCCGAGTGAAGTTCAAGAAATTCAGTCTCAACTCTTGGGTGATATGCCGTTGCCTACAGCATCAAAGATTATCGGTTCTGATTCGTTAATTATCGGTCGTGGCGATAGTTGGGTAGGGCGGGTTGTTTTATCTGGCGTGCAATCACCTACTGATATTTATGCATTCTTTCAGGCTGAGTATCCAAGAGCTGGCTGGACTACCGTGAGCGCGGTGAAATCCAAAACAAGTATTTTGGTTTTCACTAAAGGCGATCGCACATCTACAGTAGAGTTGAATGAAGGCCCATTCACTGGCCCCAAAACAATCATTACTATTACTGCATCCCCTAAGAACGCAAACGTGGTTGCGCCTAGTAAGAAATAAATTATCGAAGTAATACAAGTTGATTTAATCAAATCTACAATAGAAAAAGGCCTCACACACATTGAGGCCTTTTGCTTTATGGGGTGTGGCTTAAAGTCCGCCAGCTCTAATGAGCCCAACGGCCTGACCCTCGATTGCGAAGTTCGGTTGGCGACTATCTACCAAAATATTTTTGAAGTCTGGATTCTCGGCTTGCAATTCAATCACCATGCCATCTCCGGTTTTCTTTTGGTTCCAGCGCTTGACAGTAACTTCGTCATCTAGGCGGGCAACTACAATATCCCCATTGCGTACTTCCGATGTTTTTCTTACTGCCAAGTAATCGCCATCCAAAATGCCGGCATCGCGCATGCTCATGCCCACTACTTTTAATAAATAATCGGCACCTTTGCTAAATAAGCTTGGATCAATCGGCACTTGTTTTTCAATATGCTCTACGGCCATGATGGGGGAGCCCGCAGCAACGCGACCAATGAGTGGCAGAGTGAGTTGCTGAAGTGCGCCGGACGGTAAAGACATCTGGCGGTATTTATTGGTGTTGTGTGACTGGTTAAATCGCTGTGCAATACGAATCCCGCGTGATGTTCCTGGGGTCAGCTCGATATATCCTTTTTTTGCTAATGCACGCAAGTGCTCTTCAGCAGCATTCGCAGAAGCAAATCCAAGTTGAGCGGCAATCTCCGCTCGTGTTGGTGGCAAACCGCTTTCCTCAATCGCATTACTAATGAGATCCAAAATCTCACTCTGGCGTGGGGTGAGTTTAGGGAGGGCAGTCAGCTCCTCAGGAAAATCGACTGTATTTATGTCCATACTGGGATTGTATACAGCACTATTTGATTATTCAAGCGGTTTGGAGGCTCATAATGAGATATGAGCTCAAATTCAATTAATCCACAAAATTCATCCCATATTTTGATCTTGGGGATGGGGGGCACCATCGCAGGCATCGCCCCAAAGCCTGAGGAGAATCCACTTCACTATCGAGCGGGTCAAGTTGAGATTGGTGCGCTAGTAAGTCATATTCAATCAGCCATTCCAGAAGGTTTGGCACTGGTTTCAAGGCAGGTAGCCAATATCAATAGCCGCAACCTGTCAGATGCTCATCTCACGACATTGGGGTTAGAGGTAAGGCGAGCTCTGCTTGATTCTGCGGTGAAGGGGATTGTGATTACCCATGGTACCGACACAATGGAAGAGACGGGCTTATTTCTGCAGGGAACATGTGGAAAGTTGGCTCAGACTCAGGCTAAGAGGGTCATTCTGACGGGCGCAATGCTCCCGAGTAATGCGCCCGGAGCCGATGGCCCCTCAAATTTATTGGATGCCTTGCGTTGGTCCTCCACATCGATTGATAACTGCCCTGGTGGCATCTATGCGGTTATGGCTGGGCGCGGGTGTATGGCGATGGACTTGGCTAAACGCCATGCTACGGCTTTAAACGCGCCCTTACAGAACTCCCCTTCAAGTTCGGTGGGTCTAATTAACCCCTCCTGGCTTTCGGGGGTGAAGGCGGCACTAGCTGCTTGGACTGAGGATTTGCCAATTCCTGATGAGGATGATTGGCCTTGGGTAGAGATTCTGACTAGTCATGCAGGTGCTCGTCCTGAAACGGTGATCCAATGGCTCAAAAGCGCAGTGCAAGGCCTAGTAGTTGCCGGATCGGGTCAAGGTGGCTTTCATGATGCTTGGGCGGCACCTTTGGGCGAGGCGGTGGCTCAGGGTGTTGCGGTAGTAAGGGCGACAAGAACGGGGGCGGGCACGGTCTTGCCGAATATTCCCGAGGTAGATCTACCTGGATGCTTGGCTTCAGGTGCGCTGACTGCGCCCAGGGCAAGAATTGCGCTCCAATTAGCCATCAATGCTGAAAAACAGGCCAAATTATCAGGTAAACCCCTGACTTGGCAGGATTTTTTTGCTAGAATAGCGGACTTACCTGAAATTAGGTGAGGACTTAAAAAGCAGTAAAAGTGTTGTAAGTTTTACCTACAATTTGTTACTACCTTGTCACACTGGCGCTAACCTCAACAACCATCGGAAGTTAGCAAGACGCCCAGGTGACTTCATCCTTAAGGAGTGTTAGATGCGTCATTATGAAATCGTTTTTATCGTCCATCCGGACCAAAGCGAGCAAGTGCCTGCAATGATTGATCGCTACAAAGCGACATTAGCAGCTGCTGGCGGCAAAGTTCATCGTATTGAAGATTGGGGTCGTCGTCAGATGGCTTACATGATCGACAAACTGGCTAAAGCCCATTACGTTTGTATGAATATTGAGTGCGACCAGAAAACTCTGGAAGAGCTCGAGCATGCATTCAAATTTAACGATGCTGTTTTGCGTCACCTCATCATCAAGACTAAGAAAGCCGAAACAGAGCCTTCTATCATGATGAAAGAAGTGCAACGTGAAGAAGCGCGCAAATCAGCTCATACCGACGCTCCTGTAGCAGCGGCTTAAGTTAGAAATTTGAAGAGGAATACACAGATTAGAAAACGTATCAGAGTGACGGAACGGCGTTGAATCATTTCACCCTAACTGCATTCTTGGTATCTAAAGACGCAATTCGATTTACACCTGCAGGAATACCTGTCATGCATTGCCAGCTAGAACATAGTGGTGAAGTAAGCGAGGTAGGAACCGCAAGGAAAATTCAGATGAACGTTGAAGCCATAGCAATCGGCCCGATACAAAAGGGTTTAGAGCAAATGGATTTAGGAGCCGAGGCAGTGTTTGAAGGATTCTTAGCACCCAAGACTCTACGTAATCAAAGACTGGTTTTCCATATCACCCATATTCAATTGAAAAATTAAAGAGGAAATCATCATGGCGTTTGGAAAGAAACCCGATTTCAAAAAGAAACCAGCTCAGAACCCATTGTTCAAGCGTAAGCGTTATTGCCGTTTCACTGTTGCTGGCGTAGAAC
>CANCBK010000036.1 GCA_947374315.1 Burkholderiaceae bacterium | reverse complement strand
TACACTGTCAATGTATGTCTTATATAAGATACGAGATAAGCCTAAATTCTATCCAATTGAAGCAGCCCCGGAGTTAATCTGTCACTTAAATCAGAACCAATAGCCTCTTTTAGCCCACTGTACCAACAGATTAAGGTGATGATTTTGGCTAGTTTGCAGGCTTCTGAATGGTTGCCTGGAGCCGCCATTCCAAGTGAAATGGAGCTTGCAGCCCGGTTTGCAGTTAGCCAAGGCACCGTTCGCAAGGCAATCGATGAGCTAGCCGCCCAAAACTTATTGGTTCGTCGCCAGGGGAAGGGTACTTTTGTTGCCACCCATCAAGAAGAAGACTGGCAGTACCGTTTTTTGCGCTTAGAGCCTGATGATGGCGATAAATTTCATCTAAAAAACCAGTTTTTAGCCTTCAAAAACATCAAATCTGATGCTTATATTGCCCAATTGCTCAAATTAAAGGCAGGTGATCCCGTTATCCGTATTGATCGTGTGCAGAGTTCAGTTGGTAGGCCCATTGTTTTTGAGGAAATTTGGCTGCCAGAAAGCCGTTTTAAGGGGCTCACCCTAGATATCTTAAATGCTTGGTTAGGACCAATGTATGCCTTTTATGAGTCTGAATATGCCACCCATATGGTGCGTGCTGAAGAAAGGATTAAGGCGATACTGGCTGATCAAACGCTTGCACAGCACCTTCAACTTCCCATTGGGTCCGCTTTGTTATCAGTTGAGAGGGTGGCCTTTACCTACGGGAATAAACCAGTAGAAATCCGTCACGCAAGGTATGACACTTCTAATCAGCATTATGAGAACAAATTAAACTAGGCAGTACACTCGAAAATCAGTAAAAACCATTACCTAAACCCTTTAAACGCTAAATAGTCCCCACCGCCCCCAAGGTTTCCAATAGAATATGTTGCGACACAACAAAGCCACAATGAACCTCCACCGAAAGATTGAGATTACCCATGGTTGATGCACAGCAAAATGTAAAAAAAGATAGACCGGTTTACCGAAACATTGGTCTAGCCCAGTTGATCAAGTACCGCCTTCCTTGGGCTGGAAAAGTATCCATTCTTCATCGCATTAGCGGGGCGGTATTATTTTTGATGCTGCCGATATTGCTCTATCTCTTGGATCAAAGTTTGGCCTCCGAGATTAGCTATCAAAACTTCCAGGCAATTACTGGCCATGTGTTGGTTAAGATTATTTGCCTTGGTTTGATTTGGTGTTTCTTGCACCATTTTTGCGCTGGCATTCGTTACCTCTTGTTGGATTTAGAGATTGGCGTTGAAAAGGCCGATGCAAACCGCTCTGCGATCCTTGTATTTTGCTTGGGTCTAGCTTTGACTGCAGTTGTTGGTCTCAAATTATTTGGCTTGTACTAAACGTTTCTTCACTAAGGAAATCTAATGCCTATTTATCAAATTGGACCGAAGCGTTTAGTAGTTGGCGCACATTACGGCCTTAAAGAGTGGATTATTCAGCGTGTTACTGCCATCGTGATGGTGGTATTCACAATCGTTTTACTCGCGGACTATTGCATCACTGGTAGCGCAACATATGAAGGTTGGGCAGCATTGTTCAGCAATCAGCTCATGAAGCTCTTGACGCTGCTTTTCTTCTTTAGTTTGTTCTATCACGCTTGGATTGGTATTCGTGATATTTGGATGGATTACATCAAGCCCGTCAGCATTCGCTTAACACTTCAAGTGTTAACTGTTTTGTATCTCGTAGCCTGTGCGGCCTATGCCGTGCAAATTTTGTGGAAAGTGTAATTCGATGACCGCGATTAAAAAAGTATTGCCACGCCGCCGTTTCGACGCGGTAATTATTGGTGCAGGTGGTTCAGGTATGCGCGCTTCTTTGCAGTTGGCAGAGGCAGGTTTGAATGTAGCAGTGTTAACTAAAGTTTTCCCAACACGCTCACATACCGTTGCAGCTCAAGGCGGTATTGGCGCCTCACTCGGAAATATGAGTGAAGATAATTGGCACTATCACTTCTACGACACAATCAAAGGTTCCGACTGGTTGGGCGACCAGGATGTGATCGAATTTATGTGCCGCGAAGCACCAAAGGTGGTCTACGAGTTAGAGCATTTTGGCATGCCTTTTGACCGCAACCCAGACGGCACCATTTATCAGCGTCCCTTTGGAGGTCACACAGCCAACTATGGTGAGAAAGCTGTTCAACGCGCTTGCGCAGCTGCTGACCGAACTGGCCATGCAATGTTGCACACCTTGTACCAAAGAAACGTACGCGCAAAAACCAATTTCTTTGTTGAGTGGTTGGCGCTGGATCTTATTCGTGATGACGCGGGTGATGTTGTTGGTGTTACTGCGCTTGAAATGGAAACGGGTCAGGTTTACATTCTTGAAACTAAAGTGGTCATGATGGCTACTGGTGGTGCTGGACGTATTTGGGACGCTTCAACTAATGCCTTTATTAATACGGGCGACGGTATGGGTCTGGCAGCACGTGCTGGCATTCCGCTTGAAGATATGGAGTTCTGGCAATTTCATCCAACCGGCGTAGCTGGCGCAGGCGTGTTGTTGACTGAAGGTTGCCGTGGTGAAGGCGGAATCTTGCGCAATAAAGATGGCGAGCGCTTTATGGAGCGCTATGCTCCTACCTATAAAGATCTTGCGCCACGCGACTTCGTTTCTCGCTGTATGGATCAAGAGATTAAAGAAGGTCGTGGCTGTGGACCAAACGGTGATTATGTCGTTCTCGACTTAACGCATATTGGTGCCGAGACCATCATGAAGCGGTTACCTTCCGTATATGAGATTGGCATTAACTTCGCTAACGTTGACGTTACTAAAGAGCCTATCCCAGTAGTGCCAACCATTCACTATCAAATGGGCGGCATCCCAACGAATATCAATGGGCAAGTTGTTGTTCCGGCGAATGGTAAACACAACGATGTAATCAATGGTTTGTATGCGATCGGCGAGTGTTCGTGTGTATCCGTTCACGGTGCAAACCGCTTAGGCACAAACTCATTGCTTGACCTTTTGGTATTTGGTCGTGCAGCGGGTAACCACATTGTTGCAATGGATCTCAAGAATCGTGAATTTAAGCCCCTGCCTGCAAATGCAGGTGAGCAGACATTGGCACGTATTGCGGCACTTGATGAATCTACTTCTGGCGAGTATGCGCAAGATGTTGCTAACGATATTCGTAAAACCATGCAGAAATATGCTGGCGTATTCCGCAACCAAGAGTTGATGGACGAAGGTGTTCGCCAGATGGCGAAACTCACTGAGCGTGCTAAACACTTATGGCTTAAAGACAAGTCTGATATTTTCAATACTGCCCGTATTGAAGCCTTGGAAGTTGCCAACTTAGTTGAAACTGCAAACGCAACTATGATTTCTGCGGCTGCCCGTAAAGAAAGTCGCGGCGCACATTCACACGATGATCATCAGGAGCGTGATGACGCAAATTGGATGAAGCATACCCTTTGGTATAGCGAAGGCAATAAGCTTTCTTACAAGCCAGTTGTATTGCAGCCATTGACTGTTGAGTCTTTCCCTCCAAAAGAACGTACTTTCTAAGTAAGTGAGATAGAAGATGAGTGATATTCGTATATTTGAAATTTACCGCTACGATCCAGATGTTGATGCAGCACCGCGTATGGAGCGTTATGAGCTAGAGCTAACTGGTGAACGGATGTTGTTGGATGCCTTGATTTCCTTGAAGAAGCAAGATGAAACCATTACCTATCGTCGTTCATGCCGTGAGGGTGTTTGTGGTTCAGATGCCATGAACATTAACGGCAAGAACGGTTTGGCCTGCTTAACTAATATGTTGACTCTGCCTAAAGTCATCACTTTGCGCCCATTACCCGGCTTACCGGTCGTGCGTGATTTGATTGTCGATATGACTTTGTTCTTCAAGCAATATTTATCTATCAAGCCTTACTTGGTTAACGACAATCCTGCGCCCGAGAAAGAGCGCTTGCAGAGTCCTGAGGAGCGTGAAGAATTGAATGGTTTGTATGAGTGCATCTTGTGTGCCTCATGCTCAACTTCATGCCCATCTTTCTGGTGGAATCCGGATAAATTCGTTGGTCCAGCTGGTCTTCTCCAAGCCTATCGTTTCATTGCGGATAGTCGTGATGAAGAAACCGCTCAACGTTTGGATAACCTCGAAGACCCATACCGTTTATTCCGTTGCCACACCATCATGAATTGCGTGGATGTATGTCCTAAGCATTTGAATCCAACCAAGGCTATTGGGAAGATCAAGGAGCTGATGGTTCGTAGGGCGGTATGACACTTAGCAATGCAGAGTTATATCGTTTAAAGAGTGATGCCCGTAGAGGTTTACTGGAGAACGATTTAATTCTGCAACGTTTTTTTGATCGCTACGGCGCTCAACTGGATGCTCGGGATGGAAAAGTTTTAACCCAGCTGCTAGCTTTGGAAGACAATGACTTGATGGATTTGCTAATCGGTCGCAAGGATTCGGTAGCTGCATTGGGAAATGAATCGGAATTAGCACCCTTTAAGGCGGTTCTAAAGCGGCTGAGAGAGAAGTAATTCAGCCTTTTGGTGCAGTAGTAATGCAGATGCATGATCAAATAGTGTATTAATCATCAATTTGAATGACTAAGGATTAGAAATGATTGAATCGGACATCAAGGCAAAATTATCGTTTTCAGACGGTACGCCAGACATTGACTTGCCAATTTATAAGGGCACTATTGGTCCTGACGTAATTGATATCCGTAAGCTCTACGGTCAAACAGGTAAGTTCACTTACGATTCTGGTTTTCTTTCTACTGCATCTTGCAATAGCAAGATCACCTATATCGATGGCGATAAGGGTGAGCTCCTCTACCGCGGTTACCCAATCGAAGATTTGGCTCATAACTGTGATTTCTTAGAAGTTTGCTTTTTATTGCTGAACGGCGAGCTGCCAAATGCAGCACAGAAAAAAGAGTTCGAAGAATTGGTTATGCACCACACGATGGTTCATGAGCAAATGCAATTCTTTTTGCGCGGTTTCCGTCGTGATGCCCATCCAATGTCGGTGTTAACTGGCCTAGTTGGCGCAATGGCCGCCTTCTATCATGATGAAATCGATTACAGCGAACAGCATGCTCGAGAAGTCGCACAGATTCGATTGATTGCAAAGATGCCTACTTTGGTTGCTATGGCTTACAAGTATTCAGTTGGCCAGCCATTTATTTACCCCGATAACTCTTTGTCATACACAGCAAACTTTATGCGCATGATGTTTGCTACACCGTGTGAAGATTACAAAGTGAATCCAGTATTGGTGCGCGCTTTGGACCGCATCTTTACATTGCATGCTGACCACGAGCAAAATGCATCTACTTCTACAGTGCGCTTATGTGGCTCCTCTGGAACCAATCCATTTGCCGCTATCTCTGCTGGTATTGCCTGCCTCTGGGGTCCAGCTCATGGTGGTGCAAACGAAGCCTGTTTGCAGATGTTGAATGAAATCCAAGCAAATGGCGGCGTTGAAAGAATTGGTGAATTTATTGCCCAAGTAAAAGATAAGAACTCTAGCGTTCGCTTGATGGGATTCGGTCATCGTGTCTATAAAAACTTTGACCCACGCGCCAAGTTAATGCGTGAGACTTGTTATGAAGTATTGAAAGAAATGGGCCTTGAAAATGACCCATTGTTTAAGTTGGCAATGACGCTTGAGAAAATTGCTTTGGAAGACGACTACTTTGTTAGCCGCAAGCTGTATCCAAACGTAGATTTTTACTCAGGTATTGTTCAGCGCGCCTTAGGCATTCCAACAGAAATGTTCACGTGTGTCTTTGCTTTGGCAAGAACGGTGGGTTGGATTGCTCAGTGGGAGGAGATGATTACTGACCCTGAGTACAAGATTGGTCGTCCACGCCAGTTATATGTTGGAGAGACCTCACGTAAGGTTCCTAGCATTACTGTTCGTAAATAAAAGCTTTAGAGGGTTTTCATGTCACGCACGCTTTATGACAAATTGTGGGATGACCATGTCGTCTACTCAGAGGAAGATGGCACGGCCACAATTTATATTGACCGTCAGTTATTGCATGAGGTGACAAGTCCTCAGGCGTTTGAGGGTTTGAACTTGGCGAGCCGCCCAGTTTGGCGTATATCCGCCAATCTGGCTGTTTCAGATCACAATGTCCCGACTACGGATCGCTCTGAAGGGATCGCAGACCCTATTTCTAAGCTGCAGGTAGATACACTAGATAAAAATTGTGACGCCTTCGGTATTACCCAATACAAGATGAATGATAGCCGCCAAGGAATTGTTCATGTAATTGGGCCGGAGCAGGGCGCTACTTTGCCTGGTATGACAGTGGTTTGTGGCGATTCGCACACGAGCACTCATGGCGCCTTCGGCGCTCTGGCATTCGGTATCGGCACATCAGAAGTCGAACATGTATTGGCTACTCAAACCTTGCTCATGAAAAAAAGCAAGAACATGCTGGTGAAGGTTGATGGGCGGTTACAACCTGGGTCTACTGCAAAAGATATCGTTCTCGCTGTCATCGGTAAGATTGGCACCGCAGGCGGTACTGGCTACACGATAGAGTTCGCTGGCGAGGCGATACGGAACTTATCTATGGAGGGTCGCATGACCCTCTGCAATATGGCGATTGAAGCGGGCGCTCGCGCTGGCTTAGTTGCTGTTGATGAGACCACGATTGAATACATCCAAGGTAGGCCGTACGCTCCTTCAGGAGAGGCGATGCGCCATGCTTTGCAATACTGGCGTACTTTGCATTCAGATGTAGATGCTCAGTTTGATGCCGTGGTGGAATTACGCGCTGAAGAAATTGACCCACAAGTCACTTGGGGTACATCACCGGAAATGGTCCTCTCTATCAGTGATAGAGTGCCCGATCCAGAGAAGGAGCGAGATTCTAATAAACGCTCTGCCATGGAGCGTGCCCTTGAATATATGGGGCTAACTCCAAATACGCCCCTGAGTAACATTTTTGTGGATAAAGTATTTATCGGCTCATGCACTAACAGTCGGATCGAAGATATTCGCGCGGCTGCTAAGGTGGTTGATCGCTTGGGTAAAAAAGTTGCAGCTAATGTGAAGTTGGCTCTGGTTGTTCCTGGGTCTGGCTTGGTAAAAGCACAAGCCGAGAGAGAAGGCTTAGACCGAGTATTTAAAGCTGCTGGATTTGAATGGCGTGAGCCTGGATGCTCCATGTGTTTGGCAATGAATGCTGATCGTCTTGAGCCGGGTGAGCGTTGCGCTTCCACTTCTAATCGCAATTTTGAAGGACGCCAAGGCAATGGCGGAAGAACCCATTTGGTTAGCCCTGCAATGGCTGCTGCTGCGGCCATTGAAGGCCACTTTGTAGATGTTCGTAAGATTTCTTAAGGAATTACCGTGTTTAATTGGTCCGCTTTCACCATGATTAAAAAATTAACTATTGTTGCGATTGCCGGAATGATTCTTTCTGCCTGTAGCAATATGATGGAGGGTCTTGGCAAAGACATGCAGACTATGGGGAACTCCATGGGTGGTAATAGCACTACTAACAATCAATCCCAAACCAAAGGGAAAGATGTTGTTGTCACTCCAGTCAAGTAATCAAGTAGCAGAAATTCAGCAAAAGATCATCATGGAAAAATTTACGGTATACAAAGGTTTGGTTGCACCGCTTAATCGCGAGAACGTCGATACAGACGCCATCATTCCCAAGCAGTTCTTAAAATCAATTAAAAAAACAGGCTTTGGACAAAATCTCTTTGACGAGTGGCGCTATTTAGATCATGGTGAGCCGGGCCAGGATTGTAGCAATCGTCCAATAAATCCCGATTTTGTATTAAACCAACCTCGCTATAAGGGTGCTGGAATCTTATTGGCTCGCAAGAACTTCGGATGTGGCAGCTCACGTGAACATGCTCCATGGGCTCTCGATCAATACGGCTTTAGGGCGGTGATTGCGCCTAGTTTTGCTGATATTTTCTACAACAATTGCTTCAAAAATGGTCTTTTACCTATTGTTTTGTCAGAGTTGCAGGTTGACCATTTATTCAATGAAACCTTGGCTTTTAGCGGGTACCAGCTGACTATTGACCTAGAGCGCCAGCAGGTAGTCACTCCCGATGGCACCGGCTATAGCTTTGATGTGGCGCCATTTAGAAAGCATTGCCTACTCAATGGCTTAGACGATATTGGCTTAACCCTGCAACATGCAGATAAAATCAAGGCTTACGAAGCTGAACGCATCCTTAAGATGCCTTGGCTTGCTACACAACTGCCGTAGTTTTATAGAGTTAAAGGCCTTTCATGAAAATTGCAGTCCTCCCGGGTGATGGTATCGGCCCGGAAATCGTTGCTGAAGCCGTTAAAGTACTTAACGCGCTAGGCCCAAAATTTGATCTAGAGGCAGCCCCTGTAGGTGGCGCAGCTTATGATGTCGCTGGTCATCCATTGCCACCAGCCACATTAGAGCTTGCTAAAAAAGCGGATGCTATTTTATTTGGCGCAGTCGGCGACTGGAAATACGACACTCTTGCTCGTGAGCTTCGCCCCGAACAAGCCATCCTAGGTTTACGCAAGCATTTAGAATTATTTGCTAACTTTAGACCCGCAATTTGCTATGACGAACTCACTGCAGCATCGAGCCTAAAGCCGGAGATTGTTGGTGGTCTCGATATTTTGATTATTCGCGAGCTCAATGGCGATATTTATTTTGGTCAACCACGCGGTATTCGTATCTCAGAACACCCTTTATTCAAAGGTGCGCGTGAAGGTTTTGACATGATGCACTACAGCGAACCAGAAGTAGAGCGTATTGGTCGCGTTGCATTTGAAGCAGCGCGTAAGCGCGGGAAAAAAGTTTGCAGCGTAGATAAAGCAAATGTCCTAGAAACTTCACAGCTTTGGCGTGACGTAATGATCAAAGTGGGTAAAGACTATCCTGATGTAGAGCTGTCGCACATGTATGTAGATAATGCGGCTATGCAACTGGTTAAAGCGCCTAAAGCATTTGACGTAGTTGTTACTGGTAATTTATTCGGGGATATTTTGTCTGATGAGGCTGCGATGTTGACGGGCTCAATCGGTATGTTGCCATCAGCCTCTTTAGATAAGAACAATAAAGGCTTGTACGAGCCTAGTCATGGCTCTGCCCCTGATATCGCTGGCAAAGGTATTGCCAATCCTCTGGCGACTATCTTGTCTGCTGCCATGATGTTGCGCTACTCGCTTGGAATGCCATCCGAGGCAGACCGCATAGAAGCGGCGGTGCAAAAAGTTCTGTCGCAAGGCTTGCGCACAGCAGATATTTACACGCAAGGTACAAAGAAGGTTTCTACCATCGAAATGGGCGATGCCGTTGTAGCTGCACTTACTCATTAAAGCATTGCATTAACTAACCACATTCAATAGATTTTTCATTATGGCAAATACAAAAACCCCGTTGGTAGGCTTAGTTGGTTGGCGCGGTATGGTCGGCAGCGTTCTCATGGAGAGAATGTTGGCAGAGAAAGATTTCGATCTTATTGAACCGGTATTTTTTAGCACCAGCCAAGCGGGCGGTGAAGTTCCTCTATTGAATGGCCAAAAGGTCACCAAGAGTGAAAATGTCTTGCTGAACGCAAACGACATTACCGCATTATCTCGCTGCGATATTATTTTGACTTGTCAGGGCGGTGACTATACCAATGAGATATTTCCTCAATTGCGTGCCGCTGGATGGCAGGGGCATTGGATTGATGCTGCTAGTGCCTTGCGTATGAAAGATGATGCGGTATTGGTTCTTGATCCGGTAAATCGTCCGGTAATTGATAAGGCGCTGGCTGCTGGTGGAAAAAATTGGATTGGTAGTAACTGCACCGTAAGTTTAATGATGATGGCGATGGGTGGCCTAGTGAAGGCTGATATGGTTGAATGGATTAGCGCCATGACTTATCAGGCCGCATCTGGCGCTGGCGCTCAGAACATGCGCGAGTTGCTACTTCAAATGGGCGCTCTGCGCGATAGCGTTGCGACCGAACTAGCGGATCCTTCATCTTGGATTTTGGATATTGATCGTAAGGTGACTGCAACTTTACGATCATCCGAATTTCCGAGAAAGAATTTTCGCAATACTGCATTAGCTGGTAGCTTAATTCCATGGATCGACGTGCCTGTTGAGAATGGCCAAACTAAAGAAGAGTGGAAAGGTGGCGCTGAGTTCAATAAGATCTTGGGTCGCCCCGCATTTAGAACTGCTGGAAGCATTCCGATTGATGGTTTATGTGTTCGTGTTGGTGCAATGCGCTGTCACTCACAAGGTTTGACAGTCAAACTCAAGAAGGATGTCCCCCTAAAGGAGATCGAAGCAATTTTGGCCAATGACAATCAGTGGGTGAAAGTAGTTCCCAATGATCGCGAAACAACTGAGCGTGATTTATCGCCGGCTGCAGTTAGCGGTACCCTCACTGTCCCTATCGGCCGCCTGCATAAAATGGCAATGGGTCCCGAGTACCTCGGTGCTTTTACCGTTGGTGATCAATTGTTATGGGGTGCTGCTGAACCGCTACGTCGCATGCTCCGCATCCTGCTTGAGCGCTAATGTTCCGAAATAGCCTGATTAAGGTTGTAAAAGCACTTTGCTTATTTTTTCTAAGCTGGTCATTCGCTGCAAGCGCAATTTCCCTTGGCTCGCCTAAGCTTCTTTCAAAACCTGGTGAACCACTTAAGGTGGAGTTTCCGATCCGGGTTGGTGACGACGAGCAGTCAGCTCTCGCAAGCCTGAATGTAGGCGTCTCCAATAAACCCTCATACGAACGCCTAGGGATTTCCAAGAAATTATTAGAGCTCAATCCGCAAGCGATGATTTATCGCAACCAACAGCAACAGCTGATGGTATTAGTTGAAACGGTTGAGTCTGTTCCATTGGCCGATGATCCATTTCTCGATGTATTGCTAACCCTCAATTGGTCTTCAGGCAGTCTTACCAAGACCTATACCTTGCTCCTGGGAGATGCTCAAAAGATTGCCGTAAGGCCTGGCCAGACCTTATCTGAAATCGCTGCACAGCTTGCTCCACAGCTAGATGGCGCTACTATAGATCAAACTATGCTGGCCTTATTCAAGGCTAATCCAGATGCCTTTGCTAGCGGAAGCATTAATCGTCTTGAGGCTGGGACTGAGTTAGGTAGACCTAGTCAAGCTTTGCTCCGATCAATTAGCCCGGCTGAGGCCAATCAATTTGTCGCTGAGTCCAATGCCCAATGGCATTCCGAGCATGAGCCTAAAGCGGGTATCTCGAATGGTTCTGGCTCCACTAAGACTGGATTAGAGTCGCCCGCAAAAGATCGCCTCAAAATTGGTTCGAGCGCTGAAGGTGGCCCGGATGAGCGTCGCTATACCGAAGATTTGGTAGCGCAAGAAAAGACGCTTGAGCAAACTCGTGCACGCGTTGCTGAGTTGGAAAAGAATATTGCCGACTTGCAGTACTTATTAGATCAAGCAAAAGGCAAATCTCCCGATTCGAACGGGCGTGATAATGTTTTTGGTTTAGGTAAATTTGCGCCAGCCGCATTAGCCTTGCTATTGATGGGTATGACTGGTTTACTGCTTTGGTTTTTGGCTAGAAATGCGCGTCGTTCAGAGGTGCATGATTTTTCTCAGTCCACGTCTAGTGACGTTGATATCTCTAAAGATTTTTCAGCACCTTCGGGCGTCATGCCAAATCGGGCAAAGGCATTATTTGCCGGTATTGATTTGGATCTTTCCCCCAGAAAAAAATCAACTCCATCGATTACCCCTCAAATAAATCCTTTGGCAGATGCCCTGCGGGTCAAATTAAATTTGGCACGCGCTTACATCACTATTGAGGATTTTGAAGCTGCAAAAAAATCCCTTCAAGAGATCGTGCATATTGGCGGATCTATTGATCCTGCATTGACAGTCGAAGCCCAAGGCCTATTGGTTGAATTGTCGCACCGCAATCAATAAAGCTTCAATATGCGCATCGCTTTAGGCCTTCAATATGATGGTAGCCCATATTCAGGCTGGCAATCCCAGGTAAATCAAAAAACGGTTCAAGACGAGCTAGAGAAAGCTATCTCTGCATTTGTTGGATGTGTGGCGCTTAAGTCAAAGCCGGTTAGGGTCATTACGGCAGGTAGAACAGATACCGGTGTTCATGCTTTGGGGCAAGTAGTACATTTTGATGTTGAAGTTGAGCGGGAGAATTGGTCATGGGTAAGGGGGGTGAACTCTTTCCTGCCAGAGTCCATTGTGGTCAACTGGGCGCAGCCAACTTCTGATGAATTTAGTGCCCGCTATTCTGCTTTCGAGCGTACCTATGTCTATGCGTTATATGCTGGTCCATGTCGTTCACCAATGTCTGCTGGACGTGCCGGTTACATGATGCTGCCTGCTGATCGCTGGTTTGATGTTGAAGCTATGCAATCCGCTGCAATCTGTTTAATCGGTGAGCATGATTTCAGCTCATTTCGATCGTCAGAATGCCAAAGCAAGACCCCAATTAAAACCCTGCATTCCATTGAAATCGTTTCCAATGAACCTTGGCTGTATTTCAAAATTACGGGTAACGCATTTTTACATCACATGGTACGTAACCTAGTCGGTAGCTTTATCCAAATTGGCCTTGGCAAGCAACCCGCTGCTTGGATGGCGGATTTGCTGGCCGCAAAAGATCGAAGTATCGCTGCCCCAACATTCTCTCCGGCGGGACTATATCTTGCCCAGATTGCGTATCCAGAGGAATTCAACATTCCTAAACCCTGGCTTGAGAACTCCTGGTTACCCCAGCATGTTTTTCGCCAAAGTAAACCCCACTCAGCTTAAAGCCTTATCATTTCCTTTATGGGCTTACTTACATACTCACCTGGCCGTACTCGAGTCAAAATCTGCGGCCTTAAGACTCCTGCCGATGTGGACGCTGCTGTAGTCGCCGGGGTTGATGCCGTTGGCTTTGTGTTCTATCCCCCAAGCGTTCGGGCCGTAAGCCCAAATATCGCGGCTCAGCTTATTTCAAGACTGCCAACGGGCGTAGATGCGGTTGGGCTGGTGGTCAATGCCACAGATGAGCAATTTGACGCGATTCGAGCCGCTGCCTCGATTACTTTATGGCAATTTCATGGAGATGAGTCCCCGGAGGAGTGTGAACGCCTTGCTGCTGGACAGCCATGGATGAAGGCTGCTCGCATTGGCGCTAAATTCGCATTTGAGAATTTTTCCCTACAATATAGCCAAGCAAATGCCTTTTTACTCGACGCCCTAGTTGATGGCTATGGAGGAGGGGGCCTTCCTTTTGATTGGCAGGAGATTCCGCAAGCATGGATAAGCGCAAACGCGCCTCAGGTCGTTTTGAGTGGTGGATTGAACGCGCACAACGTGGCCGAGGCGATTGCATGTCTGCGTCCTTGCGCAGTTGATGTTTCCAGCGGCGTAGAAATCAGTAAGGGCCTTAAAGATCACGCCCTAATGAAAGAATTTATTCAGGCAGTGCGTGCAGCTGATACAGCCCTGTCACTCTAATATTTGCTGTAACTAATAAAAAGAGGTATTTATGTACGATAAGCCAGATTCACGAGGACACTTTGGTCCTTATGGTGGCGTATTTGTTTCAGAGACATTAATGTTTGCATTGGATGAGCTCAAAGCGGCTTATGCCAAGTATCAATACGATCCAGAATTTGTAGAAGAGTTTCATTACGAACTCAAGCATTTTGTTGGTAGACCATCGCCGGTCTATCATGCCAAGCGTTGGAGTGAAATGCTCGGTGGCGCACAGATCTATCTCAAGCGAGAAGATTTAAATCATACCGGTGCTCACAAAATTAATAACGTGATTGGCCAAGCAATGTTGGCTAAGCGTATGGGTAAGCCACGCATCATCGCCGAGACTGGCGCAGGACAGCATGGGGTTGCTACCGCTACGATCTGTGCACGCTTTGGACTCGACTGCACTGTCTATCAGGGCTCTGTTGATGTTGCTCGTCAAGCGCAAAATGTATTTCGGATGAAGTTACTTGGCGCGAAAGTAGTGCCTGTCGAATCTGGCACCAAAACTCTGAAAGACGCACTGAATGAAGCAATGCGTGATTGGGTTACTAATGTGGATGACACTTTCTACATCATCGGTACTGTTGCGGGCCCGCATCCTTACCCGATGATGGTGCGTGATTTTCAAAGTGTGATTGGTGAAGAGTGCAAAGTGCAGATGCCAGAACTCACAGGGCGTCAGCCAGACTATGTTTTAGCCTGCGTAGGCGGTGGCTCCAATGCTATGGGTATTTTTTATCCCTACATTGATTTCCCTGAGGTAAAACTCATTGGCGTTGAAGCGGCAGGCCATGGCCTGAATAGTGGTCTTCACTCAGCCGCACTCTGCGTTGGTAAGCCTGGTGTGCTCCATGGCAATCGCACCTATTTGCTGCAGGATGAAAATGGTCAGATCTCCGAAACACATTCTGTTTCTGCTGGCATGGATTATCCGGGCGTTGGACCGGAGCATGCATGGCTCAAAGATTCTGGGCGTGCTGATTATGTAGCCGTGACTGATGAAGAGGCACTTAAGGCATTCCATGATTGCTGTCAAATTGAAGGCATCATTCCTGCATTGGAGTCCTCTCATGCTATTGCTTACGCCTGTAAATTGGCCCCAACATTGCCTAAGGATCAAACCATCCTCGTAAATCTATCGGGCCGTGGCGATAAAGATATGCATACCGTTGCGCAAGCCACCGGCTCTGAAGGTTAACAAGTAGCCAGTGCCCAGCAGTAAAAGATAAATTAAATACGAATTGTTATGTCAAAAATTACCGCACTTTTTAACGAACTTAAAGCTTCCGGCAAGAAAGGGCTTATCCCTTTTATTACTGCAGGCGATCCCGATCCCAAGCTAACCGTAGAGTTGATGCATGCCTTGGTTCGGGGTGGGGCCAATGTGATTGAGTTAGGGGTGCCATTTTCTGACCCCATGGCTGATGGACCGGTGATTCAGAGATCTTCTGAACGCGCTTTAAGCCAGGGCGTTACATTGCATCGCTGCCTAGAAATGGTGAAGGAGTTTCGTAAGGAGGATGCCCACACCCCAGTAGTGCTGATGGGTTACGCCAATCCCGTCGAGCAAATGGGAGCGGAACGCTTTGCTACTGAAGCAAAGCATGCCGGTGTCGATGGCGTGCTGATAGTGGATTACCCACCCGAAGAATGCGTCGATTTTGCTGCCCGCATGCGGATCGCTGGGGTTGATCCAATTTTCTTATTGGCGCCTACATCATCACTAGAACGCATAAAGGAGGCCGCCAAAATAGCTTCTGGTTATATCTATTATGTCTCCATGCGGGGAGTTACTGGGGCATCCCACCTCAATACCCAGGATGTAGCCAGCATTATTCCTACAATCCGCCAGGCTACCCCCATTCCTATAGCAGTCGGTTTTGGTATTAATGATGCTGAAAGTGCCCGTGCAGTGTCTAAAACAGCGGATGCAGTAGTTATTGGTAGTCGAATTATTCGTCTTTTGGAGGATGCGCCTCCAGGGCAGGCGGTACAATCACTCGAAACCTTCATACGTGAAATTCGCGTCGCTTTGGATAGTTAAACGCACTGGATAGTTGAAAACTGATGAGCTGGATCGATAAATTACTACCCCCCCAAATCCAACACACGGATCCTGCTAATCGCAAATCCGTACCAGAGGGTCTGTGGGTAAAGTGCCCCAGCTGTGAAACAGTACTCTACAGTACTGATATTGAAGCCAATCTTTCAGTTTGTCCAAAGTGTAGTCATCACATGAGACTTGGCGCTCGTTTACGCCTCGATAGTTTGCTGGACCCTAAAGGCCGCTATGAAATTGGCGCAGATATCTATCCGATTGATCCGCTGAAATTTAAAGACTCCAAGAAATATCCTGATCGCATTAAACAAGCCAATGATGCTTCTGGTGAATCCGAGGCTTTAATCGTCTTGGGTGGCAAGATCGAAAGTATTCCGGTGGTTGCCGCTTGCTTCGAGTTCCAATATATGGGTGGCTCTATGGGCTCTGTCGTTGGTGAGCGTTTTGTACGTGGTGTTCAAGAGGCGATTGCTAAGAAGTGCGCCTTTATCTGCTTTACCGCTACCGGTGGAGCGCGGATGCAAGAAAGTCTGCTTTCTTTATTTCAGATGGCTAAAACTAATTCCATGTTGACCCTGCTGTCCAAAAAAGGTTTGCCTTATATCAGCGTCCTAACGGATCCAACGATGGGGGGAATTTCTGCGAGCTTTGCTTTTATGGGTGATGTTGTTATAGCTGAACCAAAAGCCTTAATTGGTTTTGCCGGCCCTCGTGTCA
>CANCBK010000035.1 GCA_947374315.1 Burkholderiaceae bacterium | reverse complement strand
GCAGTCCATCATCCGATAATTCGCTCTGAGCAAGAGAGGATGTACTCAGAAGGAGTGTAACCATTAGCGGAAGAAGATATTTCACTGTCAATAACCTATAGAATTAATCATGTGATCTAGATTTAAGTTGCTTCTGTCTTTGCGAGTTTCGCTGATGTGTAGCCCGACTTTAACAGAGTCCATTTAATCCTGAACACTGGGCATTCATTATCTCTAATGCGCTGATGTTTTGGATGCTGCCTTATAAAGCGGCTCAACCGCAGGCATGAGTGCGGTGAGTTGTTCAATTCTTGTTTCCCCGGATGGGTGGGTGGATAAGAACTCTGGAGAGCTCTTATCTTTTGTGGCATTGATCATCTTCTGCCAAACAGTAATAGCACCCATGGGGTTGTATCCCGCTCTTGCGGCTAGCTCTAATCCAATGGCATCAGCTTCTGATTCATTCTCCCTGGAATTCGGTAGAACAAATACATAGTGGGCGGCTTGGTTAGCGGCGCTCACTGCTGACCCATAACTACCCACTGCTGCCATCGCTATATTGACAACTATATTTTGCGCCATCGCTTGTGATGCTCGCTCCCTACCATGCTCTCTAAGCGCATGAGCAATCTCATGACCCATGATGGCAGCGATTTCATCGTCATTCAGATTGAGTTGCTCAATGATTCCAGTGTAGAAGGTGATTTTTCCACCTGGCGCGCAGCTCGCATTTAAGATTGGAGCATCAATGAGGGTAAGGCGCCAATCCCACTGCTTGGTGTCATCACGAAATGCCTCAGTTTGTGGAATAAGGTGGTTAGCAATGGTCTTCAGGCGAACATAGGTGGGCCCCGAAGTTAGCAAGGCATTGCTCTCTTTTGCTTTTTGATTCTGCTCGTTGTAACTTACAGTAGATAGGCGATCAACTTCCGCCGAAGAGATCATCATAAATTGGGATCTATTTATTCCTACTGCTCCTGGGCGTGTAGTGTTGGCGCAGGCAGAAAGAAGGGCAACAAGTGCAAGGACCCAATGTAAACGAATGCCCAAATCGAATCCTTGCTTCTACTGCTGATTACTTCTTTTTAGCGCTGGAGATGGATGCAGCCATCGCGTCAAAATAAATGACCTTAACTTGCTCGCCAACATTTACATCGGCTAGTAACTGTGGGTTTTTTACCATCACAACAGTAATCTTACCGCTTGGGCCTTTAACTGAAACCAAATGCTTGGTGCGATCAACATCCACAATGTCAGCAATGATGGTTGTTGTATTGGAAATGGTTCGAGCTGGCTTTTCTCCGGGCTTGGATGCGGTCTCAGAAGATGTTTCAACCTTGCTACGAATGCCATCACTCTTGGTTTTAATCAATTCGATGGCAACCGCGAGTTTGTAGGTTACGCTCAGGCGATCACCTTTTTTGATTTGATCAAAGTTTTTAATTTCTGGACCGGCTACAAATTTCGACTCGCCTTCATTATTTTTAAAGAAAATAGTACGGGTTTTCTTATCAATCTTGGTTACGGCACCTTCATAAAGTTGATACACATTTTCAGTAACGGCGGCATCAACTACTACAGGCTTAGCTGAATCTGGGGTTTGAGCTATAGCGATCATAGGGGCAGCCAACAATGCAGTAATAACAAGTGCCATTGGGGTGAATTTAATTTTCATAATTTTCCTTATTTTAAGTATTTACCTAGTCATATTAGTCTATTTTTATCTCTCAATTGGCTTTATGTGCCATCCCTCAGACCTCAAGGAAATTTATGCGCTTCTTTGATAACATCAGTTCTTTTGTTGTACTTGAACTCAAAGGATTGAGATGCCCCGTTTTGCTGCCAACCTCACCATGTTATTTACTGAAGTTCCATTTATGGAGCGTTTTGCGCTAGCGAAGGCCAGCGGGTTTAAAGCAGTTGAATTTCTTTTTCCTTATGCCTTTTCCCCTGATGAGATTAAGGCTGCCCTAGATGAGCACGCCTTAAGGTTGGTGCTACATAATCTTCCCGCTGGTGATTGGGACGCGGGCGAACGTGGTATTGCCTGTATGCCAGATCGAGTCGCAGAGTTTAGATCTGGGGTGGCTAAAGCAATTGAATACGCCAGTGTGCTTGGTGTTCCACAACTCAACTGTCTTGCCGGTAAAGCGCCTGTAGGGGTGGATCCAAAATTGCTTCATGACACTTTTGTGAAGAATCTTCAATTCGCGGCAAGTGAGCTAAAAAAAGCGGGACTAAAACTATTAATTGAGCCAATCAATACTTTTGATATCCCGGGGTTCTACCTCTCTCGAACAGAGCAGGGCATTGCTATTCTGGATAAAGTTGGTGCTGATAATGTCTTTCTTCAGTACGACATCTACCATGCACAGCGGATGGAGGGCGAGCTGGGCAATACCATTCAACAATATATAAATCGCATTGCGCATATCCAGCTGGCGGATAATCCGGGTCGCAATGAGCCCGGAACTGGAGAGATTAATTATGACTATCTCTTTGGTTTATTAGATCGACTTGGTTACGGCGGGTACATTGGCTGTGAATACAAACCATTAAAAACTACTGAGGCTGGACTTAGCTGGATGAGTCAGTACGAGTGCAGTTGATCTCTTAATGGCACACTCGAAAATAACAAACGACGAACAACAATTAAAAACTGAGGATGGAGTCATGAGTAAATTAAAGCTTGGATTTGTAGGTCTTGGAATTATGGGTGCGCCAATGGCGGGTCACTTGATAAGAGCTGGCCACGAAGTATTTATTAATACCCGCAGCAAAGTTCCAGAGGAGCTCGCCAATAGTGCGGCGATTGTTTGCTCTAGCCCGGCTGAGGTTGCCCAACAGGCCGACATCATCATTACGATGGTGCCCGATACCCCTGATGTAGAAAAGGTGCTCTTTGGTGAGAAGGGTATCGCCACTGGTTTAACTAAAGGCAAAATTGTGGTCGATATGAGCTCAATCTCCCCAATCGCCACTAAAGAGTTCGCCCACAAAATTAATGCGCTTGGCTGTGAGTATTTGGACGCCCCGGTCTCCGGTGGGCAGCTTGGAGCCAAAGGCGCAACCCTAACGATTATGGTCGGCGGTGATGATGCAACTTTTGCGAAAGTAAAACCAGTGTTTGAGTTGATGGGGAAAAACATTACCTTGGTAGGTGAAAATGGTGCCGGTCAAATTACCAAAGTAGCCAATCAAATTATTGTTGCTTTAAATATTGAGGCAGTTGCCGAAGCATTGTTATTCGCATCTAAAGCGGGGGCTGATCCAGCTAAAGTCCGCGAGGCGCTGATGGGAGGATTTGCTAGCTCGAAAATTTTAGAGGTGCATGGCGAGCGCATGATCAAAAGAACCTTTGATCCTGGCTTTAGAATTGAGTTGCATCAGAAGGATTTGAACCTCGCCCTCAGCACTGCTAAGGCCTTAGGTGTTTCATTACCAAATACCGCTACTGCACAAGAGTTGTTGAATTCCTGTAGTGCGCATGGCGGTAAAGCATGGGATCACTCTGCCATGGTGAGGGCTCTTGAGAAAATGGCTAATTTTGAAATTGGTCAGAAGGCGTAACTCAATCACCATGAAATCAACTTTGCTGGTCTACCTACATGGTTTTCGCTCTTCACCAAACTCTAGTAAAGCGGTGATGACTCGTGAAGCAGTGCAAGCGCTTTCGACCGTAGACCATACCTATGAATGGTATTGCCCGCAATTATTGGCGTCTCCAAAAGAAAGTATGGATTTAGTGATGAATCATATTGATCGCTCCAATGCGGACCATACAGTAATCATTGGATCTTCTTTGGGCGGTTTCTATGCCAATTATTTGTCCGAAAAATATCACTGCAAGGGGGTTGCGCTCAATCCAGCCGTCTTTGCCCCTCGTGAGCTTGAGCCACACGTCGGCATGATGACTGCCTATGATAGTGAGGAGCCTTTTGATTTCAAGGCAGAGTATGTCGAAGAATTGCGAGCCCTACAGGTTCATAAAATCACCAATCCTCAACGCTATTTTCTGATTGCAGCAAAAGGTGATGAGCTGCTCGATTGGCGAGAAATGGTTGCTTTTTATGCCGAAGCAAAACAACTTGTATTAGACGGTAGTGATCATGGAATTTCTGGCTACGCCAATCATTTGCCTGCAGTGATCGACTTTATCGAGCTTTGATTTTCTTGATTGACTCATTTAGCAATCTAGTTCAAGTCATTCGCAGAAGATCTCTGTGGGTGCTAATGATTGCAATACTTTTATCCATCATCGGGCATCTGATGTTGTTTTTTGGTGTTCCATTTATTTCATTTGGTCGCCCCTTACCAATAACTGAAGATCTCATCATCAAAACTGATCTTCGAGCGGAGCCTCCAAAGAAGATTCAGCTATCTAGCGCCTCTAGAAAGAAAGCGCAATCCATAACATCTCATTCGCCTTCGCCAGACCTTTTACCGGATGCAGATAGTGGAGTCCAGAACGCTTTGGGAGGGCAATCGGGCCAGGCCTTTCGCTTGCCTGAATCTGCTTCCTACTATTTTGATGCCTATGTTGATGGACAGCTTTATCAAACTGCGCGACTAGATTGGGTTACGGACGGAGGTAGCTACCGTCTCCATATTAATATTCCTTATGCCCTAGTTGGCCCTTTTGTGTTTGAATCCCGTGGCTCTATAGATTCGTACGGAATCGCTCCCTCCATATACTGGACCCAGCGAGGATCTAAGCCGCCACGCTATTCTCGATTTGATAGAAATGCTGATTCAGCAGGGAAGATGTACTTTTCCGAAAAACCAGAATTCACCCCTGATTTGCTACCTGGCACTCAAGATCGATTTAGTCTCATGTTTCAATTCGCATCGCTTTTAAATGGTAGCGATAAGATTGATCGGTCAGGAAGCATAAGGGTTCTTCCCGTAGTTGATTACAACAGTCTAGACCTGTGGCAATTTAAGAGCTATGGCGAAACTGAATCAGAGGATATTCCCAGTTTGGGTAAGGCGGCGAATCGTCATTACGCACTCATGCAGCGTGAAAGCGATCCATATAAGCGCCAAGTCGACATTTGGTTGGCTAGGGATCTCGATTGGTTGCCGGGCAGAATACGCTCTCAAGAGGCAAGCGGACGCATTCTAGAGTTGGTATTTAAACAAAAAGCGCCTATTGATCCAGGTAATCTAGAGAACTAGCCATCCCAAGTGCTCGGAGCTTAAACCCTCTTTGAATTGCATTGCAACAAAATACCACATAGTGAGAAATATTATCATTATGTGGGAAATTGCTTGTTTACACCCATAGACCTTCCTAGAATATTGGGAATAGAGTGAGTGAATAACACCGTAGTAATAATTGGAGACAGTTTATGGCAGCAGTTCCAGATCAGATTTTGGGTAGTGCAGGCAAGCAGGACTCAGACCCAGGAGAAACGCAAGAGTGGTTGCAGGCGCTAGACGGCGTGATTCGTAACGAAGGACCAGCAAGAGCCGCCTATCTTATTGACCAACAAATTTCTCATGCGCGTGTAAATGGTGTCGATCAACCATTTCATGCGGAAACGCCCTACATCAATACGATTCCAGTTGATCAGCAAGCGCGTTTGCCGGGGGATCAAAATGTAGAGCATCGCATTCGCTCTTACACGCGCTGGAATGCGATGGCTATGGTTCTGCGTGCAAACAAAGATACCAACGTCGGCGGACACATCTCTTCTTTTCAGTCTGCCGCTACCTTATACGACGTTGGCTTTAATCACTTCTGGCATGCGCCATCACCAGATCATGGTGGCGATTTGATATTTGTGCAAGGACACTCTGCACCAGGGGTATATGCACGTGCTTATATGTTGGGTCGCTTGGCTGAGGAGCAATTAAATAACTTCCGGCAAGAAGTGGGCGGTAAAGGGATTTCTAGTTATCCGCATCCATGGTTAATGCCCGACTTCTGGCAGTTTCCAACGGTATCAATGGGCCTTGGTCCGATCATGGCGATTTATCAGGCGCGTTTTATGCGTTACATGCAAGATCGCGGATTTATTAAGGCTGAAGGTAGGAAAGTGTGGGCCTTCTTAGGTGACGGCGAAACAGATGAGCCGGAATCGCTCGGTGCAATTGGTATGGCCGGTCGTGAAAAATTGGATAACCTGATCTTTGTTGTGAACTGCAACCTACAGCGTTTGGACGGACCCGTCCGCGGTAACGGCAAGATTATTCAGGAGCTTGAGGGAGAGTTCCGTGGCGCTGGCTGGAATGTCATTAAGGTAGTTTGGGGCGGTCATTGGGACGCTTTGTTCGCTCGCGACAAAAAAGGCATTTTGATGCAACGCCTGGGTGAGATCGTCGATGGCCAATATCAAACGATGAAGGCCAAGAATGGTGCTTATGTTCGTGAAATTGTGTTCAATACACCTGAGTTAAAGGCATTAGTAAGTGATTGGAGTGATGAAGAGATTTGGCAGCTTAATCGCGGCGGTCATGATCCACACAAAGTGTTTGCAGCCTTTCATGCGGCAGTAAATCACAAGGATCAACCTACTGTGATCTTGGCTCACACCATTAAGGGCTATGGCATGGGTGGTTCTGGTGAGGCGATGAATATTGCTCACCAAGCAAAGAAAATGAATGCGGATGATGTGCGTCGTTTCCGTGATCGCTTCGAGATTCCAGTCAATGATGAGCAGTTAGATGAAATGCCCTTAGTGAAATTTGCTGAAGGCAGTCCAGAGCTTGAGTATATGAAGGCTCGTAGACAGGAGTTGGGTGGTTACTTGCCCCAGCGTCGCATGAAAGCCGAGAGCTTGCCGGTTCCCGCGCTGGATGTATTTGCGCCACTGTTAGAAGCAACTACTGAAGGTCGCGAAATCTCCACAACGATGGCTTTTGTTCGCATACTGAATACGATTGTGCGCGACAAAATATTGGGTAAGCGGGTTGTTCCGATTGTTCCGGATGAGTCACGTACCTTTGGTATGGAGGGAATGTTCCGTCAACTGGGTATCTGGAATCAATTGGGCCAGCTCTATACCCCAGAAGATCATGATCAACTGATGTTCTATAAAGAGGATAAGAGCGGCCAGATTTTGCAAGAGGGCATTAATGAAGCAGGCGGTATGTGCGATTGGATTGCTGCCGCTACTTCTTATTCGACTCATGGCGTGCCAATGCTGCCTTTTTACATCTTCTATTCCATGTTTGGCTTCCAGCGCATTGGCGATTTGTGCTGGGCTGCTGGCGATATGCGCAGTCGTGGCTTCCTATTAGGGGGTACTGCTGGTAGAACAACGTTAAATGGTGAAGGCCTTCAGCATGAAGACGGCCATAGCCAAGTGTGGAGTTCGGCGATTCCTAACTGCATTAGTTACGACCCTTCATTCTCTTTTGAGGTTGCGGTGGTGATTCAAGACGGCATGCGTCGCATGCTTGCTGAGCAAGAAGACGTGTATTACTACATCACTTTGATGAATGAAAACTACGCCCATCCCGCAATGCCAAACGGGGCTGAACAAGACATCATTAAGGGTATGTACAAGTTGAAATCCGTTGGTGATGCCAATGCGAAATTGCGGGTACAACTACTTGGTTCAGGCACCATCTTCCGTGAAGTGATTGAAGCAGCTGATATCTTGCATAAAGACTGGGGCATTGCCTCTGATCTGTGGGGCTGTCCAAGCTTTACAGAATTGGGTCGTAACTGGACATCAGTTCACCGTGGCAATCTGCTTAATCCAACAGTGGCGCCGATTTTGTCCCATGTTGAGAGCTGCCTTAAAGATACCTCGGGTCCCGTGATTGCGGCGACTGACTATGTTCGCTTATTTGCTGAACAAATTCGTCCAGCGATTCAGCATATGGGTCGTCGTTTTGAGGTGTTGGGTACGGATGGCTTTGGGCGTTCCGATACTCGTGAGAAATTACGTGACTTTTTTGAGGTGGATCGCCGTTGGGTCGTGCTTACAGCATTACGCTCATTGGTGGATGCGGGGCAGCTTGATCGCCAAAAGCTTGCGGAGGCGATTCAGAAATACAACATCGATACCACTAAACCAAACCCAATGACGGTTTGAAAATAGACAGATACTATGAGCCAATTAATTGATATCAAAGTCCCCGACATTGGGGATTACAAAGATGTGCCAGTTATTGAAGTGTTGGTAAAGGCTGGTGACCATGTCGAGAAGGAGCAATCAATTGTTGTTCTGGAATCCGACAAGGCCACCATGGATGTCCCTTCATCACACTCAGGCGTTGTTAAAGAGGTTAAGGTTAAAGTTGGTGATTCTATTTCAGAGGGGGCGATTGTTCTCATTCTGGAGGAGAGTGGCGGGGCAGCAGTATCTACTGACCTTACGTCACCACCAGCTCCAGCTCCAGCGCTACCTACCGCCCCTTCAGTTAAAGCAGAGCCGCCAATTGTTCGCGCACCTGCACCACCTCCTGCAAGCACTAAGCCGATAGAAGTGGATCCCACGGCAAGTCATGCTAGTCCATCAGTGCGAAAGTTTGCTCGAGAGCTAGGCGTGACCATTCATCAAGTAAATGGCTCTGGCCCCAAAGGAAGAATTACCCAAGAAGATGTACAGGCATTTGTGAAGGCCGCTATGAGTGGTGGCGCTGAGAGCGGCTCAAATGCTTCTGGTGGAAGTTTGGGTGGCCTGAATTTAATTCCTTGGCCAAAAGTGGATTTCTCAAAATTTGGAGAAACTGAACGTCAACCATTAAATCGCATCAAGAAACTCACTGCCGCTAATTTAGGTCGCAACTGGGTGATGATTCCTGCGGTGACTTATCACGAAGATGCGGATATCACTGACCTTGAGGCTTTCAGAGTTCTCACAAATAAAGAGAATGAAAAGCAGGGTCTTAAAATCACGATGCTCGCATTCTTAATGAAGGCTGCTGTAGCTGCTTTGAAGAAATTTCCTGAGTTCAACAGTTCCATTGATGGTGATGACCTCGTACTTAAGAAATATTTCAATATTGCTTTTGCTGCCGACACGCCAAACGGTTTAGTGGTTCCGGTCATTCGCGATGCAGATAAAAAAGGGATCTTTGAGCTTGCTCGTGAAACTTCAGAATTAGCCGCGCTTGCACGGGATGGAAAATTAAAGCCAGACCAGATGCAGGGCGCCAGTTTCACCATCTCTTCTTTAGGTGGCATTGGTGGCACTTACTTCTCGCCGATTGTGAATGCGCCAGAGGTAGCCATATTGGGTGTAAGCAAAGCCGCTATGAAGCCTGTATGGGATGGTAAGCAATTTGTACCACGCTTAATTTGCCCACTATCATTGAGTGCGGACCATCGTGTTATAGATGGCGCCTTGGCTACGCGTTTCAATGTCTATATTGCTCAGCTCATGTCCGACTTCCGTCGCGCAGCACTATAAAGGGAATATATGGCAAAGCAAATTATTCTCGTTCCTGATATTGGTGATTACTCAGAGGTGCCTGTCATTGAGGTGCTGATTAAAGTGGGTGATGTGATTGAGAAGGAGCAGCCACTGCTGGTTCTCGAATCCGATAAAGCCACCATGGAAGTTCCTGCAGACGCTGCTGGAAGGGTCACCAGTATTTCTGTTAAACCAGGCGACAAAGTAGGCAAGGGCAGTATCGTTGCAGAAATTGAAGTGGATGCTGCAGTTCAAACTCAAGCATCATCTCCGGCTGCCGCGCCAACGTTAGCTCCTGTATCAGCGACTCCGCCAGCGATCAGCGCCCCCATCGCAGGTCAATATAGCGGCAAAGTTGATCACGAGTGTGAGGTGCTTGTTTTGGGGGCTGGCCCTGGTGGCTATAGTGCCGCTTTTCGCAGTGCAGATTTAGGCATGGTAACAGTCTTGGTCGAGCGCTACTCCACATTAGGCGGGGTTTGTTTGAATGTGGGCTGCATTCCTTCCAAGGCTTTACTTCATACTACCTCGGTAATGGATGAGGTGAAGACCATGTCTAAGCATGGCATTACCTATGGCAACCCTAGGATTGAAATTGACCAGCTGCGTGGTTATAAAAATTCCGTCATTGCTAAATTAACTGGCGGCTTAGCTGGAATGGCTAAAGCACGCAAGGTTCATGTAGTGCGTGGACTTGGCCACTTCTTGGATGCCAATCATGTTGAGGTCGAGTTGACTCAGGGTGATGGGCAAGAATTGGCGGGTAAGAAAGAAGTGATTCGCTTTCAGAAGGCAATTATTGCAGCAGGCAGTCAGCCAGTGAAGTTGCCATTCTTACCGGAAGATCCGCGTATTGTGGATAGTACTGGTGCTTTATTGCTCAAGAGTATTCCTAAGCGCATGTTGGTCATCGGTGGCGGTATTATTGGTTTAGAAATGGCTACCGTCTACAGCACCTTAGGCTCACGCATTGATATTGCTGAAATGATGGATGGCTTAATGGCCGGCGCTGATCGTGATTTAGAAAGGGTTTGGGAGAAATTTAATGCCGGCCGTTTTGAAAAGGTGATGCTTAAGACTCGCGCTACAAAAGCGGAGGTGAAGGCTGACGGTATCCAAGTCAGCTTCGAGGGTGAGAATGCACCTGCAGAACCACAAACTTATGACCTTGTATTGGTGGCGGTAGGTCGTACACCAAATGGTAAGAAGATTGATGCGACAGTTGCTGGCGTCATTGTTGATGAACGTGGGTTCATCCCCGTCGACAACCAAATGCGTACCAACATAAGCAACATATTCGCGATTGGTGACATTGTTGGTCAGCCGATGTTGGCTCACAAGGCGGTGCATGAAGGTCATGTGGCTGCTGAAGTGGCTGCTGGTGAAAAATCCTATTTTGATGCGAAACAAATCCCCTCTGTGGCATATACCGATCCAGAAGTTGCTTGGGCCGGTCTAACAGAAGAGCAATGTAAGGCCCAAGGAATTGCTTACGAAAAGGGACTATTCCCTTGGGCGGCTAGTGGAAGAGCCATCGCCAATGGTCGTGATGAAGGTTTCACCAAGTTGATTTTTGATGCAAGCACTAAGCGCATTATTGGTGGCGGTATTGTTGGAACGCACGCAGGCGATCTGATTGGCGAGGTCTGTCTCGCAATTGAGATGGGCGCAGATGCTATTGATATTGGTAAAACTATCCATCCACACCCAACCTTAGGTGAGTCTGTGGGCTTGGCTGCAGAAGCGGCGCATGGCCACTGCACTGATTTACCTCCAGTAAAAAAGAAGGCTCATTAAATTACCGATGAACTGAAGCACTGCTTGTAAATGCTGGATAAGAAAATGCCCCGAGATATCGGGGCATTTTTCATTATTCTTGCTAAAAAACTACGCAGTATTATTTCTTCTTGTTTGTTTTGGTTGCTGACTTACTGGCAGTCTTCACCGTCTTCTCAACTGTATTGGTGGCATTGCTTAGGTTTGTTTGTGCAACCTCAACTGCATGCTTGACCGCTTTCTGACTAGTTTCAAATACATTGGTAGCAGAGGCAATTGCCTGCTTCATTGCCAACACGGCAGCATCAGAGCCGGCAGGAGCATTCTTGGTCCAATCTTCAACTAAGGCATTCACTTTTTTCTGGCCAACTTGTAGTTCCTTCTCGGCAGACTTAGTAAAGCTTGCTTGGGTTTCATGCGCTAACTCATAGAGATGGCGGCTATAAGCCATAATTTTTTCCGCCATTGGTTTCACTGCCTCTGCTTGGTGGGCAAGAAGCTGTTGAATGTCTTTAACTTCTAGTGCCTTCTTGGCGCTCGTCATGCTTTCGCTCAAGCTTTGTTTCGCGATATGCATATTAAGCTCAACCAGCTTTTCGATACTTTGAAGTGCTTGATTGGTGAGGCCGCTCAAAGTTTCTAAATTAGCTTTTTGTGCTGCTGCGATTTGTTCAGGTGTTAAGTTCATTTCAATCCTCTTCATGTGGACTCAATCAATTTACTTCTCATCATTCTATCTTCACATGAATCAATGATCCTCCAGCATTTATATTGCAATGCAATAAAATGCTAGGGCCATACTGTGGAGGCTTAATTTAAAAAGCATAAAATTAGCAGTTAGCTTTAAATAACCAATATTTTCAATAAGTTACCAATGAAATTGAAGCTTGATAGCCTGATTGCACCATTATTTGTACTCATTTGGAGTACGGGTTTTGTCATTGCTCGCATGGCAATGCCTTATGTTGAGCCGGCAACATTCCTATTTTGGCGTTTTATTGGGGTATTGATTGCTATGGCTTGCCTTAGTTTGGTTTGGAGAATCCGATGGCCAAGTTGGTCTCAAATTAAACATATTGCCGTGGCGGGATTGCTACTTCAGTTTGGCTACCTTATGGGCGTATGGTTCGCAGTTCGCCTTGGTATGACGGCTGGTCTAGTAGCCATTATCGTGGGCCTACAGCCCATCTTGACGGCATGGTTTGCTGCTTGGGTTTCTGAAAAGGTTACCGGGAGACAGTGGGTTGGTTTGGGCTTTGGGTTTGCTGGCGTTGCTTTGGTTGTTGCTGCGAAAATTGGCTTTAATCACATCCCGCTACTGAGTTATGTTCTTGCTTTTGTCGCATTGCTTTCGATTACCTTCGGGACCTTGTATCAAAAGAAGTTTTGCCCTGTATTTGATCTAAGGGCAGGTTCGTCCATTCAGTTTGGCGTCTCAGCAGTCCTGTGCTTTGTGTGCATGTATTTCTTTGAAACTGGAGAAATGGTCTGGAATATTCCGGTCATTGGCGCCTTACTGTGGGCAATCTTTCCTTTGTCGATCGGGTCTATTAGCCTCTTATTTATGATGATTCGCAAGGGTGCGGCAACCAAGGTGACGAGCCTGTTGTATCTAACGCCTCCCACCACGGCGGCGATGGCCTGGATGCTGTTTGATGAGCCCTTTACTTTCACGATGGCTATGGGGTTATTGTTGACCATGACAGGCGTGGTTCTGGTGAATAGAGGGCACTCAAACTCAGTGGCCTCTATTGCTGAATAAGTGGGCACTGATTTTTTTAGCTTATTTAGCCTCTTTGAGTGCAATAAGTCTGGCCTAGGTATAAAAGTTAATTATCATTCTGTATGTTAAAAGTTTTGGAAGGTATTTTGGGATGCGTGTGAATCGATTTTGGCTCTTAGCTATGGTTAGCCTAGTTTCATTCGGGACCATTACTCCTTTGCAGGTATCTGCTGCGAATAAGGACTCTCAATCTTCTCAATCGACCAAGGTCGTAGTAAAGACTTCAGCAAAAGCGGACACAAAAAAGGCTGTTAAGAGCGCCAAGAGAGCAAAGACGGTTCGGACTACTGTAACCCGTTCTGCCGAACCTGTTGTAGAGGCTAGGCCATCCTTTGCAACGGCTTTGGGTTTGCGTGGTCAACATGATGATCTTAGTTTGAAGTCCAGCGTTGCGATTGTCATGAATCAAGATACGAAAGATGTGTATTTTGAAAAGAACTCTACTGTTAGTCTGCCGATTGCTTCGATTACCAAGTTAATGACTGCGATGGTGGTGTTGGACTCAAAACTACCCCTTGATGAAACCATCACGATCAATGCGGATGATGTTCATATTTATAGAACATCGCGCCTTGCTGGCGGCACAGTGTTGACACGTGAAGAGGCGCTGCTATTAGCCTTGATGTCTTCTGAGAATCGCGCTGCCTACACCCTAGGCAGAAATTATCCAGGCGGCATTCCTGCGTTTGTGGATGCGATGAATCATAAGGCAAAAGAAATCGGGATGAGCCATTCTCATTTTGCTGATCCTACCGGCTTAATGAGTGAGAACGTCGCATCGGCTGAAGATTTAACGCGTATGTTAGGTGCGGCTTATCAATACAAAATGATTCGAGAGTTTTCAACTCGGACAGACCTGACGATGGTGATTGCAAAGCGACCGCAGAAATTCTTAAATACCAATCGTTTAGTGCGTGCTGGTGATATGAATATCGGTTTACAAAAAACAGGATTCATTAATGCGGCTGGTAGGTGCTTAGTCATGCAGGCCAGAGTAAATAACACGCCCTTGTTATTGGTATTCTTGGATTCGGTAGGCACTCAATCCCGTTTTGCAGATGCGGTACGAGTTCGTGACTGGTATGAGCGGATACCCTCTGGTGAGCCCCATCCGATTCGGCGCTTAATGTAGGTAAAGCACCCTCAATTGACTATGCACTTTACAGATTTAAATCAGAAGCCTTAGGCTTGTAGCCCATTCCTTTAGAAATCTGCAGCGCTGTATCTTGCAATAAGCGCAACCACTCTGGTTGAATGCGGTCAGTGGGGGAGCTTAGTGATAAGCCCGCCACTAATTTCCCGCTATCATCAAAGATCTCAGCCGCTACACAGCTCACGCCTAACTCAAGCTCTTCATTGTCGCGTGCATGGCCTAATTTACGAACTTGATTGAGCTCAATGTCCAGCTTTCCTAATTCTGTAATGCTGTTTCTGGTGTGGCCCGCGAGACCGGTTCGAGTAACATAAGCGCGCACCTGACTTGGGTCATCGCTAGCTAGGAATAACTTTCCAACGGAGGTTAAATGGAGTGGTGCACGACCGCCGATTGCTCTCACGACCTGCATGCCAGAGCGCTCACTATAGGCACGATCAATGTAGACGATTTCATCGCCTTGACGGACGGAGAGGTTGATGGTTTCGCCGGTGAGCTTATGTAAGGCTCGCATTGGTGCTTGAGCGGCCTCACGAACTGATAAACGGGCCTTCACTAGATTTCCAAGCTCCAATAGCTTCAGGCCCAATCGATAGGTGCCACCATCACCACGCTCTACTAAGCGGCATGCCACCAAGTCGTTGAGGATGCGGTGAGCTGTAGAAGGGTGTAGCGCTGTTTGTTCAGCCAGGTTTTTGAGGCTACTGGACTCCTCGTGTGAGGCTAAGGCATCAAGTAGGTTCATCATGCGCTCGATCACCTGAATGGCTGTTTTACCAGCTTCACCAGGCACTTTCGGCAGTTTTTCGGGCTTGCTGATTGTCATGGGTTCAATTGTAGCGATTTTTATTTTAATTGCACAATATGAAATTCAATCTCAGTATTGCTACTTTCTAGACATGAACTCGCTACGCAGTGAGTTAGCGCACTCGGCAATCAGCTTGGGGCCACAATAGATTAAGCCGCTATAGAGTTGAACTAAGCTCGCGCCTGCCGCTACTTTCTCTCGGGCATCCTCGCCAGACAAAATACCACCGACACCAATGATTGGAAGGGCGCCTCCTAATCTCGCTTTCAAGGTTTGGATTACTCTGTTGGACGCATGTCGAACTGGGGCGCCGGATAGGCCGCCTATCTCTTGTCCAAATTCAAGCCCTTGCACGGCATCCCTTGCAATGGTGGTGTTGGTCGCGATGATGGCGTCGATACCGAATTCAACCAAGAGGTCCGCAATGAGGTTAATGTCATTAACATCTAGATCGGGCGCTATCTTCAGAAATAGGGGTTTCCGAACGCCATAGCGATTGCTGAGTATTTCACGCGTTAAATGCAAAGCTCCAAGCAAAGAGCGCAGCATCTCTTCGCCTTGGAGTGCGCGTAAATTTTGCGTATTGGGTGAAGAGATATTGACGGTGATATATGAGGCGATTTCATAAACCGCCTCCATGGCTATTGTGTAGTCGCTTGCAGCATTCTCAATAGGAGTGCTTGCATTCTTACCAATGTTTAATCCAACAACACCACCGTTTTGCCAGTAAGCTGATTGACGTACGCGTGCGACACATGCCTCTACACCATCATTATTAAAACCCATGCGGTTGATAATGGCCTGTGCTTCTGGAAGGCGAAACATACGCGGCTTAGGATTGCCCACCTGCGGTTTTGGGGTTACGGTTCCAATTTCCAAGTAACCAAACCCTAAGGCTCCCAGCGCATCAATATGTTTACCGTCTTTATCCAAGCCGGCAGCAAGACCTACTGGATTAGGAAAGGTGATGCCGCAGACTGTTCGGGGGTCTAATGCGGGACGCTCTATTGCAAAACGTAGTAATCCCCAGCGCTCAGCGCGATCTAAGTTGCGGAGGGTAATGTTATGCGCTTGCTCTGGGTCTAAAGAAAACAGCCAAGGGCGAAGAAGGGAGTAGCTATCGATCATAGGTAGTGATTATGGCCCAATGATGGGTTGCCAGTGATCATCGATTAGTCCTTCGATGGGTTGATATTTGACCTTGTATGCCATTTTTTCGCTATTCTCAATATAGTAGCCGAGATAAAGGTAAGGCAGATCTAACTCTAGGGCTTGCTGAATTTGCCATAGGATGCTGAAGCTTCCATAGCTTGCTGAGGGGTTATCCGTGTCAAAGAAGGTGTAAACCGAAGAGATGCCCTCATCTAGAATATCGATCATGCTGACCATTCTCAATCTGCCGGGATGCTGGTCATGCGGCCCGTCTCGAAACTCAACAATTCTAGAGTTAACCCGGCTTTGCAATAAAAATTGCATATATTGGTCTTGATCATCCCGATCCATTTCGCCGCCAGCATGCCGCTCATTTTGGTAGCGTTGATAGAGCTGGTAATGCTCTTCTTGATAACCTAAGTTCATCACGTGAATATCGAGGCCTATATGTTTTTTCCAGGAGCGCCGCTGACTGCGGTTGGGGGCAAAATGTTTAACCGGTATACGGGTAGCGGTACAGGCATTGCATTCATCGCAGTAAGGGCGATAGGTATATAAACCGCTTCGACGAAATCCAGTATTAACGAGTTCTCCATAGATGTCTGCATGGATTAAGTGTGAGGGAGTCGCTACTTGCGAACGCGCAGTCTTGCCTGGAAGATAGCTGCAGGGATAAGGTGCTGTTGCGTAAAATTGCAAGGCAGTTAGCGGTAGTTCTTTGATTTGAGTCATAGCCAGTGACGCAGAATTTCTTTATTGAATTTCCAAGGAATCTCTATATTAGATTGCTTGAGCGCAATTTGCAGGTGACTCAAAAATTCATCGCGAGAAATAGGTGAGCCACCTAGGGACTTGAGGTGCGCAGTTTCTTGCTGGCAATCAATCATTTCGACTTGGTGCTGGCTGCACCAAGCGCAAAGGGCCGCTAAAG
>CANCBK010000034.1 GCA_947374315.1 Burkholderiaceae bacterium | reverse complement strand
AAGACAGATGAAATCTTTATCAAGCCTAAGCGTAAAGAAACAGAAGATTACATTACCGGTCGTTTCGGTTAATTGGAGATAGAAATGCCAGATAAACACCTTTCATCACAATTTGATGCAGATTTAAATTCCCTTTCCAGTCGTTTGTTAGAAATGGGCGGCCTTGTTGAATCACAGATTTCAACAGCGATGCGCGCATTTACGCAAATGGATATTGAAACTTGCAATGTAGTTATTGCAAATGAGAAGATGGTTAACGATCTAGAGATTCAGATCGATTTGGCCTGTACAGAATTAATTGCACGTCGCCAACCGACAGCGCGAGATCTCCGCTTGGTAATGGCAGTTTCTAAAGCAATTACCAATCTTGAGCGCGCAGGTGATGAAGCAGAGCGTGTTGCCAAGAGAACGAAGCGTTTGATTGAGTCTGGCGCAACCCACAATATTAACGTTGCTGAAATTCGTTTGTCGGGTCAAATGGCGATTTCATTATTGCGTCGTAGCTTGGATGCCTTTGCTCGCTTAGATACGATTGCCGCTGCAGATGTCGTGCAGGAAGATCGCCAAATTGATGAAGAGTTCAGAGGTTTTGTGCGCAAGCTGATTTCCTACATGATGGAAGATCCACATACTATTTCGACTGGCTTGGATATGTTGACAATTGCTAAAGCGATTGAGCGTATTGGCGATCATGCGAAAAATATTGCTGAATTTGTAATCTATATTGCTAAAGGTTCTGATGTGCGTCATATTCCGCATGAGGATTTAGTGCGCGAGGCAAATAAAGAATAATCAGCATCCCTACGGAACTCATGATGACTCACCGCATATTGATTGTTGAAGATGAGCCTTCTATCGCAGAACTGATTGCGATCAATTTAACTCATGCTGGATATGATGTTGTAAAGGCAATGCAAACTGATATTGCCTTAAATATCATGCGAGATGAACTGCCTAGTCTGCTAATTTTGGACTGGATGTTGCCAGGAAAATCAGGCGTTCAGTTTGCTCGCGAACTCAGAGCCAATGATCGAACTCGTTCATTACCAATCTTAATGCTCACAGCTAAAAGCGAGGAGTCTGACAAGGTTTTAGGCCTGGACTCGGGTGCCGATGATTACGTTACTAAGCCATTTTCACCAAAAGAGTTGGTCGCTCGCGTCAAAGCGCTGTTGCGCCGCCAAACCCCAGTTGAAGATACTGGACCACTATCCGTTGGTCCATTAAGACTCGACCCTCTCTCGCATCGTGTGACAGCTATATGGCCGAACATGGATCCACAAACTGTCTCATTGGGGCCAACAGAGTATCGGCTGCTTCAATTCTTGATGGCCAACCCTGAAAGAGTGCATTCAAGAGCAAATTTACTCGATAAGGTGTGGGGTAATGAGGTCTATATTGAAGAGCGTACGGTTGATGTTCATATCAAGAGGTTGAGGGCTGCTTTAGCCCCATCGGATTGCGATCGCTATATTGAGACGGTGCGTGGAAGTGGTTACCGTATTACTAAAATACCCACTCAAACCTAGGTAGATAGTAGCTCCCAGCGGGTTTTTTATTCCGATTGTCGGGATGCTCTAATATTGTCTTATGTTATCCGTTATCACTCGTTTTGCTCTGCTCATTTTCTTGGCATTTATTGCTGCTTCATTAGCATTAGCCAATCTAGGCCCTTTTTCAGCTATTGCGGCCGCAATTTGTGTTCTGGCAATCCCTCTTATTTATTCGTATGTAAATTTAGCTCGTTTACGAAAATATACCGTTGCCGATGCCGTTGAATCTATGCCTTTGCCTAGCGGTTACTGGGAAGAGATTTTTTTTCGTCTGCAGCGTTTAGTTCGCAATCTTAAACAGCAAATTTTATCAATTGAAAAGCAGCATGATCGTTTTATTGAGGCGTTTCAGGCATCGCCAAATGGCATTGTCATGCTCGATGATCAAGATCAGATTGAATGGTGCAATGCGATTGCCGAACATTTTTTCGGATTGAACTTTAAACGTGATGCGCTGCAGAGAATCAACTTTCTCATTCGTCGTCCAGAATTTGTTCAATATCTTTATAAGCGTCAATTCGAGGAGCCATTGCTGCTTGAGCGTATGGGGCGGGGCTCAAACCTCAGTCTCATGTTGCAAGCTTTCCCGTTTGGCGATAAGCGACATCTCCTGCTTGTTCAGGACGTCACTGATTTGCAAAAAGCTGATGCCATGCGTCGGGATTTCGTGGCCAATGTATCTCATGAAATGAGGACCCCAATAACTGTATTGATGGGGTTTTTAGAAACCATGCAATCACTCGATTTGGACAAGGCACAACAAAGTCAATATTTTGAAATGATGATGTCTCAGGCTCAGCGTATGAAGAGTTTGGTTGAGGACTTATTGACTCTCGCAAACCTTGAGTCCAATACTTTGCCGGCTCCGATGCAGGTAGTAAATATTCCAACCCTAATGGCTTTGCTCAAGAATGATGCTGAGGCGCTTTCTCAGGGGCATCATGCCTTTAATTTTGAGGTTTCCAGCCCATGTAATTTGATGGGCGAAGAGCGAGAGATTCTCTCGGCATTCGGTAATCTCGTTTCCAATGCGATCCGCTATTCTCCAGACATTGGTTCAATTACTGCCAATTGGCACTTGAATGAGAGTGGAGAGGGCGAGTTTTCGGTTACTGATACCGGCCCCGGAATCGCTTCAGAGCACCTCTCGCGATTGACTGAGCGTTTCTATAGGGTAGATAGAAGTAGATCTAGGGATACTGGGGGAACTGGGCTTGGATTGGCAATCGTCAAACATATTGCTAATCGCCATCAAGCCCAATTGATTATTGAGAGTACTCCCGGCAAGGGGAGTACTTTCACCTTACGCTTCCCTAAGGAGCGTGTTGTTGCTTAAGAATGCTGAGCTGACTTAATCCTTTTTATCCTTCTTGTCTTTCTTATCCTTCTTGTCCCTTTTCTTTTTGGATTCTTTCGGGAGCTTATCTAGCTTACCGTTTGCATAGAGACACCAGACCTTGATTTCCTCAAGAAGTTCATTTAAATCTTCATAAGACAGGTTTTTAAAGTCTTGTAAGCCAATGGCGCCGGACTCTTGAAGCTGTTTTACAGCATCTTCATATTTGTAATCGCTCATGGGTTTTCCAGGTAAAAGTAATCAGAACGATCAGATGCTAGCAAAGTAATATGACAAAACTGATTTTTTCGCCTTTAAATGCGGTTTTTAGTCTGAATCTGGGGAAATTTCTGATTCGCGCTTGACCCCAGTGAGTCTGCTCAATAGCTGCTCTAGTGGACCCCCTATGATGAGGGTAATAATGATTGCAGTCAGCGCTAAACCACCTAGAATGAGCTCACCAGCCCCGAATGCCGCAGCAATTAGGGCGCAAGACCAGATGCTCGCTGAAGTGGTCAGACCATGAACTCGATTTGAACTGCGCTCCCTAATAATCACGCCTGCGCCCAAAAATCCTAAACCAGTGATCAGACCCTGCAATACGTGACTTAGGGCTTGAACATCAGTTGAGCCAAGGTGTCCTATCGAGAGTACGGCCGTAGCCGAGCCAATCGCTACGAGCGAGTGGGTTCGAATGCCCGCAGATTTGTGGTGCAACCAACGATTTAAGCCCAAAATTATTCCGGCCAATAGTGCCAGAAGAAGGCGAATAACCATCTCACCATACAAGTTCCAATATTCCATATACCCTTTTATACATTTGAAGTTTTACTAGGACTTCTATAAAAAATGAGGTGTTAAATAATTTTTCTAACTTTAAGCGCAATATATACGGCAGCACCAGCACCAGCCATCAAGGTCATCACAATGTAGAAGGACTCCTTGAGTCCCGGAAGGTCTTCCATATTCATGCCCATAATGCCGGTTAGCAGGGTCATAGGCAAGAAGATCACAGTCATCACAGACAAAACCTGCAAATTGCGCGCATTAAATTCAGCAACGTGTGCCGACTGTTCATCTTGAAGCACCTTAGCGCGGTCATATAAGTTGGAGATTTCCTGAACCAAATAGGAGAGTAGGTCTAAGTCATCATTCAATCAATACTTATCCTCATCAGAAAACCAGTAAGGCAGACGCTTTTGCAGGCGATGCAGGGCGATGAGTTCAGGTGAGAACTGGCGACGTAGGCGACTGCATTGAATGCGTATTCGACCTAGGTATTCATGCTCAGGCAATTCCTTGCCCTTAAGTAAGACCTCCTCTAAATCATCCATGGTTTCGGATAGGCGCATCAGAAGAGTTCTTAAATACTCTGCGCGTAAATCAATTAGCTCGTGAAATAGTTCAATGGCTGAACACGGGTTTAATTGCCCATTTTTTAAATCTGAGCGTAATTTATCCGTTGTTCTTAGCGGATTATTTCTAAGGGATATCATCAGTCGAGGCGTGAGAATTGCCCATAAAGTGCCCAGACTTGAATCGCCATCCTTTTCTCCAAACTCTTGATGAAAATCATTCATCACCATGAGTAAGCAGTCATCTAGATTTTCAATTCTCTCTAGTCGGCTTCGGGTTACCCCTTCATCAATCATTTCTACAACGCGCTCCGGCACTAAGTTGGTATTTTTAAGCCAACGCTGAACTTGGGAGTTGGATAGATTGAGGTGAAGCCAGATTGATATGTCTGGATTGTTTAGTGCCTCGGCAATCTCAAACAGGGGAATTTCATGATTTTTGCCTGAGCTAGTCATGGCCCAAGCAAAGACGACGCCATTAATTGGGAAGGGGAGATTTAGATTTTGGTTCACGGTAGGAGATTGCTTTGATTGTGATATGGCATTCGAACTAAAGATTGTAAGGATGTCATGATTTAAATAGCCTTTGACATACTACTGACTCATTGTGTATCTATGATGAATTTTCTTATGAGGGCATATTCCTCTTAAGAGTCTCTCCATAACCATGAATGGATCTGCTGATATGAAAAAATTAATCATTAAAGCCTTGTTGATGTGGCGCGAAGCAAGGGTGGCCTATGCAAACCGTTACCTCAACCATCGCCTTGGGAGTTAATACTCCATAGCTACATTCCAAGCCCTTGCTATTTATTTTTCATCACCAATGACATTCAAGGGAATTAAAAGTGGGCGAAAGCTGTAGGGGCTTGATTCTTGTGGGTTCACTTGCACTTCGACCGCTTGCACTTGGTCGGCGCCCATCACCTCGAGTCTGTATACATTTTCTAGTGGCTTATTATTCCTGTTGAGTAGGGGTTGATCTATTTTTAGTTGGTGACTATCGCCATGTATCAAGAGCATGGGGATCGGTAGGCTCTCAGATCGATCTCGTAAGGTGGATACGGTCTCGCGATAGCCGCTATTGGCACCATTAGCTGTTTCAACGGAGTAAAAGATATCAGCTTGGAATGCAAAAATGATTCCTATGTATTTTTTTGCTGCTGCTAGATCAAAGGCGTGATTTATCCATGCTAAGTTCGCTTGGTTGCGCAATGCGTACTCTTTATTAGATTCTTCATCTCGCCCAAGATTGTTGTTGGAGCCCGGGATATGGACGTTTACAAATAAGAAGCCGCCCCTAGTCCACAGGGAATTTTCTACATATTTACTAAAACTTGGCATTACATCTGCCTGACGCTGCAGCTTTAATTTCACTGTTCCAAAGCTATTGGCAGAATTAAATTGAGTCGCGCGGATATAGTCTAAGCGCTCCAGAGGGTTATATCCCCCTGCCAAAATGCGATGGCAGTCAGTCCATTCGTTATCGCCAATACTGTAAATCAAAGGGGATTTAAACGAGTTGAAATAGCCTGTCATTTTCTGGGTATGCTCATTACTACAAGGAGTACTGCCAGATTTTGTATCCCCTACAAAAATTGAGAATGCGAGTTTTTTAGAATTAATGGTTTTGATGAGGCGCTCAAATCTACCAAAGTCTGCTGGTTGGGAGTAGGGCATATCACCCAATGCGACAAACTTAAATACTTCCGCCTCGGCGCTCTGAAGAGATAAAAACATCAACACTGTAAATATCAAGATTAATGCGTTAGGTTTATGGTGTTTGGATGTCATTAGAATCTCCAGGTAAATCCAATTTCAGATCGTGAAGAGCTCGCCCCACTTTGGGAGAGGATTACTCCCACATTAGTTGCACTGCGCATATACGATAGCCCAATATCCAAATCATCTGTTGCCGAGAGGATGGCTGCTAATAGCGCGTAGCTTGTTAAATATTGCTCATTACTAGGTGGATTGGTTGTAATGCCTACATCTATCGCCAATCTCACACCCTTCACAACCGTCCAAACTGGTGCGACTGAAAAGAATAGGATGTTAGTTCGATTTGGGTTAGGGCTCATTCCAATTTGATAATTGGTATTGTAGGGGGAGCTCATATAAGAAGCATTAACGTGCAATTCAACTTCATTCCAATACCGGGAGCCAATCAGATTAATGCCGTAGTTGGGGAGAGCAAGATCTAATCCATGCACCTGCTGCTGTTGCGATCCAGGCAATGTAAAACTAGGCTTTATTGCTAGTGCCCATTCCCCTTGATCTCCTTGAGCAAACCTCCATTTAAACGCAATAACCTTATTTGCTACTGGTGAATAATTGCCTTGCGGATTTGCAAAATAAGTGCCTCCTATGGAAGCCTCCAGATTATCCGTAATACCGCGGGTGTAGGTGAGTGGAAATGCTTTGGCGTTTTCACCGCCAAAATATTCCTCTCCTGGAGTAACAATATCCATCGTATTATTTTTGCCGCCACCATGCGATGCAGTTTTAAAGAAATATTGCTCTATTTGATTTCGATCCTTAGCAACAGTTCCTGCATCATCCGTATTGAGCGGCTCAAACGCATAGCTAAGAATGGGGATTAAAAGGAGGGGCAGGACAATCAAGCGCATTGCTGGAATGACTTATCTTAAGTAAAGCCATCAAGCTATCGTGTCAATGTGACAGATTAGAGTAATTGAAGCTTAGCGAAAAATCCTGTCACATTACTTTAATCAAACTGAAATATTAGCCCTCTAGTATTAGGTTAAATCCACGCACATTGATTTGAAGGCGATTGAGCATGATGACTCTTGATATGAAAAGTAATATATCCCGCATTCTTCGTCAACCCGAGTCCATAGTCAATTTAGCTCAGATTGATCCAAATCAGAAATTACTTGCATCCGAATTATTTCAATTACGAACTACAGCAAACACATTTGTTGTGGATAGCAAATTCGCATTGAAGCTGGATGAAATTGTTTAAAAATAAATCGTGATGAGTGATTCCCACAATATTTTATTTCTCTGTACTGGAAATTCTGCTAGATCAATTCTTGCTGAGGCACTTGCTACCACGCTAAGTCATGGTCGATTTGTAGGTTTTTCTGCAGGAGCAAAGCCGGTTGGGAAGGTCCACCCAATAGCGATAGATTTAATCAAAGCGATGGGCTATCCATTTCAAGTTCTTAGGAGCAAGAGTTGGGATGAGTTTGGGCGCCAGAGTGCCCCAAAGATGGATTTTATTATCACCTTATGTGATTCCGCAGTTGGGGAGAATTGCCCTTACTGGCCAGGCCATCCGTCAACAGCCCATTGGGGGTTCCCGGATCCAGCGGCTGTCGAAGGTGGTAATGAGGCAATGGTGCATGCTTTCAAGCAGGTAGAAATTGGTTTGCGTAATCGGATTGAATTGCTCATGGATCTGCCTATAGCTAAGTTAGATCGCTTGGAGCTGAGAGAGCGCCTACAAAGTATTCATCACCGAATTAAGTTTAGCCAGTAGCCATTTTGTGATTCTTCAGGGTGCTGTAATAATGGGTTCATCATTCACATTGGAGCAGGTATGTCGGCCACCAAAAAAAGCCCTAGAGCACAATCAAAGTCCATACCAAAATCTGTAGGAAAATTTTCTGTCCTTACGCCTGTTAAGATGCATAAAGGTGAGCAGTTGAGCATTCAGAGGCGCTTAAAAGATGGCAGGGTCTTACGCAAGATTATTAGCTTTGCCGATCAAGCCGTATATACCCCTCCAAAGCATCGGGTTGGTCCGATTGAAATTCTTCAGAAGCAGGCAGAGTCGCGGATTGCATCACTTATTCCCATTCGCTATGAGCGGATGTTGCAATCGCCATTTGCTTTTTATCGCGGTGGTGCCGCCATCATGGCGCAAGATTTGGCTAATCAACCGAGCACCAACATCATTGTTCAGCTTTGTGGGGATATGCATGTCTCTAACTTTGGTTTATTTGGAACGGCCGAACATCGCTTAGTATTTGGCATTAATGATTTTGATGAAACCCTTCCGGGCAGCTGGGAGTGGGACATAAAGCGCTTGGTAGCCAGCGCCGTCATCGCTTGTGAATCGTTGGGTGGAAGCCCAGCCCTTTGCAAAAAATTAGTGCATCGAATCAGTTCTGAGTATCGAAAGCGTATGGCTCAGTATGCGCATATGCCCTATCTTGATCTTGCTCAGCAATTTATTGGAGAGAAAGATGTTCGTAAGCACTTTAATAGTGCTCATCAAAAAACTTTGGATGCCTATTTAAAAGAGACGAAAGGGCAAAATAATATTCAGATATTGGAAAAGCTCACAACAATAGTGGGTAAGAATCGCAAAATTATTAATAAGCCACCGCTCATTGAACACTTTGATAAATCAATTGACGGTAAGCCGATGGTTGATCTGGTCGATAGGGCGCTATTAAATTACAGTAGCACTTTATTGGCTGATCGTCAGGTCTTATTCCATCACTATGCTTTGAAGGATTACGCTAGAAAGGTAGTGGGTGTGGGTAGTGTCGGCACGACTTGTATGGTGCTGTATTTTGTTGGTAACAGCCCAAAGGATCCACTTTTTTTGCAATATAAGGAGGCTCAGGAGTCGGTATTAACTCCTTATCTTGGTAAATCTATTTATCCTAATATGGGTCGCCGCGTAGTGGCTGGACAGCGATTGTTGCAAGGCGCTCCCGATATTTTCTTAAATTCAGGATTTGTTATGGACGGCGCTAATCTTAATCAGCACTTTTATCTTCGTCAGCTAAGGGATATGAAGGGCGGTATTAATGTAGGTCCTGGCGGCGTTTCTCTCAAGAACTTTCCTGATTACGCCAAGCTATTTGGCTGGGCTCTTGCTTTGGGCCATGCCCGCTCAGGCGATGCTGCAATGATTTCTGGTTATTGTGGAGAAACGCAAAAATTTGATGATGCAATGTACAGTTTTGCTCAGTCCTATGCAAAGCAGAATCATGCTGACTATGAGGTGTTTTGTCAGGCAGTCAAGGCTGGAAAAATTCAAGTCGGCAAGAAGACAACTCTTAAATAAATCCTGCTCCATAAGTCATCAACGTTAGGTAATCTTGATGCCGGTAGGCTTGGCTGTGATGTAGCCTACCGCAGCACCAAATCGATCCTTGTAATTCTTTTGAATCAAGGGATTCAATATGGGCATAACCTTTGCATGTAATTTTCCTAGCCAATCCCCTGGATGTTGGAAGTTGGCGGTGATATAAGTCCAGCCATTGAGGTTATCAACCACACTTAAGCCGGTTGCTTCTGCGCCAGACGGCATTGAAGCGATTCTGCTGAGTTTCTTGGTATCTACGTTATAGGCCCAAATAAAATTATTTACGTGGGTGCTGCTATCTTCCCCAATAAAGAGGGTCCTTAACTTTTCAGAAAACTTTAAGTTATCAGGATTGGAGATGGTATTGGGATCTGCTAAATTGCCGAGTTCATCTTGATTAATATCTCGACCAACCATCAGCGCTGATAATTGACTTGGAACCCAATGGCTCTTGATTAGACTTCCTGTTTGATCGTATTGCTTGCCTTCAAGCTTGCTAGTCATGATGGCGCCTGCGATCAAAGGCTTGTCGAGATCAATCATGCTCTGTGCATTCCAACCCTTCCCACTTTTGATCATTGAGTCTTGTATATTCTGCAGGGCAAAGTAAGCAACTTTATCTTTCAGATTGGCGCTAGTTCCCTCCATCTTGCTAAAGCCCATACTGCCGCCCATTAAATAGGCATAGCGATGAGTTTCTAAAAATGCCGCTGCCTTCTCCATTCCGGGTTTCAGCTTTACCCAATTTGCAATACCGTCATAGTAAATTTTGGTGAATGTCTCGTCATTAGGGTCAGTCTTTAAAACAGTCATGATGTCTGATGGTTTTAAAGTCAGAGCTAGTTTCTTGATTTCATCGCTAGTGGCGTGACCGAGCTTGATCCACGATAATTTCGCACCTTCATCTTTTGGATCTATTGAAAATCCTTGACCTAGTTTGGCTACATAAAGCGTTCCAGAAGACAGATCAGCTTCTTTATCCGCAATGAAAAGAAATAGACCGCTATTCGTAAAGTCATCACCCATTAAAACGGTTCTTCTGTCAGGCATGACTTCGACCAATTCATGTGAAATACGCCCGAGGCAATAGTGCTTTACAAGGGTGCCCGTTCCATCGGGATTTACGGTTACTTCAGGCAGGTAGCCATAGTTGTATGGATTTGCACTAGTTTCATTGCCATAAAGATTTTTACTGAAGGCTTTAAAACGCGGATTCTCATGCGCAAAGGGTGCGTCTGGTTCATATTCTTCGCTGGATAGATGCGTATTCCATGGTGATAGGCTGGCACCACAGGTGATCCATAGGCCCTGGGCGCTGGAAGTATCTACAGGAGTGTATTTGACTAAGGTGAGTTTGCCGCTAGCCGGGTCTTGGTTGAGTGTTAAGACGGCAATTTGAGAGGGCAGCACACCATACATTTTTTCATTGCTCTGGTTGGTATTTGTATATTCAAATTGAACCACTGCAAATACCGTATTGCCCCGCACACCTTTGACATTTGCTTTTTCAAGCTTCAATAAAGACATTCCATCAGGACAATCAGAAAAGAATTGTCTTTCTTTGCCTAATGCGGAGTTATCCATAATCGGCCTATTGTGGATATCAACATATCCTCCAGCCAATGTTTTTCCGTTCCTACCATCTGGGACCATATCACCGGTGATGAAGAATGGTTCATAAGCCAGTTCGTATGTTTTTTTATTCCCGTTCTGCATGGTAATTTCAAGCAGCGACCCCACTGTAGTAGTAGCCATTGCTTCTGGATTAGCTAGAGAGGGTGCCTCCATAGAAATAAACTCTGCAGACTTAAAGCCTGAGGCGGTTTCGGCAGCAATTAACGGGGAGCTATTAAAGAACGCTGAAAGGCCAGCAGACCCCATCGGCAGCATGGGAGTGGCAACAGCCATTTTGATGAATGAGCGACGCTTAAGTTCAGTAGGATTTGACATAGTGGATATGTTTAGCTAATCGATCATTGTCTAGTCAGAATATGACAGTTTGATTATGGCTCCTGCTTGGGCATGCTTCTTAGTTTTAATCTTAGTGTGAATTGAGTATGATCGCTACATGGAGTCTTTAAACAATATCAATTTCATCTCTTTGGCAGATACTGCCATTAGCCTAAGCACGGCCTTTTTACTCGGTGGCTTGATAGGACTTGAGCGCCAGTATCGCCAAAGAACTGCGGGTTTGCGCACCAATATTTTGGTTGCAGTTGGCGCCGCTATTTTCGTAGATGCGGCCAATCGCTTGGTTGGGCATGAGGGCGCTGTTCATGTGATGGCCTACGTAGTTTCTGGTATTGGATTTTTGGGTGCCGGCGTCATCATGCGCGAAGAGGGTAATATCCGGGGAATCAATACTGCTGCGACACTCTGGGGATCGGCTGCCGTTGGTGTATGCGCTGGCGCCGATTTGATTTTAGAGGCCTTGCTCGCAACCTTGTTTGTTCTCGCAGCCAATACGCTATTGCGACCAGTGGTTAGCCTAATTAATCAGCAGCCACTAGATACGGACTCGGTTGAGGTTACCAATTCTGTATACATCATCACCCCAAAACACTCTCAAAAAATAGCTCTGAAGCAATTTATAGATATCCTTGAAACTGCTGGTTATCAAACTCAAGATGTCGAGGTGCATCAATTTGGAGTCGATGACGTAGAGATTCAGGCGGTGTTGACTGCTTCTGCGGTTGAGGGTGCAAAAATGGATGCCTTGATTGCAAGATTAGCCTCTATGGACTTTGTAAATCAGGCATTCTGGAGTCCTAGTACAACAGATTGATCCTTTGCATTCAATTTGGGGGTTGTCTTCATTTTGAAATATTTTCAGTGCAATATTCAGCTGTGAATACACTTGCTCAAAACCATCATTCCCAAATTACTTGCCCCAACTGTCAGGGTCATGAAATTCTAGAGATTCCTCGCGGAACTTCTCAACACCTATATCGTTGCCCATCCTGTAGCACTATTTTGAAGCCTAAGTCTGGTGACTGTTGTGTCTTCTGTAGTTTCGGGAGTGTAGATTGCTCTAGTTCTGAGCAAAATTTAGCCGCATAGCCTGATTTCAATAGGGAAGCTAGTAGACTAGCTGTTCTTTTCACGAATATGTCACGATAATTTCATAAAATAGACATATTCATTAAAGCCTAGCCCTATTGGAACCATCTTGGCATTACATAAAGACATCTCTGGAAAAAATGCATCAGACTTAGTCGCCGCAGTCGACTTAGGCTCAAATAGTTTTCGGATGCTGGTTGCCCAAGTTGTCCACACTCCATCCGGTACTCAGCTGCGTCCTATTGATACCTTACGGGAATCAGTCCGTCTTGCTGCGGGCTTAACTGATGACAAATTACTCGGTAATGACGCTTATCAGCGTGGAATTACTGCGATACGCCGTTTTGGTGAGCGCATTAGAGGCTTTGATCCCTCCAAGGTCCGTGCCGTAGCCACAAATACACTTCGGGTAGCAAAAAATGCTGCAAATTTTGTTCGTGATGCTGAAGAGGCTTTGGGTTTCCCGATTGAAATCATTGCGGGCGTTGAAGAGGCGCGTTTAATCTATATTGGGGCTGCACATGAGGTGCCCGCTGTACATGGTAACCGCCTAGTAGTGGATATCGGCGGAGGCTCGACCGAGCTCATTATTGGCAAGGGCTACGAACCCAAACTCATGGAGAGCCTTTACATTGGCTGTGTCTCCCATAGTCTGCGTTTCTTCCCCAAGGGAAATATAGATTCTCACGCCTTTAAGGAGGCCGAGCTAGCTGCACGTCGAGAGATTCAAGTAATTGCTGGGGCATATTTGAAGTCAGGTTGGAAGCAAGTTATAGGATCATCCGGAACTGCCCGTGCCTTAGCGGAGCTCATCGCTGAAAATAACTTTAATGGTCAGGCTGATGGTTTGACAATGGGGCGAGTTAATGGCTCTAGTGGTTTAATCACCCGCGATGGCCTAAGGGCTATGAAGAAGCATCTTCTGAAGTACGAACACATCAGCCAGGTTGAGTTGAATGGTCTTAAGGATGATCGACGTTCTGTCTGGCCTGGTGGACTGGCGATCATGATTGCCATCTTTGATGAGCTTGGCATTGAGAGTATGGAAGTGACTGATGCCGCCTTGCGCATTGGCGTTCTATACGATTTGTTGGGCCGTTCTCAGCATGACGATATGCGTTTTGTGACGGTCGAGCAATTTATGCAGCGCTATGCCGTAGATCGAGAGCAGGCCAAACGAGTCGGCAATCTGGCTGCAGAATTTTTGGCTCAATTGCCTAAGCCAGATTCGGAGAGTAGGGCGGACAATATTGCTTTGCTCCAATGGGCTGCGAACTTACACGAAATTGGTTTGTCGATTTCTCACAACGGTTATCACAAGCATTCTGCCTATATTGCAGGCAATGCCGATATGCCGGGCTTCTCTAAAAATGATCAGGCGAGATTGGCTGCATTACTAATTGGTCATGCCGGAAAATTGGGCAAGCTGGCCAATAATCCAAACTTCTCTGATTGGCGCATGCTGTTCTGTTTACGTCTAGCCCAAGTGCTTTGCCGCGGTCGTAGTGACGGCAATTTTCCTAAGATGAAAGTATCTGAGCATGATGGTTCCTACATTGTCAGTCTTTCAAAAGAATGGGCTAAAGAACACCCCTTAACTGAATTTAGCTTACAAAAGGAAGCGGCCGAATGGGAGCGTATCGGCCGTCCTTACACCATCAGCTTGAAGTAATTCCTAAAGCCCTAAGAAGTGTTTAGCGTAGCGTGGATTGATTTCAGATAGGCGGAGCATAGTGAGAACATCCGCGGTATTGAAATCTGGATCCCAGGCCGGAGCGCTACAAATCTTTGCACCCAACTTCAGGTAGCCTTTAATCAATGGTGGGGGCTCCACCTCTAAGCCGCCATTAAGGCGATCGAGGGGCAGTGGCAGTCGTGGGAATGCATGACTCTCTACTGGCGCCATTTGTTCGTTGCTGAGAGAGTTATAGAGGCTAGCTGCAAAGTGACCACCATCGGCCATCGGAATGCTTGCGCAGCCGAGCATAATTTCATAGTTATGCTTTTGCATGTATTGGGCAAGACCGCTCCATAGTGCCATGATGACGGCTCCAGAACGATAGTCTGCGTGGACACAGGATCTGCCTAATTCAACCATCTTTGGACGCAAATGATTTAAGCGTGACAAGTCAAATTCAGAATCAGAATATAGGCGACCAATTTCCAAAGCTTTGTGTGGGGGTAGTACTCGGTATGTACCAACTACCTTAAGCGATTCTTGATCACGAATGAGTAAGTGGTCGCAATAGGCATCAAAATCGTCAACATCTAAGTTTTCCGCATTCTTAGGAAGATTAGCGCCCATTTCTTCTGCAAAGACTTTATAGCGTAGACGTTGAGCTTCTTTAATTTCGCTCGCATTGCTAGCCCACGTAATTTGAAATGCGGGACGTTTTACTTTAGTTAAAGCCTTTTGGGGAGCGACCAATTCTTGAGTGGTTAATTCAGCCCGTGCTTTAGTGGCAAATTTCTTGCCAAAGAGTTTCTTCGCTATTTTTTTGGAGAACAGTTTTTTAATGGCATCCGCCTTGTTCTTGCCTTTGCTTTTTTTCTTTGGCTTTCCCTCAAATCGCGAGTTGAAGATATCAAATGCAGCTAATGGGTTTGGAATATCCGACATATTTTTCCTTAAGTATCTGACTTAGATCGTATAGGCCTTGTGTTACCAATGTATGACAAGGGGGGTGCAGACCGTGAGCCAAAGTAGTGCAGCAACTAGGAGGGCAAGCATCACAGCTGCTGAACCAAAATCTTTAGCTCGCTTAGACAAATCATGGTGATCAAATGAGATGCGATCAATTGCTGCTTCAACGCTAGAGTTCAATAACTCAACAACCAAGACCATTATTAGAGAGCTAACCAGTGCACATTTTTCTATCGGCGTGATGGGAAGAAAAAGTGCTACTGGCGTCAACACTGTCAGCAGAGTGAGTTCCTGTCTAAATGCACTTTCTTCCTGGAAGGCATACACAATTCCACACCAAGAGTTCTTGGCTGCATGCCAAGCTCTAGTAAGACCTCGGTTACCCTTATGGGGGTTTTGATTGATGTTGTAGGGGGTTGTCAAAATTCAGCCTTAAGCAAGAGCAGTAACATGAACTTCAGGCGATTGAACTGGCTTAAGATGATTAGCAAATTGTTCGGATGCAGCTTTCCAAGAGAATTTTTCAGCATGCTCCCTAGCTAATTCACGGGGTATTTTGAGTGCTTGAAGGCAAGCTACTCGCAAATCTTCATTCATAGCACCCGCTTGGGATTTGCCTAAAACATCAATTGGACCGGTAACAGGATAAGCAGCTACTGGCGTTCCACAAGCCATTGCCTCCAATATGACGAGCCCAAAGGTATCCGTCTTGCTTGGGAAGACAAATACATCAGCTGCAGCGTAGACCTTGGCAAGCTCATGCTGCTGCAAAACGCCAAGATAGTTAATGTTGGGGTATTTTTCTTTGATTCCAGCCATTGCTGGGCCATCGCCAACCACCCATTTGGAGCCCGGAAGATCTATCTCAAGGAATGCATTGATATTCTTTTCAACCGCGACGCGACCAACATACAGAAAAATCGGGTGAGCAGTATTGAGTGCTTTGGAATCTTGCATCTTAAAGATATCAAGATCAACGCCCCTAGACCACAGCACGACATTCTGAATGCCATACTTTTCTAAATCATCCTTAACCACAATCGTTGGCGCCATAACCGCCATAGATGGGCCATGGAACCAGCGTATGAATGCATAGGTAATTGCAAGCGGGATACCTGTTCGCGCTTTGACATACTCTGGGAAGCGGGTGTGATATGCAGTGGAGAAGGGCAGATGATTTTTAACGGCATAAGCGCGGGCTGATAGACCTAATGGACCTTCTGTAGCGATATGCATCGCATCTGGTGCGAATGCTTTAATTCTGCGAGCAACTTCTTTTCCAGGAAATAGTGAGAGTGCAATATCAGGATAGGTGGGGCAAGGAATTGATTTGAAGCCATTTGGCGTAATCATTTCCACTTCATGGCCCATGGCAATCAGTTCAGCGCGAGTTTGCTTTAGCGTTCTTACAACGCCATTCACTTGTGGGTCCCATGCATCGGTGATGATCATAATTTTCATGCGGTAGCCTCTTTGATGAGTAATTCAACAGCGGGTTGAAGAGTAATTTCAGGAGCTTGAACTGGATCACCTTTGATCTGGGTCCAGTAAATAATTTTGAGTTCGCCTTCAGTCGTTTCAACTAATGCGGATAGGCTTTCAACCCAATCACCGTCATTGCAATAGAGCAGGCCATCAATTTCACGTATCTCAGCCTTATGAATATGCCCGCATACGACACCATCACAATTACGTAAGCGTGCCTCTCTGGCCATAATGTGCTCAAAGTCTGCGATGTAGCTCACTGCGTTTTTCACTTGATGCTTAAGATATTGAGAGAGGGACCAATATTGCAGACCCATCTTGACTCTCAACATATTGAAATATCGATTGATGTAGAGGATGAAGGAATACAGAGAGTCACCAACGTATGCCAGCCACTTTGCATATTGCATTACGCCATCAAACAGATCGCCATGAGTAACCCAGAGCTTGCGTCCATCTAAGGTCGTATGGATAACTTCTTCTTGTACCTTAATATCCCCAAAGGACATGCCAAAATATTGCCGGGCAGCTTCGTCATGATTACCGGGGATGTAAATAACCTCTGCACCTTTTCGGGCCTTACGTAGCAGCTTTTGAACTACGTCATTGTGGGCTTGGGGCCAATAAAAAGATTGTTTAAGTCGCCACCCGTCAATGATGTCGCCAACTAAATAAAACTGATCGGCTTCATTATGTTTTAAGAAATCGAGGAGGTAGTTTGCCTGACACCCTGATGTTCCTAGGTGTACATCTGAAATCCAAATA
>CANCBK010000033.1 GCA_947374315.1 Burkholderiaceae bacterium | reverse complement strand
ATGGATATTGGAAATCTGAAAACTGGTTGGCTGAAAGTATTGATTGCCTTTATCCCACTCAGTTTCTACCAGTGATTGAATCGCTGGCGCTGATATATGAATCGGATTTTTACCCAGATGGGGATAGGCGATGTGCGCCTGAATACCCTTGACGCGTAGCTTGCCGGAGAGGGATCCACGGCGACCATTTTTGATCATGTCACCCAATTGATCTACCGAGGTTGGTTCACCAATGACACAGTAATCTAATCGCTGGCCATGCTTCTGCAAGCGTTCGCACATGATTACAGTGCCATCATTCGCCGGACCTTCTTCATCGCTAGTAATCAAGAAGGCAATTGCGCCCTTGTGATTGGGATGCGTCACAACAAATTCTTCTGTTGCAACGACAAACGCTGCAAGGGAGGTTTTCATATCCGCCGCACCACGACCGTACAACATGCCATCCCGAATAGTTGGGGTAAATGGATCATTAGTCCATTTTTCCAGGGGGCCGGTGGGCACAACATCGGTGTGACCGGCAAACATCAATACTTTCCCTTGATCGCCGGCCGTACCTTTTTTAATCGCCCACAGATTGGTCACCTGGAAGCTTTCCGGGCCACTCACAACACTTTCTGTATGAAAGCCAATGGCCTGAAGGCGTTTAGTGATGAGCTCCTGGCAGCCGCCATCCGCCGGCGTTACTGATCGGCAAGAGATAAGGGCTTCAGTGAGTTCAAGGGTGGCGCTCATATTGATCTTTAGTTGGGCTTAATCGCGTAAGAGTTCGTTAATCGCTGTTTTTGCTCTGGTTTGAGCATCGACCTTCTTAACAATGATCGCAGCATAGAGGCTGTATTTGCCGCAAGCAGACGGTAAGGAGCCTGGCACAACCACTGAGCCCGCAGGAACACGGCCGTAATGTACTTCACCCGTCTCACGGTCATAGATCTTGGTGCTTTGACCGATGTAGACACCCATTGAAAGTACGGCATTCTCTTCAATGACTACGCCCTCAACAACTTCAGAGCGGGCACCAATAAAACAGTTATCTTCAATAATCACTGGGCCAGCTTGAATTGGCTCTAAAACACCGCCAATACCAACGCCACCAGAAAGGTGAACATTCTTACCAATTTGGGCGCAAGAACCGACAGTTGCCCAGGTATCAACCATGGTGCCTTCACCTACATAGGCGCCAATATTGACATAAGAAGGCATTAAAACAGCATTTTTGCCAATAAAAGAGCCGCGGCGAGCAATAGCAGGGGGTACCACACGGAAACCGCCATTGGCGAAGTCTTCTGCGGTGTAGTGTTCGAACTTGCTTGGCACCTTGTCATAGAACTGGGTATAGCCACCAGCACCCATGGGTTTGTTGTCTTCTAGGCGAAAAGAGAGCAAAACTGCCTTTTTCACCCATTGGTTGACTTCCCATTTGCCTACGCTGCGGCGTTCGGCCACGCGGATATTGCCCGTATTGAGGCCCTCGAGGACGGCGTTAACGGCGTTGCGGATTTCAGCGGAAACGGCCTCAGGAGAGAGGTTTGCGCGGTTTTCCCAGGCTTGTTCGATGATGCTTTGTGGTGATTGGCTCATGCTTTTCAGTTAACTATCAGATTGTTAAGGGGTTTTGGCCCTGGATGTAGATTTATCATTATATCGATGGGGCAAAAACCCGTGCGGGGAGCCCTAAGCTTGCTATCATCTTCCCACTTTAGTAATAATTTTTACCCCCTTATTTGAACCCCTTTTTTCCCTGCAAAGTACGCCGTGCAACTGAAATCCATCAAACTTTCCGGCTTTAAGTCGTTCGTCGATCCAACCCATTTCGAAATGCCAGGTCAGCTGATCGGCGTTGTGGGCCCTAATGGTTGCGGAAAGTCGAACATTATTGACGCCGTACGCTGGGTTTTGGGTGAGTCTCGCGCCAGTGAATTGCGCGGCGAATCCATGCAAGACGTGATTTTTAATGGTTCTGGCTTACGCAAGCCTTCTGGACGCGCCAGTGTCGAGCTTATTTTTGATAATTCCGATGGTCGTGCGCAGGGTCAGTGGAGTGCTTTTACCGAATTGGGTGTGAAGCGGGTTTTAACGCGCGATGGCAATTCGAGCTACTACGTGAATAATCAAGTGGTTCGCCGTAAAGATATTCAAGATATTTTCTTGGGCACCGGCATGGGTCCTAGAGGCTATGCAATTATTGGTCAGGGTACTATCAATCGCATCCTAGAAGCCAAGCCAGAAGAGCTGCGTGTTTTCTTGGAAGAGGCCGCTGGCGTATCTAAATATAAAGAGCGTCGCAAAGAGACTGCTTCACGACTTGAAGATACCAAAGAAAATTTAGTACGTGTTGAGGATATTCTGCGCGAGTTGGATCAGCAAGTCACTCGCCTGGAGAAACAGGCAACCGTGGCTGAGCGCCATGCCGAGCTTTCTACATCGATGAAGTCGCAACAGCAGTTACTGTGGTTTGTACGTCAAACTGAGGCCGGCAAAGAGCAAGAGCGTCATGCCAACGGTATTCGCGATACGCAAGTGAGTCTGGAAGAGCAGACTGCAAAAATGCGTCATGCTGAAACTGAACTCGAAACAATGCGTACCGAACAGTACGCTTTGCAAGATAAAGTTTCTCAAGCTCAAGGTGACCTCTACCAAACTAACTCCGATGTGAGTCAGGTAGAGTCGCAGATTCGTTACGTACAAGAAGCGCGTCAACGTTTACAACAACAAACACAAGAATTGCAGGCGCAATTACAGCGCTGGACAGTACAAGAGACTGATGCTGCACAGGCGCAGCGGACTGCCGAGCATGAGCTTGGACTAGCTGCGGAAAAAGAAGAAGCCTTATTAGCCGGCTTATCTGAGTTACAAGAGCAGATGCCAAGTCGTGAAGAGGCTTATCAGGTCAATGCGCGCGAACTCAATAGCGCACGTGAGAGTTTGGCCACGATTGATCAGCGCTTGGCCAGTTTGGGTGAGCGCGTTAAAGCCATTCTTACTCAAGTGGAAGAGCTTAAAGGGCGCGATAGCCGTCTCGAGGCTGAGCTCGCTGGGATGCGTAGACCAGATGCTGAAGCCTTGCAAACGGCAATTGACCGTCATGCGATGGCGCAGCGCAAAGTTGACGAAGCGCGACAAAAAGCAGGCGAGGCGCAACAACGCGTACCTGCCGCCGATGAGGCTCGCAATACCGCTCAACAACAAATTCAGGTAGCCAATCAAGAGTTAGCCCAAACCGAAGCAAAGCTCACTGCCTTGACGGCATTGCAAGCTAGCGTTCAGGCTCAGGGCAAGATTGGTCCCTGGCTTGAAAGCAAAGGCTTAAAAGAGAGCAAGCGTTTATGGCAAGAGCTCAAAGTGGAGAGTGGTTGGGAGGCTGCTTTGGAGTCGGTGTTACGCGAACGTTTAGCTGCTGTTACCGCTAAGAGCGTTCAAGAAACCTTGGCTTTAGCTAATGACGCACCTCCAAGTCGTTTGGCCATCTTATTGACTGAAGAAATTTCTCCTGCGCACACCACTGTGCCAGCAGATTTCATTCCTTTGCTGACACGCGTGCAAAGTGCGGGTGCACCGCGCATCGGCGCTGTACTGCAGGAGTGGTTAGACAATATTTATATCGCCGATAGTCTTGAGGACGCATTGAATCGTCGCGAGAAATTGCCCGCAGGTGGCGCGCTCGTTACTCAGCAAGGTCATTTAGTAAGCCGTGTTGGTGTGCAGCTATATGCAGCAGACTCTGAGCAGGCCGGGATGTTGGCGCGCGCTCAAGAGATGGAGGGTCTCGAAAAGCAGTTGCGAGCACAGCGTTTGATTCAGAGTGAATTAAAAGGTGAGCTTGATCAATGTACTGCGAATTATCAAGCCGCTCATCAAGCTGCGGAACAAACTCGGATTTATGCAGAGCAAGCGGTACAAGAGGTGCATGGTTTTGAGGTTGAGAGGATGCAATTGACTCAAGCTGAAGAAAAGTACAGCCAGCGCGCTGAACAAATTCAGGGTGAGTTAAGTGAATTGCGTCAACAAATGGAGCAATTGACTCAAACTCAAGAACAGTCCGCTGAAGAGTTGGCTCAATCCGAAGAATCTAAGCAAGGCTTGCAAGAGAATTTAGCAATTGCTCAAGAAAAATTAGAGCTGGCAACACAAGAGCGCGATCGTCTACGTGAAACTTTGCGCTCATCCGAGATGTCTGCTCAAGAGGCAGCATTTGCAACACGCTCCTTGCAGCAAAGAATCTCCGATCTGCAGCGTGATCAAACTACTGCGCGTGTTCAGATCATGGAGATTCAGGATAAGCAGGCCACTTCAGAGCAGGAGCTTGAAACTCTGAGCGATGAAGAGGCTCAAGATAAGTTGCAAGGGTTATTACTCGCTCGTAGTGCTCGTGAAGCAGCATTAGCCAATGCGCGTACCGAGCAAGATGCTCTATTGCATCAACTGCGTGAAGCTGATGAAGTGCGTTTGCAGATCGAGCGTAGCTTGCAGCCAATGCGTGACAAGGTGGTGGATTTGCAGTTACGCGAACAAGCTGCCCGCCTGAACTTCGAACAATTTGCCACTTTACTTTCAGATGCTGAGGCGGACCTGATTGCCCTGGAAGCAAGCTTCAGTCCGGATCTCAAAGTAGGCGCATTGCAAAGCGAGGTTACTCGTCTGGGTAATGAGATTCAGTCTTTGGGTCCAGTCAATATGGCTGCTTTAGATGAGCTATCCAGTTCCCGTGAGCGCAAGCAGTTCTTGGATGCACAGTCTGCCGACTTAAATGAAGCAATGCAAACCTTGACTGATGCGATTGCTAAGATTGATGCTGAGACCCGCGATTTACTTCAAGGCACCTTTGATCAAGTAAATACCCATTTTGGTCAGTTATTCCCAGAACTCTTTGGTGGTGGTCATGCAGAGTTGGTAATGACTGGTGAAGAGATTTTGGATGCTGGAGTTCAGGTAATGGCTCAGCCTCCAGGCAAGAAAAATAGCTCCATTTACTTGTTATCTGGTGGCGAGAAAGCCTTGACTGCGATTGCCTTGGTCTTCTCCTTGTTCCTCCTCAATCCAGCGCCATTCTGCTTACTCGATGAGGTCGATGCCCCATTGGATGACGCAAATACCTTGCGCTATGCGCAGATGGTTGCCAAAATGTCCAATAAGACTCAGTTTGTATTCATTTCGCATAACAAGATCACCATGGAAATTGCGCACCAATTAATTGGCGTGACCATGCAAGAGCAGGGTGTATCTCGTATTGTGGCGGTAGATATTTCTTCTGCAGTATCAATGGTGGAGGCAGCTTAAGTGGATCTAGAGCAAATCATGACAATGCTAGGTTTGTCTGACTTGCAGTTCGCTTTGGCCGTCATCGGCCTACTGATCTTAATATTAGTAGCCGCACTCAACCTCAAATATGCTCACGCACGCCGCAAGAAAAGGGCGGTTAGTGAATATTCCATGGATGATCGCTTCGGACGTGAGCCTTCTTTTGGCTCAGGTTTTGCTGAGGCTGAAGCGCGTGCCGAGCCTACTTTTGGTGATATCGGTTTTTCAACTGTATCCGCTTCGGAAAGCTTTTCGATTGATCCTAGAATCGATTGCGTTATCACACTGCGTTTTGATGAGAGCATTAGTGGCGCTGAAATTCTTGAAGAAATGAAAGCTTGGGCCAATGAGCCAAGCACTTCAACAGCTCGCTGGATGTGCGAAGGCTTAAATGCCGACATAGATGCTGCTGAGGATTGGGAGATATTGCGTCCAGAAGCGTCTTATTCTGAGTTGCAATTGGCGATTCAGTTGGCGAGTCGCCGAGGCCCCATTGGTGTTTTGGAATTATCGGATTTTTGTTCTCGTGCGCAAGCGCTTGCGGAAACACTGGGATCCCAGATTGATATGCCAAGCGTGAATACCATGCTGGAAAGCGCCAAAGAGCTTGATGCCATGGCTGCTGAGAGTGATATCCAGCTTAGCATCAATGTGCTTTTTGATGAGGCAGTTCCTAGTGCTAATGTTGATGCCTTAATGCGTAAAAGAGGATTCAAACTTTCCCGTAATGGCCGTAGCTATGAATTCTTTAGTAACGGCGTATTGATTTTCAATAGCGCAGACATTGATCCTAACGCCCCTATTAAGCAGGTAGCTTTACTGCTTGAGGTGCCTTTGGTTGCTCATGATGAGCGCGCTTTTGAGCGGATGTTGGGTGAGGGTATTGAGATTGCACAGTCGGCCCATGGTCGCTTAGTTGATGACAATGGGATTAATCTCACTGAAGCTGCTGTGATTAGCATTCGTCAGCACCTGGATGCCTTGTACGCCAATCTTGAGAAGGGCGGCGTTCCTGCTGGCTCTTCCACCGCTAGCAGACTCTTTAGTTAAGGAATTTTTTTGTCGTCCACTAGTTCGATAAATTTAGTGGATCGCTACGCATTTTTGCAGGCTGAGTTAGCTCGCCTAGAGCATGCCTACTATGTGCTGGATAACCCCATAGTCCCCGATAGTGAATACGATCGCCTATATCGAGAATTGCTCGATATTGAGGCCATGCATCCCGAGTGGATTACTTCTGAGTCCCTCTCTCAGCGAGTGGGCGGTACCGCCCTTAAAGCGTTTGATTCCGTCACCCATGCGGTACCAATGCTTTCTTTAAATAACGCATTTGAAGATGCAGAGTTAATGGCCTTTGACCGCCGCTGCCGTGAAGGCTTGCATGTAAACCAAGTGGATTACGCGGGTGAACTCAAATTTGATGGTCTAGCAATCTCCCTTCGCTATGAGCATGGCTCCTTAGTGAGGGCTGCTACCCGTGGTGATGGGGCGAGCGGCGAAGATGTCACTGCCAATATCAAAACCATTCGAGCAATTCCGCTAAGGTTGATGGGGGATAGCGTCCCAGCGGTATTGGAGGTTCGCGGTGAAGTCTTTATGTATCTCAAGGACTTCCAGAAAATGAATGAACAAGCCGCCTCCCTGGGCGAGAAAGAGTTTGCCAACCCTCGTAATGCTGCCGCAGGGAGTTTGCGTCAATTGGATTCGAAGATCACCGCCAAAAGACCGCTATCGTTCTTTGCATATGGCCTTGGCGCACTAGAGCCACAGTCTTGGTTGCCCGCTACTCACGAAGCGTTACTCGATGCTTATGTAAAACTGGGTTTACCAGTTTGCTCGGAGCGCCGTGTTCTTAAATCGGTAGAAGAGATTTTGGCTTTCTACAACGAGGTTGGTGCGAAGCGAGATGCATTACCTTATGACATTGATGGTGTTGTCTACAAAGTGAATTCCTTTGCAGAACAAACAAGGCTTGGATTTGTATCAAGGGCGCCACGCTTTGCTTTAGCCCACAAGTTTCCCGCTCAAGAGGTCTTAACTACTATCCTCGGTATTGATGTACAGGTAGGGCGCACGGGCGCCATTACGCCAGTCGCTAGGCTCGCACCAGTAGAAGTGGGTGGCGTTACGGTCACTAACGCGACTCTACATAATGAAGATGAGGTCAAGCGCAAAGATGTGCGTATTGGGGATACCGTTTCAGTAAGAAGGGCGGGCGATGTTATCCCCGAAGTAGTTTCTGTAGTCAAGGAGCGCAGACCCGTAGATGCAAAAGAATTCACTATGCCAACGCATTGCCCAGTATGCGACTCTCATATTGAGCGTTTAGCTGATGAGGCTGTGGCTCGTTGTAGTGGAGGATTATTCTGTGGCGCACAGCGTAAGCAGGCATTAATTCATTTTGCTCATAGAAGAGCGCTTGATATTGAAGGTCTAGGTGAGAAGATTGTTGATCAGTTGGTGGATCACAATTTAGTGAGGACGCCAGCAGACCTGTATCGTCTCGGATTTACCGCCTTAGCAAACCTAGAGCGCATGGGTGATAAGTCTGCTGATAACCTCATTCACTCCATTAACCAATCCAAAAATACGACTCTAGCCAGATTTATCTTTGCTTTGGGTATCCGTCATGTGGGTGAGACCACCGCCAAAGACTTGGCTAATCACTATCGCTCTATGCATTCCTTGATGGATGCCAGCCTGGAAGATCTATTGACTGTAAAAGATGTGGGTCCAGTAGTAGCCGGCTCGATCACCAGCTTTATGGAAGAGTCCCATAACCGTGAGGTGATTGAGCAACTCCTCGCATCCGGAATGGAGCTTTCCGTAGAGGAAAAAGTCATTAGCGCAGCAGTCGCTGGAAAAACCTTTGTGCTGACAGGAACATTTCCAGCCATGACGCGCGATGAAGCCAAAGACTTGCTTGAAAAAGCAGGGGCAAAAGTGGCTGGCTCAGTCTCCAAGAAAACTGACTATGTTGTAGCGGGAGCAGATGCAGGCAGCAAACTAACCAAAGCGGAAGAGTTGGGTATCTCGGTAATTGATGAAGCTGCGATGCTGGCGTTGCTGAAGTAGGATCCTCCCCGCGAGCTCTAGCCCATTTAGGCTAATTACAACTCAATATAAACAAAGGCTTAGGGTGAATGCGTCTTAGTTGTATTATGCAATTTCAACGATGTGCAGCGAATTTATATGGGTAAAGTGCTAATGAGGAGTATGGGCTGCGAACCAAGGGGTTGTGAGCTCAATTCCCGGCATCTGTGCCAACATGTGCAGGGTCTAATTCATAAACCAGCCCCTCTTTTACCTGTTTTAAGGCACTTTTATCTATTTCCCTTATAGTTTGGCTATGCGCATTTCTACTCCTCATTCGTTATCCGCAGTAACCCCAGTAGCGGTTTGGTCCCAGACGGATCAAACCCATGCTGAAGTCTCGCTTAGTGGCGCGGTGAATGTGTATTCCTTGGCTGGGGTGTGGACTGAGATTCGTCAAAAGCAAACCGCCTGGTTGGAGCAGGGCAGCGGTAAGGGTCAGTCGCTGATTTTTGACGCTTCAAAGGTCAACTCTTTGGATGGCTCCGCATTTGCTTTCTTAATTGATGTTGAGCAGGCTCAGCAAAAAGTAGGCGGGCAATTCGATATTCGGGGCTTAGACCCTAAATATCAACCGCTCTTGCGTGAATTTGATCCGATCAATCATTTATTTCCAGTACCCACCCCAAAGCCAAAGAGAAATTTTGTCGTGAGCACTGGCATGGCCGCTCAAAATCTATTGGATGATGCTCGCGGTTTGATTGTTTTTACCGGTCATCTCTGTGCGGATTTGGCGTGGTCTATTCGTCATATCAAGCAAGTGCGTTGGGGGGATTTTGTTAATGCTGCCGTAGAAGCGGGGATCGCTGCATTACCGATCATTGGTTTAGTTGCTTTTTTAATCGGTGTTATTTTGTCCTTTCAGGCGGCCATTGGTATGAAGCAGTTTGGCGCCGTCTCTTTTGTGGGGCCATTGGCGGCATTGGGTATCGTGCGCGAGATGGGGCCGTTGATTACCGCTATCTTGCTTGCTGGCCGTTCATCCGCCGCCTTCGCTGCCGAGATCGGCACCATGACCGTGAACAGCGAGGTCGATGCGCTGGTGACCGGTGGTCTAAGTCCGATTCGATTCTTAGTGGTGCCTAGGGTATTAGCGGGAATATTGGTGGCGCCGATACTGACCTTATTTGCGGATATCGTCAGCATTTTTTCATCCATGTTAACGATGCAGATTTATGACATCCCCTTCATTAATTTCTACAACGGTATGCTATCCGCTGTCGATGTAGAGGACATTCTTTCTGGGCTTGTAAAAGCGACCTTATTTGGTGTGGTCGTATCTGCAATGGGTTGCCTACGCGGTATGCAAACCGGTACTGGTGCTGCGGCTGTGGGCATCTCTGCTACCCGTGCGGTCGTGAGTAGTATTGTGATGATCGTATTGGTGGACGGTATCTTCGCTTATATCTCTTACAGGACGGGCTTCTAATGGACGCTCAAGATATTGCAATCGATGTTCAAAATCTCACTGTGGGCTATGGCTCAAATGTGTTGCTACAAAATCTCAATTTTTCTGTAAACAATGGCGAGATCTTTGTAATTTTAGGTGGATCAGGCTGTGGCAAATCCAGCCTCTTAAAGAATTTATTTGGTCTATATCAACCGCTCTCTGGAGATGTGTTGATTGAAGGTCAAAATATCACTACGGCACAAGGTGCTGAGCGTCAAAAAATTATGACGAGTTTTGGGGTGATGTATCAGCAGGGCGCTTTATTCGGCTCTATGAATTTGCTTGATAACGTGACCCTCTTTATGGAGGAGTACACCCAACTTACCAAGCCGCAAATGGATTTATTGGCCCGTTGCAAGTTAGATTTAGTTGGATTGCTACCCTATGAAGCCTATATGCCTAGTGAAATCAGTGGTGGCATGCAAAAACGCGCAGCGATTGCGCGGGCGATGGCGTTGGATCCCAAGATTCTGTTCTTAGATGAGCCGTCAGCTGGCCTTGATCCTATTACCTCCGCAGATCTTGATAGTACGATTTTGGATCTCTCTAAAAATCTAGGCTTTACCTTTGTGATCGTGTCGCATGAGTTGGCTAGTATTTACTCTATTGCCGATAAGGTGATTATGTTGGATAAGGATGCCAAGGGAATCATTGCCGAGGGTGATCCAAAAGTATTGAGAGATACCAGCAAAGATCCAAGAGTGCATCAATTCTTTAACCGCATTATGAGCAAGGACGCAGCATGAGCAATAACTCCAATCCTAATTATTTCCGTCTGGGCGTCTTTGTGCTGGTTGCTATTGGAGCGCTGCTCACCGTGATTTTGATTTTTGGTTCTGGGCAGCTCTTCAAAAAATCCTTCATGATCGAAACCTATATCAAGCAATCGGTAACCGGTTTGGATGCGGGCGCGGCGGTGCGTTTTCGGGGCGTAAAAATTGGTCAGGTTACCTCGATTGGTTTGTCGGGTGATCTATACGAAAAAGAAATACCCATGCCAGAGCGACGCGAGTATGTAGTGGTTCGGATGCAAATCTTTGGCGATAAAATTGAGCTCAGACACCTAGAAACCTACATTAAAGATAATCTTCGCGCACGCGTGAAGTCGATGGGGATTACTGGTGTCAACTATGTTGAGCTGGATTTTTATCCTAGCGCGACAGAGTATAAAGATTTGCCCTATACATGGGCTCCTGAATACCCGGTCATTCCCGCAATGCCGAACCAAGCGGATGAAATTATTTCCGGTATTCAGAAGTTGATTGGCTCATTAAATGGCTTGGATATAGAGAGAACGCAGAAGAATTTTGATGCGCTTCTTGGGAATCTGAATGCCTTGATGGCCGGGGATGGCAAGAATAACGCTGGCTTAATCAGCACGGTGAAAGATATCAATGTGTTATTAGATCGCATTGCTAAAGTGACTGATAAGGATCAGCTCAATATTTTGGTGCGCGAATTAACGGCTACTATGGTTTCTCTGCGTCAGACGGTTACCAGTGCACAGGGTGATACTGCGGTAACGATGGAGAACCTGCGTCAGGCAAGCGAGCAGTTGAATGAATTTACTCGCGTAGCAAGTCAATCACCATCCACTTTGATCTGGGGCGAGCCGCCTGCCCGGATTACGCCCCCAATGAATGGCGCTCAAAAATGAGAATCCACCTTATGAAAAACTCCCCGCTCTTCAAGCTTGCCGTGATTGGAGTCACTGCGCTGGTATTGAGCGCCTGTTCTTTGCCAAAGCGCCCGCCGCTAGAGACAACAAGTTGGATGGTCGCGCCCGAACGCACTGGTGCTCCCCACACACCGCGCACTGATATTTGGCTCAAGATGGGCTCAGTATCCACAACGCCTCCATTTGATGGAAAGTCTTTGGTATATCGCTTGGGTGATCAGCGCTATGAAAAAGATTTCTACAATATTTACTCTGCACTACCAAATGAGATGGTTGGTAATGCTACGCGTCAGTGGATGAATCATGCCCAAATCTTTGCTATGACTGTGGGGCAGGGGAATAGCTTTTTCCCTTATTACAATTTACAAGCCTCTGTAGAAGAGTTTTATGGCGACTATCGCACTCGTCCAGAAGCAGTGGTGACGGTAGAGTTTTTTCTCACGGCGACCGATCCTTCTAAGAAAAATCCCTTGATTGGCGCTAATCGCTATACCAAGCGTATCCCGCTTGCAGACAACACTCCTGGTGCTCTAGCCTTGGGCGAGCAAGAGGCTTTGGCGCAGATTCTGAAGCAGTATGAAGTAGAGCTATATAAATACGCAGGTAATTTACCAAAGCCCCTAGGGCAGTAATCAGTTTCTAGAATATTTTGTACCTATAAAAAGATGGAGAAGACATGGATTTAGGGCTCAAGGGCAAAGTTGCCTTAGTGATTGCATCAAGCCGCGGTTTAGGTCAAGCGATGGCCGTCTCTTTGGCGCGTGAAGGTGTCAAGGTGGCGGTAACTGGCCGCAATGCCGAAGGACTTAAAAAATCTGTTGAGCTCATTGAGGCGGCAGGTGGCAATGCCTTGGCCTTGAGCTGGGATCTATCAGACTCTTCCGTGATTGATGCCTTGGTAACTCAAGTGGAGACGGAGTTAGGTCCAATTGATATTTTGATCAACAATACTGGCGGACCTCCCCCAACGTTGGCGGCTGGACAAGACCCCGCGCTTTGGCAGAAGAGTTTTAATGACATGGTCTTATCGCTCATCAGCATTACCGATCGAGTGTTGCCAGGGATGCGTGAACGCAAATGGGGTCGCATTATTACTAGCACTACTTCTGGGGCAGTTGCCCCCATCAAAAACTTAGCGATCTCCAATACTTTGCGAGCAGCGTTATTGGCTTGGTCTAAAACCTTGGCTGCAGAAGTGGCTGGCGAAGGGGTTACGGTCAATGTCATCATGCCTGGTCGTATTGCGACAGATCGTTTGCGCCAATTAGATGAAGCGCGTGCACAGCGTGAGAATGTGAGCTACGACTCCGTGGTTCAAGCTAGCTTGAAGCAAATCCCCGCAGGGCGTTATGGTGACCCCCAAGAGTACGGTGATGCGGCTGCATTTTTGGCTAGTCAAAATGCCTCCTTTATTACTGGCTCAGTAATCCGCGTTGATGGTGGTCAGATACAGGCGATTTAATCGCAGTGTTGGCTAGTTTCTTCCGGAGTATTCAGCGGGATTTTCGATCTAGTGAGTTGGTGGCGCTACTGGTGGCGCTCACCTTATCTGTGGCTGCTTTGTCTAGCGTTAGTTTTTTGGCGGATCGCATGCAGCGAGCATTTGAGTTTGATGCTCGCCAACTCCTTGCTGCAGACTTGCTGCTCGTGGCTGACCAACCCTTAACAGGGCGATTTATACAAGAGGCTGGGAAACGCCAACTTCAAGTTGCGCAAACCATTGTTTTCCCAAGCATGGCCACAGTTGGTTCTCAAAGTAAGCTCGCCTCACTCAAAGCGGTGAGCGCGTCTTACCCCCTGCGCGGCTCCTTGCAGGTTTTACCGTTGTCACCGGACACCATTCCTCCTGTGGGTTCGGTGTGGGTAGACCCAGCAATGCTCAATAGCTTGGGTGCCAAGCTCGGTGAGCAGATGAGTCTGGGTGATAGGCGCTTTGTGATCGCAGGTGTACTTGAGCAAGAGCTCGATCGCGGCGCCGGCTTTATGAACTTCGCGCCGCGCGTCATGATGTCGATGGTGGATTTGCCTTCAACTGGTTTAATTGGCCTTGGTAGTCGCGTGACCTATCGATTGCTGCTGGCTGGGGACGATCAGGCAATCTCCTCTTACGAGCAGTGGGCCACGCAATATATTCAATCTGAAGGTCTCCGCGGACTTCGTATTGAGACGCTAGAGAATGCTCAGCCGGTTATGCGCAAAACCCTTGAGAGGGCTGAGCGATTTTTATCCTTGGTCGCGCTGTTGACGGCAATGGTCGCTGCAGTTGCTATTGCTCTAGCCGCTCGCCGTTATGCTTTCAAGCAAGCTGATATTTGTGCTGTGATGAAATGTCTTGGGGCAAGCCAAGGCATGATTCTTAAAAGTCAGTTAAAAGTATTAAGCAGTGTTGGTGTGGTGGCTGCCACTATTGGCGCAGTGATTGGATATGGTGTACAAGACATCTTGATACGCCTCTTGGGTAATTTGGTGATGGCCGATCTACCATCCGCCTCTATATGGCCCGTAGCCTGGAGTATTTTGTTCTCCTCTTTTTTATTAATTGGGTTTGCTGGACCGCCCCTATTGAGTCTAGTCACGATTTCACCGGTGCGCCTGGTTCGAAAAGAGCTTGGCGCTATTCATATTCGGTCTATCTGGGTTGCCCTCTTTGGGTTAATTACTTGTCTTGCCTTAATTACGATCGCAGCGCGGGATTGGAAGTTGGGCGCATGGGTGGGCTTGAGTTTTGGTTTTTCGGTTGCCTCATTCGCCGTAATCTCTTGGTGCGCTCTACGTTTATTCAATTACGGGTTCACTCGATCTGGCGCCAAGAGCGTGGCATTGCGTTTTGCGTTGACGGCACAGGCGCGCCGCGCAGGATTTGCAGTGATACAAATTACCGCATTAGGTATTGCATTGATGGCTTTGCTCATTATCCTGTTGCTTCGACAGGATTTACTGGCAAGTTGGCAGGAAAATATTCCAGTTGATGCGCCCAATCGCTTCATGATTAATATCCAGGCAGATCAAAAGCCCGCTATTACTCAATCATTGGAAGATGCTGGAGTAGGCAAGCCTCACTTTTATCCCATGGTCCGCGCACGCTTGATTGAGGTCAATGGACAAGGTATTGGCCCCGCAGATTATGCTGATGAGACTGCTCGCCGCTTGGTTGACCGAGAATTTAATCTTTCCTATGCCGAGCAATTGCCAGAAGGTAATCGTATTACTGCAGGTCTATGGATAAAGGGGGATACACCTCAGGTTTCATTAGAGGCGGGAATTGCTAAAACATTAAGCCTAAAACTTGGTGATCAAATGACATTCGAAGTTGCTGGAGAAAGGGTTACTGCGCCCATTACCTCCTTACGCAAGCTCGATTGGAGTTCGATGAAGGTGAATTTCTTTGTCATCATGCCGCCGGCTCAACTCCGTAATATGCCTCAATCTTGGATCACTTCCTACTATCAAAGCCCCGCAATAGAGGGGTTGGATTATCGACTTGCACAGTCTTACCCAAATCTCACAATCGTAGATGTAGCAAGTTCCTTGCGTCAGATACAAGATGTTCTGGATCGCTTGTCTTCTGTATTGGGATTGCTGTTTGCATTCACCATTGCTGCGGCGATTTTGGTTTTGGTGACTGCGGTTGCAGCCACTCAAGATGAGCGCTTTAGAAATGCGGCATTGCTCAAGGCGCTCGGGGCCTCACGTAGTTTGTTGCGCAAAATTGCTTTAGGTGAGCTTATGGTTATCGGTGTACTTGCAGGTACCTTGGCTGGCTTAGCTGCCGGAATCTCTGCTTGGGCTTTAGGGCGCTTTGTTCTGGAGATTGAGTTTCATGCGTTTGCGCAGTCTCTGGCAATGGGCATTGCTTTCGGGGTGCTTGCTTGTCTCTTGGCCGGCTATCGCTTTCAGAGAAGAATACAGGGCGCGACTGCGATGGCGTGTTTGCGCGAGATCTAGATCATTTCGCTATTGGGTGAGACTTATGACAGTGTGACTAAGTTTTTTGGCAGCTCTACTAAACGTGTTCCACTAAAGCGGTCTGGCAGACTTTGGCGTAATAGGGGGCTCACTCGATCTAAGTAAATGCTTAGAGGCCAGAGAAACAAGGCGACTGTAAATAGCATTTCAATAATTTGCCATTTTTGTAAGCCGAAGAGCCATTGCAGAAGTATGCAAGGCGCAATCCACAGCGATCCAAATATATAGCGCCAGGTTGCTTGGCGATGAGTGAGGTTAAAGCCACCGCTACCAATTATCCGCACGCGCCAGGTTTGCATTGCTAAGGTTTGTCCAGACTTGGTCCAGTACCAAACAAAATAAATTCCCAGTACTACATAGAGGTAGAGAAAAGTCAGCCAGCTTGGTAGCGAAACTCCAAGCAGAATTCCGAGTGCTAAATTGGGCAGCATAAAAGTAAGGGCAACTACACCCAATAGCACTAGCTGCTCATAGAGTGCACAGGATACGCGTCGCAAAAATGGTGGTGACGGTAAGGCGTTTAATTCAGCGGGGGTCATCACGCTTAATAAGGATTGCTAGAGCTGCTATCGGAGCTGCTAGTGCCAGGTGCTGAGGTTTCTTGGGGCGGTATGCTGTTGGCCGGTAGGGTGGGCGAAAAACTCGATTTTTGTGTGATGGGATGTTGTTGCAATGTTGGCGCATTTGCGGCAGTCGGCTTTTTCTTATTCATTTCCGCATCTGCCAATTTCTTTTTTTGCTCATCACTGAGCTTTTGATAGGCGCTCCATGCCTCAGCTTTTTTCTCAGCAGGGAACTTTAGGCTGCTTAAATAGTTTTCACGAGCTACGCGGCGATCTTTTTGAGAGAGGTTGGACCAGCCAGTCATGCGGGACTGTAGGCGCTGCTGATCCGTCTCGCTCATCTTCGGGTAAACATTAGAAATCAGAGCCCATTTTTTGCGACTTTCCGGAAGCATGTAATCCCAGTCGCCCTCTAATGGCGCCAAGATTTTTTGCTGTTCTGGTTTGAGGCCTTCCCAGGTGCCATCGGGTTTTTTCTCGGGAACTCCAGTCGCTTTCCCATGAGCGCCCGGTGATGTTTGGGCTAAGACGCTAGGGCTCTGGGTTAATCCAAGTGCGCCCAGACCCATCATTAGCGCAGTGCTAATGGTGAGGGAGGCAGACAAGGATCTGAGGGTTTTTAGCATGTGCTCACGAGATTCGATATTGAGCTTAAGAGGGGCTATTTGAGTTGGATGAGCCCGGGGAACTCTTATCCGAATCAGTGATTGGACCGTTTTTGAGGAATTGCATAAAGCCACTATCAGCATAGGCATCCGGCGGGACATCGTCGGTGAGTAATGCGGCATCTACATCAGCGATATCGTTAATGCGGGAATCTTCTTGCCATTGGGCAATGCCGATTAAGCCAAAAACCAGAACAATTAATGGGGCGATCCAGCCTACATTATCCCAAAATGAGCGTGATCCAGAAGACCAGTTGCCGGGGATATTGGCCAATACATGTTGCTGAACCCGTACTTTTTCAGGTTTTTTAATGGAAAGTGCTTTCTGGCGAGCCGCATACAGACGATCTTTAATGTCAACTGGCAAGGATTGGGATCCTTGACGGAGCAGGGCAGCAGCGGTCAAGCCAAATTGGTCGACTTCGGCTGGACTTAAGATGTCTTCATTATTGCGGTTCACAGCGTAATTCCTTTTAATTTCAATGCTTTAGCTAAAGCCTGAGTGGCTCTTGAGCAGTGTGTTTTGACGCTTCCCTCACTACAACTCATGGCAAGGGCAGTTTCAGAAATGCTCAGCTCATCCCAATAACGCATCAGGAAGGCTTCTCGTTGACGGGCAGGC
>CANCBK010000032.1 GCA_947374315.1 Burkholderiaceae bacterium | reverse complement strand
TTGCATAATCCAGAACTTTATTGAATGGCTTTTCCCAATGAATTAACTTAGCCTGCTCTCCCCAAAAACCATCCGGGTCTTTAATGGAGCGTTCGTGTTCTGATTTATAGGACATGGTCAACCTAAAAAGTAAATAAAAGTTACTGAATCTTGCTAGCCCCTTTGTTGTTTGATGTCTTCACTGTGGGGCCAGTCGCTTTCGCAGAACTATTTTTCGCAGATTTTGCAAGTCCTGTCGATGCGGATTTATGCTGAGATGCAGCATTATTTGCAGAAGAATTACCCTTAGTTCCCCCTTTTGGGGACTTCACAACAGGACATTTAGCCCCTTTTGCGCATTTTTTAGGCATCGGAGGGGGCGGCTTATCCAAACTTAAACTGCCGTTTTCTGCCATTGCTACAGAGATATCGCCTGGACGACGGCTGGTTTTCGGCACCAAAACGGTGGATCCCGAACGAATTCGCATTCCCTTTGGAATGCCATTCACTGCTCGCAAAGTCTCTACATCTACACCAAGAGTCTTGGCGCACTGGTCGACCGACTCAGTCTTGGTGACCTGCACCGCTGTCCATGTTGACAGAGGCTTAGTGTATTGCTTGAGGTTTTCTTGAAAGATTTCTGCATGTCCGAATGGCAATAAAATCTGTTGATTAGCATTGCTCAGAATCACCGGCTTATTAAAAGAGGGATTCAGACTATGAAACTCCTCAGGTGGAATATCGGCAAGCTTCATCACCAATTCAACATCAATATCTCTGCCAACATCAACTGCTACAAAGTATGGGTGGTTTTCCAACTCAGGTAAAACAATTCCAAAGGCCTGCGGATCCAAAACAATTTGACGGTATGCCATCAATTTAGGAACATAATTCCGCGTTTCACTAGGCATCTGCAAACTGAGGTAATCGGTTGGTAAGCCCGCCGCTAGGTTTCGCTTCTGAGCTTTTGCGACATTACCCGCACCCCAGTTATAGGCGGCCAAAGCAAGCTCCCAACTACCAAACTGTTTATTCAAGCGCTGCAAATAATCCAAGGCAGCATCGGTAGATTGCAATATATCTCTGCGCTCATCCCTAAAGACGTTTTGCGTCAAACTAAAATCTTTTCCAGTGGCTGGCATAAATTGCCATAGACCCATGGCTTTAGCATTAGATTTAGCATTGGTTACAAAGGCACTCTCGACAAAAGGAAGGAGTGCAATCTCCGTCGGCATATTGCGTGCGTTGACTTCTTGCACGATATAAAACAAATAACGTGAAGAACGGGCCATAGAGCGGTTCACATAGTCAGGGCGAGCGCTTAACCAACGCACTTGCTCGATCTCCAAAGGAGTATTCAAGGGCTCCATCTCAAAGCCATCTCGAATCCGAATCCACAAATTGCTGGAAGGCGCATACAGATCGCTGACGGATTGGTTCTGCAAGTTCACACGTTTAGCCCGAGCAGCACGAGGATCTTTGTGCGTCGGCGTATTGGAAGACCAATCCCCATTAGTCGCACAACCAGAGAGTACGGCAATCATCAATATTGCCGCATAACGCCATAACATCAGAATCGATCTTTCCAGCCGCGAATGACCGCCAAGACATGTGCAGGCGTTGGCAGCGATTTTTCTCCAGAAACTTGCAGCGCTGCATCAATTACTGCTTTTTGATCGCAACGCATAAATGGATTCACCTGCAACTCTTGCCCGATAGTCGTTGGCAAAGTCGGTAAATTTTGATCGCGAAGTGCTTGAGCGGTTTCCGCCCAAGTAATTAGGTTGGCATTATTCGGCTCAACCGCCAATGCAAACCGAATATTGGATAAGGTGTATTCATGAGTGCAGTACACCAAGGTATTTTTTGGTAACGCAATAAACTTCGCCAGAGAGTGGCTCATCTGGGTTGGCGTCCCCTCGAACAAGCGGCCGCAGCCCGAAGCGAATAACGTATCTCCGCAAAACAACATTGGCTCTACAACATTAGCCTGCATATTGGCAAAATACGCAATGTGACTTAATGTATGACCGGGCACTTCATACACCTCAAGGCTAATGCGTGGCGCAAGCACTTCAATCTTGTCACCCTCCACTACCGCATTGGTACGCCCTGGGATATCAATACTCGCTGGTCCGTATACCGAAATAGCGGAATCGACAGCCTGTAATAAAGCAAGAATTCCACCAGTATGGTCAGCATGATGATGGGTAATTAGAATACCTGTCAGAGTCAGCTTTTTTTGTTCGAGGTACTGCAATACGGGAGCGGCATCCCCCGGGTCGACGATGAGCGCAGAATGGCCGTCATGGACACACCAGATGTAATTGTCGTCAAAGGCCGGTATCGGCCAAACCTGCAATAAAGTATTCTTCACCATAGACAGATGATACCAACCCCACCCTCCCCATCTCAGATGCCTGCACCACCATGGAGTTCATGGGAAAAGTGGCTGCAGTCCCCTCCTGGACGCTATGTGCTTGCCTGGGAGCAGAAATGCTTTGATCAAATAGTGGCGGATGTCTTTGGTTTTCATGCGGTACAAATTGGCTTGCCACAAATCAATACCTTGGCGGAAAATCGCATGCCTTTGCATGCCCTACTCATCAACTCCAATGATCGCCAAAAGCATGCCAACGGATTTCAGTGGCATCAAATTGAGGGCAGCGCCAATGAGCTTCCATTTGCCTCCGAAACAATCGATTTATTGGTATTGCCCCATGTATTGGAATTCGCCGCAGACCCCCATCAAGTCTTGAGGGAGGCTGAGCGGGTCCTTCGGCCAGAGGGTCGATTGATTATTTCGGGATTTAATCCCGCCAGCCTTTGGGGCATACGCCAATATCTAAGCAGACTAATCGGCACGCCATACCTACCTCGAGATGGTCAGTTTATTGGTCTCCTCAGAATCAAAGACTGGTTACAGCTCCTGAACTTCTCTCTCGATCGAGGCCATTTTGGCTGCTACAAGCTTCCACTCAGCGGTCAGTCTGGCATGACCAGAATGGACTTCATGGAGCCAGCTGGCAATCGCTGGTGGCCGATTTTTGGGGCCGTTTTCTTGATATCGGCCATTAAGCGCCAACAAGGGATGCGTCTGATTGGTCAGATCCAGAGCAAACGTATTCCAGCAATCCCCCAACTGAGTGCCGCCACTGAAAACCGTCAGAATCTGGTCAATCACCAAGACCCAGTAAATTAAGCCTATGTCCCATACCAACAACTTACCCCATATCGTCATTTATACCGATGGCGCCTGCAAAGGCAATCCTGGCCCTGGTGGCTGGGGCGCTGTTCTACGTTCGGGGGGCCACGAAAAACACATTCATGGTGGAGCAAAACTCACTACGAACAATCGCATGGAAATTAGCGCGGTTATTCATGCGCTCCGAGCCCTCAAGCAAACCAGCTCAGTAGAGCTCTGGACTGACTCGCAGTACGTGCAAAAAGGGGTCACCGAGTGGCTCGAAGGCTGGAAAAAAAGGGGTTGGAAGACGGCCAGCAAAGACCCCGTCAAGAATGCCGATTTGTGGCAAGAATTAGACGCCCTCATCCCCCACCACACTATTTCTTGGCACTGGGTGCGTGGGCATAACGGACACCCCGGAAACGAGCTGGCCGACCTCCTAGCGAACCGAGGCGTAGAGGAATTTCTGCCATAAGCCAGATGCGTGCTTGCAAGCCCGTTTTTGGTGGTCTTATGAGAGAATAAGCGGATTCAAAGTAGCGATAGAAGTCGCCGCTAAACCCATATAAAACCAAGAAAAACTCCGAGACCGTGTCAAAAATTGAATCTGAACTCGATAAAGCCGTTGCCAAACTGCCAACTCTAAAAAATTGGATCAAGTCTCGTTTATGCAGGCTGTGGCAAAAACTCTCCCCCTATTTAGACCAAGTCAAAAAGTTAGACTACGCGACAGCCAAAGCATTTGCCATTCAATATAAATGGCGCCTCTTGGCAGTACTGCTGGCTCTATACGTTGGATCAAAGGCATTCGACTACTTCTTTCCTGCCACGGATAAGGCTGGCGGACCGGTTACCGTCACCACCGTCATAGTGGATAAGAGAGACATCCCTTTAATTATGGAAGCCACCGGCACAATCGTTTCCAATAGCATCGTGGATATTCGCCCCATGGTTACCAATACGGTTACCAAGATTAACGTGAAGGATGGTCAAGAGGTTAAGGAAGGCGATCTGCTGTTTACGCTGGATGATCGTAACGACAGAGCGAATTATGAAAAACTCAAAGCGCTGGCAGATGATGCGCAAAAACAATACTTACGCGCCAAAGAATTGGTTGCCAAAAATTTCATCTCTAAGGCTGGTCTAGAAACGACATTGGCCAATGCGAAGTCGGCACAAGCCGCTGCTCGTGCCGCCGAAGTCCAGCTCTCCTTTGATTACATCCGCTCCCCGATTGATGGGCGCGCCGGCATTATTAATGTATTTCCAGGCTCACTTGTGCAAGCAAGCAATATCGTATCAACTGCAACGAGCTCCACCGCAACTTCTAGCGTTGGCTCAATGGTCACCATTACACAATTAAATCCCATCAATGTTCAATTCGTCATCCCAGAAAAAGACATTCCAATTTTGCTGGAAAATCAATTGGATGGCGAGCCACTCACAGTCAAAGTGACGGTAGGCGATACCGGGAAAAAGCCCTATGAAGGCAAGGTATTGGTGATTGATAACCAAGTTGATCCATCCATTGCGGCAGTTCGCGTAAAAGCGCAAATTCCAAATGACTCCATGACCCTGCTACCCGGTGAATTTGCACGCGTCTCCTTAATCGCAAGCACTTTAAAAGATGCCTTGGCAGTGCCATCGCAAGCGGTCGTCATTAATCCAAGGGGCAAGCTAGTGTATGTCGTAGACAAAGACGATAAGGCCGTCTCAAAGCCGATCAAAGTCATTTACGACTATCAAGGTCTATCAGTAATCACGGGCATCGACCCCGGAGATAGAGTGGTAGTTGAAGGGAAGCAAAATTTACTCCCTGGAAGCAAAATCCGGGAAGCCAAAAAAGAGGCTCTGGCCCCCGTGACACCAACAGGTCCGGCCACTAGCCCAGCAACCACAACGACAACAGACAAAAAATGACGCTTTCCGAATTATGTATTCGGCGCCCTGTAATGACGGTATTGCTTTCAGTAGCCACCGTCATTGCCGGCACCATCGCCTATTTAAAGATACCCGTTGCGGCCCTCCCGAGTTTTAATACTCCAGTAATCTCAGTGAGCGCATCGCTCCCTGGCGCCTCACCAGAAAATATGGCATCGGCCGTAGCGCTACCTCTGGAAAAAGAGTTTTCGACGATTGATGGCGTCACCGTCATTAGCTCTACCAATTCTCTAGGCAGTACCAGCATTACCCTGGAGTTCAGCAATGATCGCGATATTGATAAAGCGGCCGTCGATGTCCAAGCCGCACTTCTGAGAGCGCAGAAGCGACTACCAATTGAAATGACGGTACCTCCGTCCTATCGCAAAATTAATCCGGCCGATACACCGGTGTTGGTAGTGAGAATGAACTCGCCATCAATCAGCCTCTCTGATTTGAATCAGTATGCCGAAAACTTACTATCACCCAACCTCTCGACCATTAGCGGCGTAGCTCAGGTTCTCGTCTATGGTGCAAAGCGATATGCGGTCCGTGTACGCGTACATCCCGATGCTCTAGCGAATCGCAACTTAACCATTGACGATGTATCCACTGCAGTCAATAAAGCAAACTCCAATAGTCCAGTAGGCGTTTTGGATGGTCCACGCCAATCCATCACGATTTACGCCAACCCTCAGCTAGTAAGGCCAGAGGAATTTGCCAACCTCATCATTAGCCAAAAAAATGGTTTGCCCATTTACCTCAAAGATGTTGCCGAAGTTATTGAGAGTTATGAGGATGTCAAAACACTCGCTAGCGCCAATGGAGAGCGCTCAATTGCGATTGCTGTCCTGCGCCAGCCAAATGCCAATACAGTTGAAGTAGTCAAAGCGGTTAAGGCTCTATTGCCGCAATTACAAAAACAGATGCCTGAATCAGTCCAACTGCAACTTTTGAATGATCGCTCCCTATCGATCATTGAAGCAATTCATGACGTTAATCTTACGCTGGCTTTAACCGTCTTACTGGTGGTGCTGGTTATCTTCCTCTTCCTAAAGCACATCGCAGCAACAGTCATTCCATCGATTAGCCTACCCATCTCCTTGATTGGCGCTTTTTTTCTGCTCTACTTTCTTGGCTTCAGTCTAGACAATATTTCCCTGCTGGGAATAACGCTTGCAGTGGGCCTCGTAGTTGATGATGCGATTGTGGTTCTAGAGAACATCATGCGTTATGTTGAACAGGGCATGGATCCACTCAAGGCCTCCCTTAAGGGCAGCAAAGAAGTAGGCTTTACGATCATCTCAATCTCCATCTCCCTGGTCGCCGTATTTATTCCACTGTTTTTTATGCCAGGTCCGATCGGCCTGCTCTTTAGAGAATTTGCCGTAGTTGTATCGCTATCGATTCTGGTATCCGCTCTAGTGTCCCTTACGGTAGTCCCCATGCTGTGTAGCCGCTTCTTGCCGAAGCCCGGGCAACATGCCAAAGAGTACGCAATCAATAAAAAGTTTGATCGCTTTTTTGATTGGATGCTGAAGACCTATATTCACTATCTAGACTTAGCCCTCCTCAATCGCAAAAAAGTACTGTGGGGAGCGCTATCCACTTTCGTAATCACGGTTGCGCTATTTATTAACAGTCCTAAAGGCTTTTTTCCAGAAGAAGATATTGGGCAGATTTTGGCGACCACTGAAGCCTCAGAAGATATTTCCTTTAAGGCGATGTTGGTATTGCAGGACCAAGCGGCTGCTTTAGTGAACACTGATCCAAACGTAGCAAGCTCCATCTCCGTAATAGGGGGCGGAGCCAGCTCGGGATCCAATACCGGGAGAATTTTTATTATTCTCAAGCCCAAAGGTGATCGCGCCAAAATGGCCAAGATCATGGAAGGACTAAGGGCAAAGTTCAAGGAAATCCCAGGGCTACAAGTTTATATGCGCCCCGTTCAGAACTTGCAGCTCGGCGGAAAGAGTAGCAAGAGTCGCTATCAATTTACATTACAAAGCGTGGGCTTTGAAGGCGTGAATGAGTGGGCGGATAAGTTGATGCAGAAGATGCGTGCCGACCCCATCTTCCGCGATGTCACCAGCGATTCACAACTCAAAGGTCTAAATGTCAGGATAAACATTGACCGTGAAAAAGCAGCTAGCGCTGGTGTCACGATTACCGATATTCGGACGGCACTTTACTCCGCCTATGGAGAAAGACAAGTTTCCACGATCTACACCCCCGTAAATACTTACTACGTCATTCTTGAGGCTGCCGAAGAGGATCGCCAATATGAAACCGATCTCAACAAGATCTTTGTTCGCGGTCGCGCAACGGATAAATTGATTCCGCTTTCTAGCGTAGCGAGCTTTATCAGAACCATTGGCCCCACTGCCGTGAATCATCAGGGGCAGATTCCCGCAGTGACACTTTCATTTAATTTGGCACCAGACGTTTTCTTGGGTGACGCCACCAAAAAGATTGAGTCCTACACTAAGGAAATCAATTTACCTGCCTCCATCATTACTAGCTATGGTGGCGATGCTGCTGTATTTAAAAGTAATCAATCGGGTCAGTTGATCTTAATTTTTGCCGCCCTTGGTGTGATTTATATTATTTTGGGCGTTCTGTATGAAAGCTATATTCATCCCCTTACGATTTTGGCGGGCTTACCATCTGCCGCCATTGGTGCCATCTTGGCACTGCGTCTTTTTGGCTTTGAGCTCACCATCATTGCGTCGATTGGTATTTTGCTATTAATTGGTATTGTGAAGAAGAATGCGATTCTAATGATCGACTTTGCTTTAGATGCCCAACGTAATCAGGGCATGTCTCCTGAGAAGGCTATTCGCGAAGCCTGTATCTTGCGATTCCGCCCGATTATGATGACCACCTTCGCCGCCTTAATGGGTGCACTCCCTATCGCCTTCGGAATTGGGGCCGGCGCGGAACTACGCCAACCTCTGGGCATTAGCGTGGCAGGCGGCTTAATCTTCTCTCAATTTGTTACCCTAATTATTACGCCAGTGATTTATCTTTATCTCGATAAATATGCAGGTACAGGCCCAATGGAGATCCCCTCATCCGTATTGGAAGGCACCTAATGCGTCAAGTTATCCTCGATACCGAAACTACCGGCCTCAATCCCGCCACTGGCGATCGCATTATTGAAATCGGTTGTGTTGAGATGATTGGCAGGCGCCTCACGGATAGAACATTTCACCATTACATTAATCCCGAACGGGATATTGATGCGGGTGCGTTTGCAGTTCACGGACTTTCTCGTGAATTTTTATCTGATAAACCTATATTCGCTAACGTTATAGAAGAGCTTATTGAGTTTATCGATGGCGCTGAAGTAGTGATTCATAATGCGCCCTTTGACTTAGGGTTCCTGGATAACGAGTTTGCCTTACTCAAGCGCCCTCCTTTTAGAGGTCTCGCATCTAAGGTAACAGATACCCTTCTCGACGCCCGTCAAATGTTCCCGGGCAAGCGCAATTCACTTGATGCACTTTGCGAACGTTTTTCAATTGGCAATCAGCACCGCACGCTTCACGGCGCGCTGCTGGATGCTCAGCTATTAGCTGAAGTCTACGTTGCCATGACGCGTGGCCAAGAAGATCTGTCAATTGATCTGATTGACTATACGGTTGGAACCGATGCTTCTGGGCAAATGAAAGCCTTGCCTACAAAACTCAAACTCATCACAGCAAGTGAAGATGATTGCCTGCTACATGAAAAGATTTTGGCCGAAATCGCCAAGGCAAGTAAAAAGGACTCCGTCTGGAGTCCTTCTACCGCAGCCAACTAAATTAAAATTACTGTATTAGCTAATTGCACGGCGGATCTCATCAGGCTTGGACTTTGAGCCTGTAACAGACTCAGTATCATGTTCAGTTGTGTTTTCGATAGTTTCGATAACTGCTTCTTGCATTCGAATATTGTCTTTAGGGCAAATAGGCGCCCCATAGGTAGCCCACTTCTTTAGCAAAGTAACCTCGTACCCACATTGGCCGCATTTCGCTTTATTGCGACTGGCGTTACTCGGTCTTGGGGGAGGAAATACGATAGCCTGATGTGGATATGGCCCGAGCTCCTGGCTAATCATCATTAATCTCACCATCAGCTCTTCAGTGGCGTGCGCCATTCTAGCGGGACCTTCTAAACCTACGGTTTGAGCAATGCCCTTAAAGTCTTCCCCGTGACCGCTGAAGCAGTCGTCCACGGCATGGCAGAGTTCATGAACTAGCGTGTCTAAGAGTTGAACGGGATCATCCAGTTTAGGGGAGATGAAAATCTCATTCACACCACCTCCAGAGCGCTCGCGGGGCCAGCATTGCCCCAGCGTTGTTCTCGGGCTGCTAGAAGCTGGAAAACCACACGATACGCGCACCGGTGGAATGGCATAACCAGCTTTAGAAAACACCGGCTCTAAATGTCTTACGGCGTCTTCCAACCAGGATTCTCTTACGGAGTGTTGCTTCATTTGCAGTTCATTCAATTCTGTATTTAAGGGGGCTCACTTTTTACAGCAAGCAATTAATCTCTAAATTATCGCTGTCCAACCTTCACCTCCCCAAAAATAGCTTGGGCTTCACGAGGCAAGCAGCGCCAGTAACGCTCATTCGACGGCACCGTGCCACCCAAGGCCGCTGCCGCCTCCCAAGCCCAACGTGGCTTGTACATAAATGCTCTGGCTAGAGCGATTAAATCCGCATCCCCTGCTTGCAATATATCTTCGGCCTGCTGAGGCTCAGTAATCAAGCCAACCGTCATCGTTGGAATACCTGAGCGGTTTTTAATGATCCTTGCAAAAGGCACTTGATAGCCCGGTCCAATCGCAATCTTTTGCGCTGGAGAGATTCCGCCAGATGAGATATGAACAAAATCACATCCGATCGGCTTAAGCCTGGATGCAAAATCTGCCGTCTCCTCAGGAGTCCAGCCACCTTCAATCCAATCGCTGGCAGAAATACGGATACCCAATACCCCTTGGTAGGCTGCTCGTACAGCTTTAAATAATTCCAATGGAAAGCGAATACGGTTTTCATAAGTGCCGCCATATTCATCGGTACGTTGGTTGGCAATCGGCGACAGAAATTGATGCAAGAGATAGCCGTGGGCACCATGTAATTCAATACCATCGATCCCAATGCGATCCGCTCGCTGCGCTGCCGTCACAAATGCTGTAATTAATTCTGATAACTCGACCTTCGAAAGCTCATGTGGCAAACGTTCGCCCTCCAGTTGCGCAATGGCCGAAGGTGCAAGCGTCTCCCAGCCACCCTGCTCTGTTGCTAGTAATTGCCCACCATTCCATGGCGTAGCGCTAGAGGCCTTACGGCCAGCATGGGCGAGTTGAATAATCACGGGCGTAGCTGGTGCCAGCTTACGAGCCCTGCTGAGCTTATCCTTCAGGGCGGCTTCCGTACGATCGTCCCAAAGCCCTAGGCATGCCGGGGTAATGCGACCTTCCGGAGTCACTCCAGTAGCCTCAATGATAAAAAGGCCCGCACCGCTATTCAGAAGATTGCCCCAGTGCATTAAGTGCCAATCCTGGGCCTCCCCATTCAAGGCTGAATATTGGCACATTGGCGCCACTACTATTCGGTTAGCAAGGGTCAAGGGGCCCCGGGGGGAGCTCAACGTAAAACTGGAAAATAGAAGACTCATTTAAATGCCCTTTTGATCCCAAAATGCGAAAAAGTGGTGGAAGCGATAAAATGCTGACAGTAGGATAAACGAGACTATAAGGTTACGCAGGCAATCGCTGAAGTGGCTTTATTGAACCTAAAACCAGTCAAAAAATGATTAAGCTAAATACTATGAGCTCACCGCAAGCCTTTGAATCAAAAGAAGATGTTGGCCACTTTGTTGGCGGTCAAGTCATCAGCCCTAAAGACGGCCGTTTTGCCGATGTTTTTAACCCCGCCCAAGGAGTGGTTGCAAGACGGGTAGCCTTAGCCAGCCGCCAAGAAGTAGACGCCGCTGTGGCCATTGCCCAAACTGCATTTGAGAGCTGGAGCCAGACCTCCCCGCTACGCCGTGCACGCATTATGTTCAAGTACCTTGAGCTCCTCAACGCCAATCGTGATGCATTAGCCGCCATGATTACTGCCGAACACGGCAAGGTGTTTACTGATGCCCAAGGTGAAGTGACCCGCGGTATTGATATTGTGGAATTTGCCACAGGCATTCCAGAGCTTCTGAAGGGCGATTACACAGAGCAAGTCTCTACCGGTATCGATAACTGGGTGATGCGTCAACCTTTGGGAGTAGTCGCTGGCGTTACGCCATTTAACTTTCCTGTGATGGTTCCCATGTGGATGTTCCCCGTAGCGATCGCTTGCGGCAACACTTTCATCCTCAAGCCAAGCCCTACAGATCCCTCCGCATCATTATTTATGGCCAAGCTTTTAAAAGAAGCGGGTTTACCTGATGGCGTATTTAACGTAGTGCAAGGCGATAAAGAAGCGGTTGACGCCTTGATCGAGAATCCGGATGTGAAGGCGGTGAGCTTTGTAGGCTCCACCCCAATTGCAAACTACATCTATGAGCGCTGCGCTCACTTTGGCAAGCGTTCACAAGCTTTAGGTGGCGCAAAGAACCACATGGTGATCATGCCTGATGCTGATATTGATAAAACGATTGATGCATTAATCGGTGCAGCCTACGGCTCCGCTGGTGAGCGTTGCATGGCCATCTCAGTGGCAGTCTTGGTTGGTGATGTGGCTGAAAAAATTATGCCAAAACTCATTGAGCGCACCAAAACCCTCAAGGTAAAGAACGGCATGGAACTCGATGCTGAAATGGGTCCAATCGTTACTAAGGCAGCCTTGGAGCGCATCACTGGATACATTGATAGTGGTGTTGCCTCAGGTGCCAAACTATTGGTAGATGGCCGCGGATTGAAAGTAGCAGGTCTTGAGGATGGTTTCTTTATTGGCGGCACGCTCTTTGATGGCGTCACTCCAGACATGAAGATCTATCTCGAAGAAATCTTCGGGCCAGTACTCTCTTGCTTACGTGTGGCCAACTTTACAGAAGCATTGAATTTGGTGAACTCTTGCGAATTTGGTAATGGTGTAGCCTGCTTTACAAGTGACGGCAACATTGCCCGTGAATTTGCACGCCGCGTTCAGGTCGGAATGGTGGGCATTAATGTACCCATCCCTGTTCCAATGGCTTGGCATGGTTTTGGTGGCTGGAAAAAATCCCTCTTTGGCGATATGCATGCCTATGGCAAAGAAGGTGTGCGTTTCTACACCAAGCAAAAGAGTGTCATGCAACGCTGGCCAGAAAGTATTGCCAAGGGCGCAGAATTTGTGATGCCAACTTCGAAGTAATGTCACCGGTAGTTCTTGGTTATAAAAATAGCGGCCTTCGGGTCGCTTTTTTATACCCAGTTTATGTTGATTAAGCGGGAATAAAGTAGCGTCTCTCAATTGCGCGAGCAAACAACACGATTACCGAGACCAATGCCAGATAAACTAAGGCAGCCAATAAATAAGCTTTGAAGAACTGGAAGTTGGTGGCAGCCAACTCTTGCACGCGAGCAAAGAATTCGGTGTACTGAATCAAGAAGGCGACCGAACTGTCTTTGAGGTTGGCAATCACCTGGTTGGTCAGCGCCGGAATCGAAAGTCGAATCACCTGCGGCAAAGTAATGAACTCAAAAATCTGCAAGGGATTAAAACCCTGCGCACTCGCAGCCTCTAACTGTGTTTTATCCAAGCCATTAAAGGCAGTCTTTAGATAGGCCGCATTGTAAGCAGCTACATTGAATGTAAAGCCAATGAAAGCAACGGTAAGTGGCGAAAGTCGAACTCCCCATTGCGGCAGGCCGTAATACATCAAGAACAACAAAACGATTAAGGGCATGCCAATGAAGAAAGAGATGTAAGCATTGATGGTATTGCGTATGTAATTATTTTTACTGAGCGTAAGGTAGAACACTACAACCCCCAGCAGCAACCCAGAAATACTAATCAAGCCAGCCAATTCCAGGGTCTTGATCAGACCAGTCAAAATCAAAGGCATCTGCTCCGAGAGATCACGGAAGAAGGAAAGCCATCCACCCATCAGAACCGCTCCTTGGAGCCAAAAAAATCCTGAATATCCGGATCAGAGTGTTTGCTCAGCACATCAATTCGATCATCAGCGCGGATGACGCCACGATCCAAGAACATCACAGTATCTGCAATATTGCGCGCCAAGCTGAGATCATGGGTGACACAAATCATCGTGATTCCCTCGCCATGCAAGTGATTGATCAGATCGGCCACATCTCTAGACATTACAGGATCCAGTGCGGATGTTGGCTCATCGAGAACCAGGACCGCAGGATCCATAGCCAATGCACGAGCAATAGCAACTCTCTGCTTTTGACCACCCGAAAGTTGGGAGGGATATTTATTCTGATGGGGAGTCATTTCAAAATGGGATAACTCCAACAAGGCCCTCTCTTTGGCCTCAGCTTTGCCCATGCCGTGCAATTTACGCAGACCTAATGAGACATTGTCCAAAACAGTTAAATGACTATACAAAGCAAATTGCTGAAAGACGAAACCAATTTGCTTACGCAGCTCCCGCACATCCACATTGGGGCCCAACACTTCTTTACCTCTAAAAACAATGGATCCAGAGGTGGGCTCAACCAGGCGATTGAGACAGCGCAATAAAGTAGACTTACCAGAGCCAGATGCGCCCATCAATACCCGCACATCCCCCTCATTTAAATTGAGATTGATGTCGGATAAGACGGTCTGCCCATCGAACTCTTTCACCAGATCTCTTATCTGAATTAATGCCACGTATTAACCTCGTTGAAAAAGGAAATGTTGATACTCATGCTGGGCTCACGCCTGGAATTTGGTAGCGCCTACTGAGCACTTGAACACCAAGCAAGCAAATTCGATAAATCAAAAAATAGAGAATACCCACCGCCAGATACACCTCGATTCCACGCAGAGTGGTTGAGGTCAGCGTCATGGCCTGCTTAGTAATCTCCGGAATGCCAACGGTATAGGCAAATGGCGAATACTTTAAGACTGAGGTGAACTCATTAACCATCCCAGGTACAGAGAATCGGAGCACCTGCGGTAACTCGATATAGCTCAACACCTGAATTCGCGTCATGCCCATTGCCTGCGCTGCAATGACTTCAGCAGGATCTACCGAGTTAAACGCCCCACGAAATACCTCAGCCAAATAGGCTGATGCAACTAGACCCAAGCTCAGCGACATCGCCATCAGCGGGGGAACCTTAAAACCAATGCCAGGCAAGCCAAAGTACACCATGAAGAGTAAAACGAGCACTGGTACACCCCTAAATACATAGGTATAGGCATCAATCAGGGGGGTGAGCCAAGTGATCTCAAGACGACGCAGACAAGCCATTATTAAACCCACCACTAGACCAGTGGCGGAGCAAACTAGCGTTACCAGAACCGTATAAGAAATGCCCTGAGCTAACTGGGCAAGAATATCCAGAAAAGTCATAGGGCGGACTTTCGACTACTTCTGATGGTGTGAATGAGTGGTGCTTACTTCATCCACTTATCAAGTATCGCTTTGATTTTTTCAGGGCCAAGCTCATTGAGGTATTTATCAAAGTCATCACGCAACTTAGAGCCCTTAGCAAAGGCAAAGCCGAGCTTATCAAAACCTTTAAATACATAACTACTCTGAATCGGCAACTGCAGTTTGTTTTCATAATTAAGGAACACTGGCTCCTCAATAAAGGCTAAATCTAAATTACCGTTTTGAAGGTCGGTTACGACTTCAGCGTAGGAAGGATAGAGCTTGACCTTACTCAACGAGTAATAACCCTTCGGCTCTAGCTCATTCTTAATGAGGTCATCGTAAGCCATACCACGTGGATAACCAATTGAGTATTTCTTAAGCTGATTTAAATCGGTGATTTGAATATTCTTATTTTTCATGCTGACAAGATGCCATGCATTGTCGTAGTAAGGCTGAGAAAAATCCATCGCCTCTTTACGCTTATCGGTAATAGAGATGCCTGAGAATGCAACATCAGCTTGACCACTAGATACCGCACCCAACATTCCAGCCCAGTCATATGGTGTCACTTTAAAAGTACAGGCACGGGATTGGCAGTAGCCCTGGAAAATATCCATATCCACACCAGCGATCTGACCTTTATCATCAAAGAGCATTGGTGGTGATGCGGGCGATACAGCAACCTTGATTTCTTTTGAATCCGGGGACTTGGAGCAAGCCAGAATGGTGAGCGCTAGAACAGCAGCAAACAATGCCAGAAAAAAGCGTTTCATGAGTTTTACCCTATCCTAATGACCTAGTTAAGCCCCAGAAAAATCCTGATGGAGCGCCTAGCAAGTATAGGGGATTTGGGGGAATAACAACTACTGCAGGGTGTTTTTGAAGGCGGGCATCATTGGCATTGCCATGACCTCAATCCCCTCTTCACGCAAAGCCTCGGCCTCGTCCAAAGTAGTTTGCCCGCGAATGCTCCGTTCAGGAGATTCCTTATAGTGAATTTTCCTGGCCTCTTCCGCAAACGAGCTTCCGACATCCTCGGAGCGCCCCATTAACTCACGCATGCCCTTTAAAAAAGCAGCCTGAACCTGAGCTTCTAAATGAGAATGATCGTTGCCCGTCAAAGCAACAACATCGCCACTGATAGAGCTGCCGATATTGCCACTGTCAGCTACCGTAGCACCAGCAATAGAAAGCTCCGTAGAGGTGGAAACATCCCTGCTGGATCCAGATTTAGCAATATGAGGGGCAGATGGCATCCGACTCACTTCAGTGCTATCGCAAATGGGACACGCAAGCATTCCCTTGTCTTGCTGGGCAAGACAGTCCTCCTCAGAGGCAAACCATCCTTCAAAGCGATGATCCAGTGGGCAAGCAAGGTTATAAACTTTCATAAGACCTATATAGGGGCAAAACTACTAAATTCAATACCCCATTTTAATAGGATTATCGAATCACTCTTCGATAGGAGTAGGACTCACCAAGCCGCGACGATATCGATCCAACCAATAAGTCGCAATCGTGGTTTTGACATCGGTAATTTCTCCCTGCTCGACCCACTCCAGCAGCTCCTCTAGGGGGGCGGCAAATATATCCAGAAACTCCTCATCATCCAAGTGGCTTTTCCCAGAAACCAAGCCCTCAGCCAAATAGATATCAATAAATTCTGTTGAGTAGGAGATCACTGGGTGAATGCGGCGTATGAAGCTCCACCTGCTTGCCTCATATCCTGTCTCTTCCTTTAGCTCTCGTTGCGCGCATACTAGGCGATCTTCACCGACCTCTAGCTTGCCGGCCGGAATCTCCATGCAGACCTTCGCAATCGGATAGCGGTATTGGCGCTCCATTAGCACTCTACCGTCATCCAAGATGGCCAAAATAGCAACTGCCCCAGGATGAATGAGGTACTCACGCACCGCCTGCTTGCCATCAGGCAAGCTGACCTGATCTCGCTTCATCCTTAGAAAGACGCCATCATAGACATCCCCTCCTGAGAGGCGCTCCTCCCTTAAATGGGCATCACCAAGGGGTAAGTCTTTAAATGATTTTTCAGTCATAGCGCATCTTTCGTAGATTGAATCGCCATCATACAAAACCTCAGTGACAGAAAAGAGAAAGGCTCCTATTTGAACTGACCCACAAAAGTTGGACACCAAATCCAACTCAAAGGGGTCAGTCTCATGTCCAAATACAACAAAGAGCTCAAGCTAGCAGTTATTCAGCATTATTTATCTGGCAGGGGTGGTTTTAAAACTGTTGCAGATCAGTATGGCATTAAATACGCCTATGTTCGCAAATGGGTTCATGCCTTTAAGGCCCATGGCCAAAAGAGTTTTGTGAAGGGTCATGCCAAGTACTCAAGCACCTTCAAGCTATCTGTCTTGCAGCATATGGAGCAATACCAGCTCTCGATCAATCAAGCGGCATCCCACTTTAATATCCCAGCACCCAGCACAATCAGTCGCTGGCAACGCCTCTACAATGAAGGTGGTATTACAGCTCTAGAACCCAAACCCAAGGGACGGCCATCCATGTCAAAACCCTTTAAACCGTTTGTCCCCACCAACAAGCCCGTAACCCAGATGACTCCTGAGGAGCTCATGCAAGAGCTTGAGTACCGTCGGGTGGAGACTGATTACCTAAAAAAGCTCGAAGCCTTAGCTCAGCAAAAGCACTTGGCAAGCAAGAACAAGTCCAAGTAATTACTGAGTTAAGGCAGCAATACTCCTTGCAGATCATCTTGGCTGTCGCCAAGATGGCCAGAAGTGTCTACTACTATCATGCGCAGCAAAGTCAGCAGGCCGATCCCTATCTTGCAATCAAGACGCAGATCAGCGCCATCTACCATCGCCACAAAGGTCGCTATGGTTATCGGCGAGTCCATTTGGAGCTCGGTAACCAACAGCGTTACCTTGATCCTAAGACCGTACAAAAGCTCATGGGACAACTAGGGCTTAAATCCACCGTGCGCCCCAAGCGCTATCAGTCTTATAAGGGGTCTGTGGGTAAGGCAGCCCCCAACTTACTAGAGCGCAACTTTGTAGCCAAAGCGCCCAATCAGAAGTGGGTAACCGATGTGACTGAGTTCAATATCAAGGGTGAGAGGGTGTATCTCTCACCGATCTT
>CANCBK010000031.1 GCA_947374315.1 Burkholderiaceae bacterium | reverse complement strand
AATGAATTAATCGAGCTGGGTGCCCGCTTTGTTTTCCTGAGAACGCTTAGACGCATCTTTCCGACGCTGCTCCACATCAGCCGCGCGAGCAGCTGCTGCTTTTTGTTTCTCTTCAAAATCCTTTTGATTGGCCGCACGTTCAGCAGCTTTCTCAGAAGAAGCGCGCTCTGCGATTTTGGCTGCATCGCGCTGATCTTTGATGCTGGCCCGTAAGGCGCGCTGCACTTCATGCAATTCCACCTCTTGCGCACGAATGGGATCAATCTCTTTGCGGTATTCAGCGCGAGACTGGCTCAAACAGCGGTTCACCAAATACCGTTGATAGCACTCAGAGTTGGTTTTATCCCAGCGATATTTAGCCCAATCGCGCTGCAACTCTAACTCATGCTCAATCTTATCAAGCCGCTCTAACTGCGCTTCTTCAGCGGGGGTAGCGAATACTACATTGCTGAAACAGCAGATGAGTAAGAGGCCTCCAATCGAGAATGGCGCACGAAAAGACATAGCCTTGGTCAAATCTCAACCTTGGCGCCCAACTCAACCAAACGGTTGGCAGGAATTTTAAAGAAGTCAGATTGACGACCGGCATTTTGATACATCCAACAGAACAAACGTTCACGCCATAAGGCCATACCAGGAATTTCAGTAGCGACAATCGTATCACGCGATAAAAAGAATGAGGTGTCCATCAAGTTAAATTTCAGACCAGAAGATTTCTCAAGTAATTCAATAATCCTGCCCATATCTGGGGTCTCATTAAATCCATAAACCGCCCTCACCACATAAATATTATTTCCCAAATCACGCAAAGTAATGCGCTCTTCATCTTTAACGTAAGGCACATCCCAAATACTGACCTTGAGGAAAAACACCCGCTCGTGAAGTACATGGTTATGCTTCAGGTTGTGCAAAAAGGAAACGGGCAAGTAGTCAACGTGGGCCGTTAAGAAGATGGCTGTACCCTCAACGCGATGAGGTGGATTTTTCATCAGGACATCAATAAAGCCCTTCAGCTCAATACCCTCCTCCATGGAGCGTTGACGCAATAACTTGCGGCCTTGATACCAAGTCATTAGCAACAGAAAACATGCCGCACCCAATAACAAGGGGAACCAACCGCCTTCCAAAATTTTCAAGAGATTGGCGGACAGAAAGGCGAGATCAACTATAAGGAAAGCGCCAATCACCAAGGCCACCAACAAGGCATGCCAACGCCAAACAACCCGCATTACGATAGCCGCTAAAAATGTCGTCACAATCATCGTGGTGGTAACTGCAATACCGTAAGCGGCAGCCAAATTCTCGGACTTCTTAAACGCGAGTACTACTGCAATCACCAAGACTAGTAAAGTCCAGTTCACTAATGGCATATAGATCTGGCCGATTTCACGATCGGAGGTGTGGCGAATTTTCATACGCGGCACAAAGCCCAACAGGATTGCCTGACTCGTCATGGAAAACGCGCCAGAGATCACTGCCTGAGAGGCAATTACTGTAGCTACCGTCGCCAAAATGACTAGAGGGAATACAAAAACATCAGGAACCATCAGAAAAAATGGATTAGTGATGTTCTCGGGATGACTCAAGAACATCGCGCCCTGGCCGAAGTAATTGAGCACCAAACAAGGCATCACAATAAAGAACCAGCCCAGGCGTATGGGTCTTGCGCCGAAGTGGCCCATATCCGCATATAACGCTTCAGCACCAGTGAGCACTAGGAAGACCGCGCCAAGAACAATAAAGCCTTGCAAGGAATGTTCGCCCATAAACCGAATGGCGTAGAGCGGATTCATGGCTGCAAAGATCTGTGGGTTATCAACCACCTGATAGACGCCCATCGCGCCAATTACAGCAAACCAAACCAACATCACAGGGCCAAATAAATTACCCACTACGGCAGTGCCTGTTTTTTGAATAAAAAATAAACCGACCAAAATAACAATAGTGGCTGGAATAATGTAGCGCGTGAAATCGCTTGAAATAACCTCCATACCCTCAACCGCTGATAAGACTGAGATAGCAGGGGTAATGATGGCGTCACCATAAAACATACAGGCCCCAAAAACTCCAGCCATGATAATTAGGAGGGAGCGCTTTGATCCTGAAGGTGCCGTACGCAATGCCAAGGCCATCAATGCCAAGATGCCGCCCTCACCATTGTTATTTGCACGCATCACAAACATCACGTATTTCAGCGAAACCACAATTGCAAACGCCCAAAACACCATAGAAATGACGCCATATACCGCTTCATTCGAAAAAGGGATGCCATGCTCAGGACTAAAGCACTCTTTAAGCGCATAGAGTGGGCTGGTTCCAATATCGCCAAAAACCACGCCAATTGCCGCAAGCATGAGTGAAAAGGAGGCACCCTTTGGGTGGGCATGCTCTGGCCGAGAAACCTCAACCGGCCTCAATAATGAGGATTCGGAAAACTCTGGGTTGCTGACTGACATGAATAGGCCTTATCTCATTGTTGCGTGGCAATATGTTACTCCTTATGCAGCCTGACTCAGGGCTGATATTTACCCCTAAAAACCCCTGATTCCAGCTTTAATTGCAGGCTTTCCTCGACAGGAAAACATAAAAATGGTAGAATTACAGCTTCAGACGCGGGGTGGAGCAGTCTGGCAGCTCGTCGGGCTCATAACCCGAAGGTCGTAGGTTCAAATCCTGCCCCCGCAACCAAATAGTAGAAGGCTTCTAGGTCAATTGACTCAGAAGCCTTTTTGCTTTTACAAGACCGAGGCGCGTGAGAATTGTGCCCCAAATTGGGGATGAGGCTTCTTTTAAGAGGCCAAGACCCCCACTATTCTTGATAGTAAGATTTTTAGTGATCCCCATAGATTGAAACTTTTGGAGAATGAGTAAATGACATTAGCAAGCAAGCTGGCAGTAATCGCCTTTAGCTCTATAACCAGCTTTGGGGTATTTGCCCAGACCTACCCTACCAAACCCATCAGAATCATCGTTCCCTTTGCGCCTGGAGGCAGTACTGACATTATTGCGCGTAGTATGGCTGATCCATTAAGCAGACAGCTGGGGCAGCCCGTGATTGTCGATAACAAGGCTGGTGGTGGTGGCTCCGTTGGCGCACTTGAAGTCATGCGATCACCTAAAGATGGCTACACGCTGGGTATTGCAACGGTTTCTACTACCGCATCCAATCCTGCAATTAACGCCAAGATTGGCTATGACCCGATCAAGGATTTCACACCCATCACCAATATTGCAGCTACACCCAATGTGATTGTTGTAAATCCGTCCTTCCCTGCACATGATTTCAAAACATTCATGGAGGTGATCAAAAAGAATCCAGGGAAATACTCCTATGCAAGCTCCGGCACCGGCGGCATTGGGCATATGCAAACTGAACTCTTCAAGAGCTTAAGTGGCACCTTCATCGTTCATATCCCCTACCGTGGCGCAGGCCCTGGCTTAGTGGATGTCGTTGCTGGTCAAGTACCCATCATGTTTGATAATCTGCCATCCGCACTGCCATTCATTAAAGATGGCAGGCTCATTCCAATTGTGGTTGCAGCGCCGAAGCGATTAGCGCAACTCCCTAATGTTCCGACTTTTGCTGAAGTAGGTTTAGCCCCGGCAAACCGAATGGCCTACTACGGCTTACTTGGCCCTGCAGGCATGCCAAAGGACGTAGTAGATAAGATTTATGCGGCAGCTCAAAAAGCGGTTTTAGATCCTGCCGTGAGAAAGCGTATTGAAGAAACGGGCTCCATCATCAACGTGAATGGTCCAGAAGCATTCTCAAAAGAAATTGCCTCTGAATACGCGACATACAAAGGCGTAGTTGCCAAACAGAAATTGGAGCTAGAGTAATTTCTTTAGCAAACATCATGCTGAATACTTAATAAGGAAACCCTTTTGAACTTGCCAAACCATCAGCTCACCATGACCATCTTGATGACGCCCGATAAAACGAATTTCTTTGGCAATGTTCACGGGGGCGATGTTTTAAAGCTCTTAGATCAAGTAGCTTATGCCTGTGCTAGTCGTTATGCTGGCCGGCATGTAGTTACCCTCAGCGTAGATCAAGTTACCTTTCGTCAACCCATTCATGTGGGTGAGTTGCTGACATTTCTCGCCTCAGTCAACTTCACAGGCAATACTTCAATCGAAGTAGGTATTAAAGTGATTGCTGAAGACATTCTCACTCAAGAAACTAGGCATGTGAATAGCTGCTTTCTCACAATGGTGGCAATGGATGAAAGCCGTAAGCCAGTCCATGTCCCAACCTTCATGCCATCCAACCCAGATGAGGTGCGACGTCATAAAGCCGCAGAACTCAGACGAGAGATGCGCCGCCAATTCGAAGAAAAATTTAACCAGATCCGAAAAAGCGAAATGCTTTCCCATTAAGCCAGCAAAATATCACCGTCTTCCATTCTCTCCCACCAAATAAACGGTAACAGATAGAGAGGTTCTCCACCAGATTGCAAAATCTCCAGCGCGCCATCAAGAGTTTTATTGGCGGAGTACTTCCCCGGGATCAAAGAACTGCACCCTTTGTCAGTACCATCATTGCATCGCTTTCTGGCAGTGATTTTTCTAGTGATAAAGACCTGCATCATGCCTCCCATTTAAAGAGATGACTGAATAACATTGCGCACTACTGGATAAATTTGGGTATCCCAACGTTTGCCATTGAAGACGCCGTAATGACCAACGCCTGCCTGCAGATGATGGGATTTCATATAGCCAGGCAATCCACTGCAGAGATCTTGTGCGGCTAAGGTTTGTCCAATGCCACAAATATCATCGCGCTCACCCTCAACTGTGAGCAAAAAAGTTTTCTTAATGGCTTTTGGATTTACAAGCCTACCTTGATAGGTCAACTTGCCATTAGGCAAATCACAATCCTGAAATACTTTGCGAATCGTCTCTAAATAGAATGGTCCAGAGAGATCCATGATGGCAAAGTACTCTTCATAGAAGTCATGAATAACATCCGCCTTTTCGTTATCGCCATTGACGCGGTATTCATAAAGCTTTTTAAAAGATTCGGCATGACGATCTGGATTCATACTCATAAAAGCCATGAGCTGCAAGAAGCCCGGGTAGACGCGACGTCCTGTCCCGCCAAATTGATTGGGAATAATGCCGATTAACTTTTCCTCAAACCAGGACATGGGCTTGCTGGTTGCCAACTCGTTCACCTTGGTCGGACTCTGATTTACATCAATTGGTCCAGCCATTAAAATTAAGCTGGCTGGTACGCAAGGATTTTTGTCCTCAGACATAATTGCCGTGGCCGCTAAGCAAGCCACCGTTGGCTGGCAAACCGCCATCAGATGTGTGCCGGGACCAACATATTGTAGGAACAAAATAATATGTTCAATGTATGAGTCAAAATCAAAGTCGCCACAACTTACAGGAATATCCCGAATATTTAACCAGTCAGTGACGTAGACTTCGTGATCCTTTAAAAGGGTCCTCACAGTACCAGCAAGCAAAGTTGCAAAATGTCCTGACATCGGCGCTACCAACAGAATCTTGGGCTGCCCCTCTACCCCATCTTTTTTGAAGCGTACTAAATTACAAAAATGCGTTGAATGCATCACTTCTTCACTAACAGACTTACTCTCACCCAATGAATCAATAATCTCTGCAATCTTGAAGTCAGGCCTTGTATGCGTAAAACCCAGTAATGAGATTTGCTCATAATGGGCGGCCAAACGCTGCATAGGATTGAGGGTGAAATTTCCAAACCAGTGATTCGAGACTCGCTCAGATGCGCTAGCAAATGAACGAACTGGGTTGTGTAGATTCGCAAAGGTTTGATAAGCGCGGTACATCATTAGCTTGACCTACTTTCTATATGGCGAAACGCACGCTCGTAATCCTTCAGAGAGGGATCAAAAACACGACTTAAAGAAACATCATTGGCAATAATGGCGGCTGTCTGGGCAGACCGTGCGGCCATAATGGAAAAATGAACAAATCCAGCAACATTGAATTCTTTTAGAAGATCAGGCGCACTATCTTCGTCCAAACCCACTTCGCCAGACTCAATTTTTTGATAGAGCGCGTGATAGTGCTCACGCATGACATCAAGCTCTTTGGAAAGATTCATAATCCGCTGAAATAAGACTGCAAAATCAGAAGCTAGCGGGTTGTGGATTTTGACTACTTCCATGGCGTGACCCCGGGAACCTCCGCAGGACCTATCGCAACCGGCACAGAGCCAAAGTCTGCTGGTCCGACAATTTCCAGGTACTCCATATCCGGGGAGTAGTCATAAAGATAATGAACAATGCCTGGCATTTGATGAACAACATCACCCGCCTCTACTAAGGTTGGCTTGTCTTCATACATAAAACGCGCCCAACCCTTTGTCATCACCACAATCTGAAATTCAGCAACGTGATAGTGCCAACCAGTGCCATTAACTGGTGGTTTATTGGCTTTTACCAAATGCGCAACCACTTTGCCATTGGTAGCTTTAGAAACGCCAAGATCGCGATATAAGAAGAAGTCCCTTAGTCCCCCCGGCAAAAACTGCGTATCGCTAGGTTTTATATGGGAGAACTGAGTGTTACTTTTAAATGCACTAGGTGTCTTCATGATTAAAACTCCACTTCAAGTTCTTCAATGTCATCGGGTTCTTCAAGGGCGCCCATCACCCACTCCTTCATTTCCGGGAGGGCCATGATGTGCTTGCAATAGTTCTCGCAAGCCTTATCCAGATCAACCTTGTATGTCAGGAATCTCGTCACCACTGGCGCAAACATAGCGTCAGCCAGTGTGGGCGCTTTTCCAAATAGAAAAGGACCACCATAAGTAGAAAGGCAATCTTGCCAAATCACGACAATGCGATTGATATCAATCTGTGCTTTTGACCAGACTTTGAATGATTCAAAATCACCCTTGATGTTCATTGGCAAAGAAGCTCTCAGCGCTGAAAATCCAGAGTGCATCTCCCCACAAATAGAGCGACAGTGCGCTCTGGCTGCGGGATCACTCGGCAATAAGTGCGCCTTAGGATTTAATTCATTGAGATACTCGCCAATAGCCAAGGTATCCCATACCTTGCAGCCATCGTGGTCCAATCTAGGAACGAGGATGGATGGTGAAAGCAACAACAGTTCGGCGCGATTATCGACATCATCAGGCGCAACCTGCACTTCTTGGAACTTTAATCCAGAGAATTTCAGCATGAGCCAGCCACGTAGTGACCATGAAGAATAATTTTTGCTGCTAATCGTCAGGGTGGTCTGCTTTGGCATATCAACTTTCGGTAGGAGTGCAACTACAACTTATTCCTTCCAAAACTCCGAAAAAGACTCCAATGCCCCGTTATCGACCTCTTTCACCCAATTTTGGGCGTAAGTCTATTTTCAGCACTATTTATGTGCGTTGCAATAATTCTGCATATTGGTGCACACATAGACTTTGATTATGTCTATCCATGCCGCCCTCCACCACGTTACCGAATATCAATATGACCGACCAGTCAAGCTGGGCCCGCAGGTCATTCGCCTGCGGCCTGCGCCGCACTGTCGAAGCCATATTCTTTCTTTCTCCCTCAAGGTAGAGCCAGAAGGTCATTTTGTTAATTGGCAGCAAGACCCCTATTCAAACTACCAGGCTAGATTGGTTTTTCCAGAGGCGACAACACGCTTTAAAGTCACCGTCGATTTAGTGACCGAAATGGCGGTATACAACCCATTTGATTTCTTTCTGGAACCAGACGCTGAAAACTACCCGTTTTCCTACAGTTCAGATCTTAAAAAAGAATTGCGCCCCTACCTTGGAAGAATGCGTAATTCGACTTTAAATAAATACTTCAAGACGATCGATCGTAGTGAAATGCGCACGATTGATTTTTTGGTCAAGATCAATCAAAAAGTTCAAAATGATATTGGCTACCTTATTCGTATGGAGCCTGGCGTTCAAACTCCAGACGAAACCTTAGACTTGCGCAGCGGTTCTTGTCGTGACTCGGCCTGGCTCATGGTGAATTTACTGCGCCATTGCGGACTAGCAGCGCGCTTTGTATCCGGCTACCTCATTCAGCTAAAGCCTGATGTCAAATCGCTCGATGGTCCCAGCGGGACGGAAGTGGATTTCACAGACTTACATGCGTGGTGTGAAGTGTATTTACCAGGCGCAGGTTGGATTGGTATTGATCCCACCTCAGGATTAATGGCGGGTGAAGGTCATATCCCAGTGGCCTGTACACCAGAGCCCTCGGGTGCCGCACCAATTGAAGGTGGCGTTGATCAGTGTGAAGTGACATTCCAACACACCATGGAAGTGACGCGCATTTATGAATCTCCCCGCGTTACTAAACCGTATACCGAAGAGCAGTGGAATGACATCCTGAAGCTTGGTGAAAAAGTAGATCAAAAACTCGTTGCGGGCGACGTTCGACTGACCATGGGTGGTGAACCCACTTTTGTCTCCGTCAATGGACGTGATGAGCGCGAATGGAATATCGATGCGCTCGGACCCACTAAACGCGCTTACGCAACGGATTTAGTTGGAAAATTACGCGCCGAATATGGTGATGGCGGCTTCCTCCATTTTGGTCAAGGCAAATGGTACCCAGGAGAACAATTGCCCCGTTGGGCCCTCTCTATTTACTGGAGAGCGGATGGCACCCCTATCTGGAAAAATCCCAAACTATTCGCCGATGAATCGCATCCCATTACCTATACCAGCAAAGATGCCGATCGCTTTATCCATACGCTCACTAAAAATTTAGGGCTACCAGATCGCTTCATCGAGGCCGCTTACGAAGATACTTTCTACTACCTCTGGCGCGAATCAAAGTTGCCAGTCAACGTCGATCCCTTTAAATCCAATCTCGATGATGAGATGGAGCGCACTCGCCTAAAGCGGGTCTTTACCCAAAAGCTAGACTCTGTCATTGGCTACGTACTACCCATTGAAGCCGACAAGGGCCAAGACTATTTCGACACTAAGTGGAAGACCGGTGCCTGGATCTATCGAGACGACCGGCTCTTACTACTTCCCGGTGACTCACCAATGGGGTATCGCTTGCCACTAGATTCGCTTCCATGGACTAGCAAGGCTGACTACCCTTATTTGATTGAAGAAGACCCCTTCTCACCAAAACCGCCACTAGCGACCTCCACCCCCATTCATCCACAGTTTCGCGCCTTAGGCAAAAATAGCGCCGCACCCAGCACAAGCGTGTGGAGCCAGTCAGAGAATGTACGCATTCCTGAACGGCAAGAATCGGCTGCCTGGATTACTAGAACCGCTTTATGTGTAGAGACGCGCGACCCGATGCGATCGAATGGTCCTGCAGCTGAGAATGAACATGGCGGAAAAAATGGGGCACTGTATATATTCATGCCTCCCCTGGCGAGATTAGAGGATTATCTCAATCTTGTACAAGCCATTGAGGCAACTGCGGAAGAACTGCAATATCAGATCGTGCTAGAGGGCTACCCTCCTCCACGCGATCCTCGCTTAAAACTATTGCAAGTAACTCCTGACCCTGGCGTCATTGAAGTCAATATTCACCCAGCGCACAACTGGAACGAATTGGTTGAACACACAGAGTTTTTATACAATGCCGCATTTGAATCACGCCTCTCTGCTGAGAAATTTATGACGGATGGTCGTCATACCGGCACAGGTGGCGGGAATCACTTTGTCATGGGTGGCGCTACCCCCATGGATAGCCCTTTCTTGCGCCGACCAGAGTTACTTGCCAGCTTAATTTTGTATTGGCACAACCACCCCAGCCTGAGTTATCTCTTTAGCGGCATGTTTATCGGCCCAACCAGTCAGGCACCGCGAGTTGACGAAGCGCGCAATGATCAACTCTATGAATTGGAAATTGCCCTCAAGCAAATTCACGAGAATCGTCAAAAGTACGGGGCCAGCATGCCACCTTGGTTGGTCGACCGCACCTTACGTAATATCTTGATTGATGTCACCGGCAATACCCATCGCAGTGAGTTTTGCATCGATAAGATGTATTCACCTGACAGTCAAACTGGGCGCCTTGGCCTACTTGAATTACGCGCGTTTGAAATGCCACCGCACCCCCAAATGAGCATCGTTCAGCAACTCTTAATTAGGGCATTGATCACTCGCTTCTGGGATGAGCCTTACTTGGCTCCAGCAACCCGTTGGGGCACCGAACTTCATGACCGCTGTTTACTGCCCACCTTTATCAAGATGGATTTCGCCGACATTATCAAAGAGATGCAAAGCTTAGGCTATGCCTTTAAAGCAGAGTGGTTTGCACCGCATTTAGAGTTCCGCTTCCCCCTCATTGGCCAAGTACAAACGATGGGCACGGAAATTACCTTACGCAATGCCTTGGAGCCATGGCATGTGATGGGAGAAGAAAATGCCACCGGCGGTACAGCTCGTTATGTGGACTCCTCCATCGAGCGACTAGAGGTCCGCATCACAGGCTTAAATCAAAGTCGTTACGCCATTACTTGCAATGGCGAGCCTTTGCCCCTGCAACCCACGGGGACGACTGGTGAATATATCGCAGGGGTTCGATACAAGGCGTGGAATCCACCATCCAGCCTGCACCCCAGCATCGGGGTCCATGCACCACTGACCTTTGATGTCGTTGATACCTGGATGAAACGCTCTGTCGGGGGCTGCCAATACCACGTAGCCCACCCAGGTGGCCTGAACTACGACACCTTCCCGATCAATGCTTATGAGGCCGAAAGTCGCCGACTGTCCCGCTTCTTCCGCATGGGTCATACCCCCGGAACGATTGAAGGCGTTCAGCCCAATATCAGCCTAGCAGTTAGCCAAGAGTTTCCGTTCACACTGGATATGCGCCGGTGAGACAATAAGCCGTGGAATCTTTTCAAGCAAACCCCTCCAATATCAGCCATTCATCCCTTGCCGAAGAAGTCACCCAGCTAGCGCCTTTGGCGAAGGCTGGGCACTTTGATGAACTCCATCAGGATGCAACCACTCTAGCGAAGCACTGGAAAATTTTTTTTGATCAGCTAGAGCCTAGTGGCTTAGCGGATCTCGATCAAAAAACACAAGAACTCAATCGTCAGATTCGTGAAAACGGCATTACCTACAATGTCTACGCGGATGAATACGGTCCGCAACGCCCGTGGTCAGTAGATCTATTTCCATTAATCATCGACGCATCCGCTTGGAAAGAAATTGAATGCGGCGTTTTGCAAAGGGCGCGGCTACTGGAAGCGATCATGTCTGATGTCTATGGAGATCAGCATCTCTTAAAAGAAGGTTTGATACCGCCCGCCTTGGTGCATGGCCATCCAGGCTACATGCGCGCAATGCATGGTGTTCAACCCCGCGGCAATAAACATCTTCACATTATTGCGTTTGATTTGGCGCGCGCACCCGATGGGAAATGGTCGGTACTGTCCCAGCGAACTCAGGCACCCTCCGGATTGGGATATCTCCTTGAAAATCGCAATCTGATCGCCAGGCAGTTTTCTAAAGCCTATGAGTCGATGCAGGTTTCCCCCTTAGCAAATGCCTACCGGGATTTGATTGAATCCCTGAAATCTCAAAGCCCCGCTGGATCGAATGCTCATATTGCTTTACTTACACCGGGGCCCTATAACGAAACCTACTTTGAGCACGCCTATCTTGCGCGTTACTTAGGCCTCACCTTGGTTGAAGGAAGTGATCTCACCGTTAGAAACCAGCACGTTTTTCTGAAGACAGTGCGGGGTCTAGAGCCAGTACATGTTTTACTCAAGCGATTAGATGATGAATTTTTAGACCCCCTAGAGCTCCGCGCCGATTCGACCTTAGGCGTGCCGGGGTTACTGCAAGCGATACGGGCAGGCAACGTCATTCTCGCTAACGCTCCTGGCTCCGCATTTCTAGAGTCGCCTGCTTTGCTTGGATTTTTGCCGGCCATCAGTGAGCGTCTCTTAAATGAAAAAATTCAGCTGCCAGCAATGGATACTTGGTGGTGTGGCGAGCGCGCAGCCTTAGAGGCGGCTATTCCACACTTAGAATCTAGCGCTATCAAACCAACCTATCCCCACACGCCCGGTCACACGAGTGATGAATCCTGTTTGGGGGATAGCCTGAGCCAATCCCAGCTAAATGAATGGATTGGAAAAATAACACGCCAACCAGAAGACTACACAGTTCAAACCTATATCCCGCTAGCGCAAATGCCAGTCTGGCTCAATGCATTCAACATCAATAATGCCTCTTTAATAGAGCCACGCTCTTATATGCTCAGGGTCTTTGCACTGAGCAATGGTAGCAATAGCTGGCAGATATTACCAGGCGGCTTAGCGCGCATTGCGACCTCTGACTCTGGTATTGCCTCAATGCAACGTGGCGGCAGTAGTGCGGATGTTTGGGTGCAAAGCAGTCAAGTAGCCTCTATAGATACAGCATCACCACAGCCTTCAGTTAAGTCGGGAATGCAAAAAAAGCGTCTCGTTACTAGTCGCGCAGCAGAAAACCTGTATTGGTTTGGTAGGTACACCGAGCGCAGTGAAAATATCTTACGTCTAGCCAAACTCTATCTGGAGAGCATCAATAGCGAGTACACCCCTTCTAAGCAATTGTGGGTCTGGCTAGAAACGCTCTGCTCCGAATATGGGCTGGTGCCTGAAGGGGTGCCAGGCAATCTTGCTCAGAGTGAAAATCACCACCGCATCTTTGAGAGAACCTTAATTGACTGCTTAGATAAGCGTGAGCACGCAACGAGTGTTGGGTTTAATCTTGAGGCCATGAAGCGCACTGCCGCCAATATTCGAGAAAGGCTATCCACTGAACAGTGGAGCACCATCAATTACTGTATTGAGAATTTTCAAGCGGGGTGCCATAAAGCGACGGCCTACCAGGACTTCTCACCTTCATTAGCAATTGAAGCTTTGAATCGTGCCAATAGCGCATTAGCCGCCATCACTGGGGCGCAAACTGACCGCATGACGCGTGACGATGGTTGGCAGCTCCTCTCCATTGGCAGGCACATTGAACGCCTCTCATTTTTAACTTCAGTACTTGATTTGGCTACCTCCTCAGGATTGCTGGATAACCCAAATGCCGACAGCTCGGGTTATATCGCTTTATTGGCCCTGTTTGATAGCACCATTACCTTTCATGCCCAACATCAACAAAGTCGAGAGCTAGAGCCCCTTATTGAACTACTGGTTCTGGACGATGAGAACCCCAGATCCTTAGCTTGGGTTAGCAAAGCCCTCAGGGGCAGACTATCGAAGTTAGCTGGTACAGAACGTAACCAGCCAGATGAGCTCACCCGTAGCGTCACAAACTTGCAAGAATATTCGTTAGAAAGCTTGTGTATTCGAGATGAATCAGGGGCCCTCAACAATCTCAGAGATTGTTTTAGTAACTGCTCCCACTCTGCATGGAGTGCGTCTGATGACATTGGTGCGCGTTACTTTAACTTGATTCATGAGATTGATTACAGAGTACAAACGTAAACACCGAACATGCATTTAGAGATTATTCACGACACGACTTATCAATACGATCCCAACGTTGAGATCGCGCAGCATATGACGCATCTCAAGCCTACGAACACGAGAACACAGGCGGTCCTTCAAACTGAACTTTCAATAACTCCAAGACCAGCCTGGCAAGAGGAGCATAGCGATAGCTATGGAAATACTTGCACCTATTTTTCCCTGGAGACTCGCCATAAATCGCTCGTGATTTCCGCAAGATCGCAAATAGAGACCAAGAAATCACAATTCATTCATTTTGAGGCTTGCAAAAGCCCTGCCTGGGAATTGGTTAGGGAGTATTTTCGTTATCACTCAGGCACTCATTGGGATTGCGCCTCAGAGTTTTTATTTTCCTCGCAATACATTATCCCCAGCCCTGAGTTTGCTGAATTTGCGCGTGCCAACTTTACTAGCAATCGGCCTATTCTTGAAGCGGCGATTGATTTAATGAGGCGCATCTATAGTGAGTTTCATTACGTTAGCAAAAGCACTGATGTCAATACACCAGCTATCGAGGCCCTCAAGAATCGTGAAGGCGTTTGTCAAGACTTTGCACACATCCTGATCAGCACGCTACGGAGTATTGGCCTGCCAGCCAAGTACATCAGCGGCTATATTCTCACTAACCCACCCCCCGGACAAGCTCGCCTTATTGGCGGAGATGCCTCACATGCATGGGCATCCGTCTATATTCCCTCGATAGATGCTCAAGGCAATTTAGGCATTGGTTGCTGGTGTGATTTAGACCCTACCAATAACCGCTGGGGCTTTGATTCACCAGGCGAAGATTACGTGCACCTTGCTTACGGGCGAGATTATGGTGACGTATCACCCATTCGCGGCGTCATCCATGGTGGCGCAGATCATGTATTGGATGTCGCTGTAACAGTAAGACCTATAGAGCGCTAAGCCCAGACTCACCCGTCCTCACTCGAATAACTTCATCGAGTGCACTCACAAAAATTTTGCCATCACCGATTTTTCCAGTGAATGCCGCTCTAGAAATAGCCTGCAATGCATCGTCCAGTAACTCATCACTCACAGCCACCTGAATCTTGAGTTTCAACAGAAAATCAATGACATACTCCGCGCCTCGATACAGCTCGGTATGGCCATTTTGGCGGCCAAACCCTCGCACATCATATGAAGTCATCCCATTAATGCCAATATGCGCAAGAGCATCATGAACATCATCCAACTTAAAAGGCTTAATGATTGCGGTGATTAGTTTCATAGTGAGCCATCAGAAGTGATTATTGCGTCGCATAATATTTCTATAAATTCATTAGACAGTTTTTTATTGGTCGATCAGAAAATAACTGCACTAAGAATGTGCATGGAAAACTAGCAAGCCACCCTCCACGCCACGGTTTACCTATATACCGCGGGATGACGTTAATTCAACCGCATTGAAAACCAAGTTGGTGCAGGGGCATTGATAAAGCGTGCAATGCGTAATTTAATGCTAATTTTTAGAATATAAGATACGGGATGCGTATCAAAATTACAAAAAGCTTAGTTCTTAGCGCCTACTCTACAACCAAAAATCATCTCGCTGAGATATTATTTCCTGCGGGTGAGTATGCGGCACAGCTCACACCCGAAGGTCAAATAGAAATTCTAGACGCCGGAGCAAGTAAAGCACAATTTTCGTTTTCTCAATTTAGAGAAAAGCTATCACTCGGAGAATTTATTCTGTTGGAGTCGTGAAGACACCACCCGAGGGAGACCTATGCCATAGGCGCTTGGCATATAGCCGCCAAAATAATGTTTCCACCGTTTTAATGCCGGGATTAACCTCAAATGTCCATACTTGAGCACCTGTTTCTGGTGTTTGATAAAAAGGAATGTTCATGGCCTGATATCGCGCGGTGACGGTGGGGTGTGGATGGCCATATCGATTGCGGTAACCATTTTGAGCAAACGCCTCATCTGGGATCAGTCTTGTTAAAAGCTCGGCTGACGAAGAGGTTTTACTGCCGTGATGCGGCGCCATGAAGATGAGCCTCTTGTCTTGCAAACGTTTTAACGCTGCTTGATCTAGGCGATCAGTAATTTCAGCTTCACCCTGCTTCTCTACATCACCCGTCAACCAGAATGATGTTGCTTGATTGCGCACTTCCAACACGCAACTCACCTCATTTGGTTTTCTGGGATGCTGATCCTCAAAAATAGTGTACTCATGCGGATGCCAAATATGAAACTCGACCCCATTCCAGATCCACTTCTGGCCAAAGCGACATGGAATGCTCGGCACTTTTCTTTCTTGCAAATTAGCAAGCAAGGGATTGGTGCTGGGTAATGACCCCATCATCAAATCAAATGTAATGTCATTCAGTAAGGTGGCTGCACCCCCAATGTGATCGCTATCACTATGACTAATCACCATGCGGTCTATGCGATCAATTCCCCTCCCCCGGAGAAATGGCAGGATGATGCGCTGTCCAGCATTATCTTTTCCCTGAATGGGTCCGGTGTCATACAGTAAGCTTTTGGATTGAGTTTCAATCAGGACTGCTGTGCCCTGCCCAATATCCAATACTGTCGCACGAAACTCACCATGCCCTAAATTGACATTGACAAGCGGTTGAATAAATAAGCCTGCGCATAACATCAACCCGCCCGCTCTAGAAGGCCAACTCTCTGCAATCACTCCTGGACGAATTGCTATCACAATACCAATAGCCGATATCGTGATAGCCCACCAGGCAGGTTGACTAGACCAGGCGACCGCCCATTTCCAGTTAGCCAGCCAAGCGAGCACGATCGCCAAATAATCCATCGTGGCATGCGCGGGCAATAATAGCCATTTGCCAATGAAGTCTGGCAGCAAGGCGCCAACAATCGCTAAAGGCGTCACGATGTAGCTCACTACGGGAATCGCAAATGCATTAGCCAAGGGCGAAACAATCGAGACTTGATAAAACCAATACAAGGTAAAGGGTAGGAGCGCAATCGTGACTACCGCTTGCACCCGGCAAGCCTCTTTTAAGGCTTGGATCAGCCTATACCGCCAATGAAGCTCGAGCTCCCTACCTGTAGGCAGCCCAATTAAGCCATCAGAATCCTGCATCGCATACAAGATGGCAGCGACCGCTCCAAATGATAACCAGAATCCCGGGGTATACGGCGCCATAGGATCAATCAAGAGTACGAAAGCTAAAGCCCAGCCCCAAACATCAAATGGGCGCGGATTTTTGCCAGACCATAGAGCAAAAGCGACAACCCCCACCATGTACATGGTTCTTTGGGCGGGAATCTGAAATCCTGCCAACCAGGCATAAATAAATGCTGTGAGGAATCCGACGGCTGCCGCCACCTTACCAACAGGGATTAACAAGGGCAATGTATTGCGTCGCCAAAGAAAGCCTGCCACCATCGCGCCAAATCCTGCCAACATAGTTACATGGAGGCCGGATATAGAGATTAAGTGCAACTATTACCCATCATTTTGGGTATGTTTTTAGCTTAATGGGTACCCCGGGGCTTCTTTTGTAACCAATCCCGACTTTTCAGGTACCCCACCACCATGAACCAGAGGCTCCAACAGGAAGCAAGCTCGGATAATTTTTTTTGAAAATGTCCGCTAACGACCCATAGCGGACTAACCTACCTCGCTAATTCTATTTAAAGATAAACAATCCACTTTTTCTTGCTTCACACCATAAGCCTTCCCTTCTACATTAGATCTATTGTTAAAAAGGAAGCGCAATGAAACGAATTAATTTAAGTAAAGTAGCGGCAACCCTCTTTTTGGGGATTGGCTTGATAACTACTAGCCTTGCAGAGACAACAATCTTGAATGTCTCCTACGATCCAACTCGCGAACTGTATCAAGACTATGACAAATTCTTCATCCCAGATTGGAAAAAACAAACTGGCGAAGATCTTTCCGTTAAACAATCTCACGGCGGATCAGGTAAACAAGCACGTGCAGTATTAGATGGCTTGGATGCTGATGTAGTGACCCTAGCCTTGGCTTATGACATCGATGTTTTAGCGGAAAAAGGTCTTGTAGCTAAAGATTGGCAAAAGAAATTTAAAGATAACTCCTCTCCCTACACTTCTACCATTGTGTTTTTAGTGCGCAAGGGAAATCCTAAAGGTATTAAAGACTGGAATGACTTAGTCAAGCCAGGCGTTGAAGTGATTACACCAAACCCTAAAACCTCCGGTGGTGCACGCTGGAACTACCTCGCTGCCTGGGCCTATGCTCTGAAACAACCAGGTGGTAATGACGTCAAGGCAAAAGAATTTGTTAAGAAACTATTTGCCAATGTAAAAGTATTGGACTCAGGTGCCCGCGGATCTACGACTACCTTTACAGAACGCGGAATTGGCGACGTATTACTAGCCTGGGAAAATGAAGCCTTCTTGGCGGTGAAAGAACTAGGACCGGAGAAG
>CANCBK010000030.1 GCA_947374315.1 Burkholderiaceae bacterium | reverse complement strand
AAAGTTAAATGGGTTGATTACCCATTTAACTTTTTTGAGGTGAACTATTTATTTGCCTTTAAGAGGCGCGCGGCTTCGAGTGCAAAATACGTCAAGATGCCATTAGCACCAGCACGTTTAAATGCGAGTAGGGACTCCATCATTACGGCATCATGATCTAGCCAGCCATTTTGCGCCGCTGCTTTCAGCATGGCGTATTCTCCGCTCACTTGATAAGCGTAGGTTGGGTAATCAAATTCATCTCGTACCCTGCGAACGATATCCAAATAAGGCATCCCAGGTTTTACCATCACCATATCAGCACCCTCGCTAATATCTAAGGCAACCTCCCGTAAAGCCTCGTCAGTATTGGCGCAATCCATTTGGTAGGTTTTTTTATCCGCCCTGCCTAAATTCTTTGCAGAGCCAACTGCATCTCGGAATGGACCATAAAAAGCAGAGGCATATTTAGCTGAGTAAGCCATGATGCGCGTGTGAATAAACTGCCTTTGCTCTAGCGCTGCACGAATTTTTCCGATGCGGCCATCCATCATGTCGGATGGTGCGACGATATCGACACCAGCCTCAGCTTGCGCAATGGCTTGTTGAACTAATATCGCAGTGGTCTCATCATTGAGGATGCGATCTTGCTCATCTAAGACGCCGTCTTGGCCGTGGCTCGTGTACGGATCCAGTGCGACATCGGTCATGATGCCTAAATTTGGAAAACGTTTTTTTAGTCCTCTAACTGCTGTCGGAATTAATCCGTTGGGATTAAAAGCTTCTTTACCATCGGGCGTTTTTAAAGCGTCATCAATGACGGGAAAGAGCGCCATCACCGGAATGCCTAATGCCACACACTCTTCTGCAACGGCAAAGAGTAAATCGAGTGAGACACGGTTCACTCCAGGCATGGAGGTAACGGCTTGGGATTGGTTTTCGCCCTCCAGCAAAAAAACGGGGTAAATCAAATCGCTTGCAGTGAGTTGATTTTCTTGCATGAGGCGGCGCGACCAATCATCACGACGCATGCGACGGGGGCGATGAGCCGGAAAGTTCAACAAAGAGTTAGTTTGTGATTTCATCTTCTTGAGTCTCTGCTTCAAATAACCATTTAATAACAATATTGTCGGCCTCTTCAAGACCAATACGCTTAGTGCTTGAGAATAATTGTGCTGTCAATTTTTTTGATTCACCGGTTCCATCGGGTAGGGCTGGATCATATTGTTGCAATTGCTTGCGGACAGCTTCTAGCGCGTGCTTACATTCACTTTTATTGAGCTTGTCACACTTGCTGAGCAAAATATGGATCGGCTTGCCGGTTGGCACAAACCATTGAATCATTTGCTCATCCAGCTCGGTAATGCCACGTCTAGAGTCCACAATCAGCACCATGCCCACCAGTTGCTCTCGCTCCTGAAGGTAATCGCTTAGAAGCGCGTTCCAGTGGTATTTAGTCTCATGATTAACCGCTGCATAGCCATAGCCCGGTAAGTCGACTAAATAGGCCAAAAGATCATCTTTTGCAAAAAGGCCAAAATAGTTGATATGTTGGGTTCGGCCTGGGGTTTTACTGGCAAAAGCGAGTCTTTTTTGATTGCAAAGGACATTAATTGCACTGGATTTGCCCGCATTTGAGCGTCCAGCAAAGGCCACCTCGCGGAGTGGAGTGGCAGGCAGGCAATGGGTGTCATTGACTGTAGTCGCGAATCGGGCTTGAAAGAGTTTAGACATGTGCAGAAGCTATTGTAAAATCACGCAAAATCATGAAATATCTCATGGTGTTGGGTAAAAAGTTGTAAAAGGTAGGGCCCAAACACTTTTAGGAATTTTTGCCAAGGTAAACATAATGCGTCAAACCTCTCAAATCTCCAAATTAACTAGCTTAACTGCTAGCCTAGCCACAGGCTTTTTTCTAGCTACGACCGGCTTCTCAAGCGCTGTTAGCGCCTCAGATGCCGCTCCAGCGGCTACACCAATGGCAGAGGCTCCTGCAGCCAAGCCAGTGGTGCCAGGTAAGCCTAAAGCTGATCCCGCAGCAGGCGAAGCGCTTTACTCTAACGGTGACGCTAGCCGTGGTGTTGTGGCTTGCGTTGGCTGCCACGGTGCAAACGGTAAGAGTGCGTCAGGCGCCTGGCCTAAGTTGGCGGCTCAGCATGCGGCATACATCGCCAAGCAGTTGAAAAACTTTAAAGAAGGCACTCGTGCTAATGCAGTCATGGCTGGTATGGCTGCCAGTTTGACTGAACAGGATATGAATAATATTGCTGCTTACTTGGTTAAGCAGGAGCCTTCTTTGGGCGTTGCGCAGAATAAGGACACTATTGAGCTCGGCCAAAGCATCTATCGCGGCGGTATCGCTGCTAAAGGTGTGCCAGCCTGCGCAGCATGTCATAGCCCAACTGGCGCTGGTATTCCTTCCCAGTATCCCCGTTTGAGTGGCCAATGGGCTGACTATTCAACAGCTCAGTTATTGGCATTCCGTGAAGGTACTCGTAAAAATAGCAGCCAGATGACTACGATCGCTACCAAGCTTTCTGATCAGGAGATGAAAGCAGTTGCAGATTACATGGCAGGCTTGCATTAATAGCCGTATTCAGCATCAAAACAAAAACCCCGCTCAATTTGGCGGGGTTTTTTATTGCCTACGCTTTATGAATTTAACTCGGTAATACAGTTTCGGTAGCAAAAAGATCAGCAATATTTTCACGAGTACGAATGACGAAAGCATTCTTTCCGTCCACCATAATTTCTGCAGGCTTGGGTCTGGTGTTGTAGTTAGATGCCATCACAAAACCATAAGCGCCCGCTGACAGGATTGCCAATAGATCGCCTTCTTCAACGGCTAGGGCGCGATCTCTTCCAAGCCAATCGCCAGATTCGCATACCGGCCCTACGATGTCATAGGTAGCACTAGTCACAGATTTGGTTTGTACGGGAACAATGCCGTGATATGCCTCGTAGAGCGCGGGACGCATCAGCTCGGTCATCGCGGCATCCACGATACAAAAGTTTTTCTCAGCGCCAGGCTTGAGATATTCCACTTGGGTGAGCAGTACTCCGGCATTACCTACGAGGGATCTGCCCGGCTCCAATACAACGTCGAGATGACCAAAGCCCCGCTCGGCAACATGATTCAGTAAAGAGTTGGTGAAGTCAGTAATGTCAGGCGGATTGTCATCGCCATAAGAGATGCCGAGGCCCCCACCTAAATCGAGATGATGAATCTCAATACCTTCTTTTTTCAATTGAGCGACTAATTCGAGTACTTTATCAAGCGCATCTAAATACGGTGCGGTGTTGGTAATCTGAGAGCCAATATGGCAATCAATGCCGACAACATCAATTTGTGAGAGCAGCGCGGCTTCGCGGTAGGTTTTTAATACCTCGTGATAGGCGATGCCAAATTTATTCCCTTTTAATCCAGTGGAGATATAGGGATGTGTTTGTGCATCGACATCTGGATTTACCCGCAAAGAAATAGGGGCGCGGCAATGGAGTTTTTTGGCAACGCGATTAATTTGGTGAAGTTCAGCAATCGATTCCACATTGATACACTTAACACCCGCTTCTAATGCTTGAGCGATTTCATGGGCGGATTTACCAACACCCGCAAATACCAAGCTTTTTGGATCGGCACCAACTGCGAGTGCGCGGGCCAACTCACCACCACTGACCAAGTCAAAGCCAGCACCTAATTTTTTAAAGCAATCGATTACTGCGAGGTTGCTATTTGCTTTCATAGCGTAATGAACGCGTGCCCGTCTTTTGCCAGCAGAGTCTACACAGGCTTTGTCATAGGCTTGATAAGCATTGGTCAGCGCCTTTTTGCTGTAGACATATAAAGGCGTTCCGAACTCTTTGGCCAAATCCGCTAAGGGGATTTCTTCGGCATACCAATGGCCATTACGTTCTGTAAATCCAGCGAGTTCAGGGAGTGGAATGGCTTTACTTGTCATTGCTTGTAGTCGAGGTTGGGTTGGTTGCAGCAGGGCTTTGGGGTGGGTAGAGCTTGCCTTTTGGCTCTGGCTCATTAGGCTGCGCAGGAGCAGGTGGCACATTTGGCAAATATAGCGGTCCTCTAACCCCACACCCAACAAGGGATATTAGAAGGCTAATGCCGAGAGTTCTTTTAAGAATCGCTATCATGAATGTCTCTAAAACGAATGATTGAATATAGCATGCAGGACTCCAATATGAATTCAAGCAACTCAGCAGTTGAGACCATTGATGACAAACAATTTTATCAATTGGGAAGCAATCTGTTGCAGTCGATTGAGGTGGCATTGGAGGCGGCAGATGATGCATTAGACCTCGATCTCGATATAGAGCGCCAGGGTGGAAATGTCATCAACATTCGATTTAAGGATCGTAGCGTGATTGTGGTCAACACCCAGCCCCCTTTGCATGAAATCTGGGTAGCTGCTAAATCGGGTGGCTACCACTATCGTTGGGCTGGAACCTTAGCTTCGCCGCTTTGGTTGGATACTAAAACCGGCCGCGAATTACTCAGTGATCTTTCTGAATTTGCTAGTGCCCAAGCAGGGCAACTAGTGAAGATTGGTCTTATTCAGAAATAAGGCCGACCCAAAAGCAATATTAGGCTGCGCCAGTTGCCCCTAGGGTCTCAATCACCTGGGTATCTGGAACGCTCTTAATTTGTGCTTTGCCAATTTTTTCTAGAACAACATAACGAATTTGGCCGCCTTCGGTCTTTTTATCCACTTGCATCAATTCCATATAACGCTGTGCGCCAAACTTCGGTGGCACCGTTGGTAAATTCATGGATTGAATGATGTGGGTGAGGCGATCCACTTCGGCTTGTGTGATGTAGTTCAGGCGTTTCGATAGATCGGCGCCCATCACCATGCCACAGCCAACAGCTTCCCCATGTAGCCACTTGCCATAACCCATGCCTGCTTCAATGGCATGACCAAAGGTATGTCCGAAATTAAGCGTCGCACGAATTCCGCCCTCCCTCTCATCAGCCGACACTACAGCTGATTTGATTTGACAAGAGCGTAGAACGGCATGGGCCATCGCAGCGGTGTCGTATGCCAATAACGCTTGTGCGTTTGCTTCAATCCAATCTAAGAAATCAGCATCGGCAATAGCGCCATGCTTCACTACTTCTGCAAGACCCGCAGAGAGTTCGCGGGCCGGTAAGGTTTTTAAAGTATTTAAATCAGCAATGACGGCGGCTGGTTGATGAAACGCCCCAATCATATTTTTCCCAAGCGGGTGATTGATGCCGGTTTTGCCACCAACTGAAGAGTCGACCTGGGCTAAGAGCGTTGTTGGCACTTGAATAAACCGAATGCCACGCATGAAGCTTGCCGCCGCAAAGCCAGTCATGTCTCCAATGACGCCACCGCCTAGGGCTACCAACATGGTTTGGCGATCCGCGCCAAATTTGAGGAGGTCATCAAAAATCAGCTGAAGATTTTTCCAGTCTTTATAAGACTCTCCATCAGGCAAGACAATGCTTCTGACAGGCTTACCCAGCTTCTCGAGGGTCTTGGTCAGTCGCTCGGCATACAAGGGGGCAACCGTGGTATTGGTGACGATATATATCGAGGTCGCTTTTTCACAAGCGCTGAATAATTCTGGTTGATCAATTAAATCCGTACCAATATGAATGGGGTAACTGCGATTGCCTAGATCAACTTCTAATGTTTTCATGGATAAATTCAAGTGGAAAGTTCAAGCTGCATGATTAAAGTGTTGACCAATTGATTGACGCTGGGTTTTCCAGTTTCAATGACATGGTCGGCGATTTCGCGGTAAAGGGGGTCGCGAATAGCATATAAATTTTCTAAGATCTTCTTCGCATCACCGTTTCTGAGTAGCGGCCTACCTTCGCCACCCTTGGTGCGATGCCAGAGCTCCATTGGATTGGCATGGAGATAAATGACGGTACCTCTTTCTCTGAGGAGCTGGCGATTCTCTGGAAGCAGTACTGCACCACCACCAGTAGCCAAAATGACGTCATGTTCAGCGGTGATGTCATGAATAGCCTGAGCCTCACGCTTACGAAAGCCGTCTTCACCTTCCATTTCAAAGATCACGGGGATCTTGACGCCACAACGCTCTTCAATGACATGGTCGGCATCCAGAAAGCGACGACCTAGTTTCTTGGCCAGCAATTTGCCGACGGTCGATTTTCCGGCTCCCATGAGGCCGATTAGAAATATATTGTTGGATGAAGAGTTCACCCTTTGATTTTATTAGGGTTTATCTAAAACGGTAGGAGTTAAGAAGACTAGCAGCTCAGTTTTGTCGGCTAATTTAGATTTATGGCGAAACAAATGCCCAATCAATGGAATATCTCCAAGTAATGGAACCTTTATTTCATCGTCTCGTTCGGTGGTTTGGAAAATCCCCCCGATGATGGCTGTCCCTCCATTTTCAACGGTGACTTCAGAACTCAGGTTTTTGGTGTCAATTGCATAACCTTGCTCAGTTTTCATGCCAATGGTGTCTTTATTGATGCCCACCAGCATGGAGATTTTCCCGTCTGGATGAATCTTGGGCAAAACCTCTAGGCGAAGATTGGCCTTCCGGAACTGCAATTTACTGCCGCTTTGAGAGCTCACTTGGTAGGGCAGTTCTGTTCCCTGCTCAATCGTGGCCTTGACCTGATCCCCAGTCATGATGCGGGGGTTGGATAGAATCTTGCCTTGACCATCAGATTCCAGCGCTGAAAGTTCCATTTGCAGAAGTTGGGCTGCGTTCTTAGAAACCAGTGTGGCAGCCAAAATAGCCGGGTTAAAGCCTGCTAAACCGCTTCCTGCTAAATCTAGATTAGCACTCGCATTTTGGTCTGGATGATTGCCAATGCCGTTAGCCTGGTACCCCAGCTTAATACCCAGTTCACGGGCAAAGCGCTGGTCAGCCTCCACAATGCGGGCCTCAATCAAGATTTGGCGTGGACTATTGATATGGTCGCCACCAAAAGGCAGGGCAGCATCCTCTCGACGAAATTTTTGGAAGCTTTGTATTTCTGCGTGAGGGCCTATCCAGTAAATGTCCCCATTTCGGACGAGGCGCAATCCTCTGCTGGCGAGGATGGAATGCAGGGCTGTTTGCCAGGGGGTATCTTGTAGGTCAACTGAAATCTTCCCTTCGATGGATGCGCTGAGGAGAAAGTTGGTTTTGCCCATTTTGGCCAAAACCTGCAAAAGCTCAGTTAGTTCGATTTGGTTAAATTGGAGGCTAATGCGCGCATCTTTCGAGTGAGATGACGGTTGGATTTCGGGCTGTATTCCTAGGGCTGGCTGGAGTAACAAAAGCAGCAATAAGGAGGTAAGGAGAGTGGATATTGGTCGCGGTATTTTCACGAATGTCATTCTGTCTTGGTCGACTTTAAGGTAATAGATTTGCCTTTGGGGTGGGTCAAAATGGCCACCTCTTTTTCAGCTTGAGTCAGACGCCATTCACCCAAAGCCAAACCTGCTTTGCTCACCATCAGCGTGGTCTTCCCAGTGTGAAAAAAAGCTTGCTCGACTGCGCCCATTCGCGTGAGCCCCAAATACCGCCAGCGGCGTAGTTCCGCTTCATGGGGGGTTGCTGCAGGCCTATTTTGAGGTGCTGCTACAGTGGCTTTTACTTCTTTAGAGTGAATACTCACTTCTAATTCATCCAATGCATCATATATATCCTCTCGTTCTGATTGCCACTCTACTTGAGATAATTCAAATTCTTTTCTGAGGGTCAATATTTGGTTTTGCAGGGTATTTAACTCAAGCTCAGAGCCTGCTTTATTGGCCTCCAAGTACAGAAACAGGCCCACAACAAAGAGAAGCAAGATGCCCCCCAATATTACAAATGGGGTGAATTTCAGACCCTTAAGCTCAAGACTTTTTGTTGAAAAAGGGGGTTTTGGTAGCTTGGCTTGAGATGATGGATCAGACCTAGGTGGCGAGGAGGGCTTACGAATTCCATGTGGGTCTGGAATGGCGGGATCGTCTCCCAACTCACTTAAGATGTCATCAAAAGACTGGGGGGAAATGTGGCGTGAAGGCATGTCATATTGTTCGCCCTGGGGGCGGCAAAAACGATCGGTGAAAGCGGAATTGGGTGTCAGAAAGATCTGCCCCCAATTTTTTTAAACTAGGGTTTTAGGGCTTGGGGGGAAATTGCGTAATCACCCTATAATTTGACTCTATGGCTCTACCCCCAAAAGACAAGCCGCCTTTAAATCGACGGTTTAACCGACAGCCTGATAAACGTCCTGGTCAGCCAAGAGCGGAGCATGTCTCGTCGCCTAAAGCGGGAAGCAATCCTCTCATAAAAGCCTTGTTGATCATTTGCTTGGTTTTTGCGGTGGTGCTCACTTTATTGTTGGGCTACGCTTTCTTAATAGCAAAACCAAATTTGCCAAAGATTTCTGCCTTGGTGGATTACAACCCCAAAACGCCTTTACGTATTTATACGGCCGATAAGGTCCTGATTGGTGAGTTTGGGGAGGAGCGCCGCAAGGTAATTCCTTTGAATGAAATCCCCATGAGCATGCGTAATGCAGTCTTGGCTACGGAAGATGACCGTTTCTATTCTCATGGCGGAGTGGATTATGTGGGTGTGATGAGGGCAGCTACTGCGAATATGCGGGGGCACCTAGCGCAAGGAGCTTCCACCATTACGATGCAAGTTGCTAGAAACTTCTTTTTAAGCAACGAAAAAACATTTAGTAGAAAAATTTATGAAGTCTTGCTTGCCTGGGAGATTGAATCCGAATTAAGTAAAGACAAGATTTTAGAAATCTACATGAACCAGATTTTTCTGGGGCAACGCGCATTTGGGTTTGCCAGTGCAGCCCAAATCTACTTTGGTAAAGAATTAAAAGACATTTCGATTGCTGAATCGGCAATGTTGGCTGGATTACCTAAAGCGCCATCCGCCTATAACCCAGTCACAAACTTTCGTCGCGCAAAAATACGCCAAGAGTATATTTTGCAGCGTATGCGTGATTTGTCCTACATCACGCCTGAGGAGTATCAAAAGGCAATGATTGAGGAGCTGCATATTCGTGGCCTTGGCAATGAGTTCAGTACGCGCGCCGATTTTCCAGCAGAAATGGTGCGGCAACTATTGCTAGCTCAATATGGTGATGCAATCTATTCCCAAGGGATTGATGTGTACACCACGATCTTGAAGGCGGACCAAGATGCGGCATATAAAGCAGTGCGTCGCGGCATTTTCGAGTATGACTTGCGCCATGCTTATCGCGGTCCTGAGGGTTTTATTGATTTGCCTGAGGAGGGCGTCAAGCGTCAACGTGCGATTGATGAGGCTTTGCTTGCTTATCCCCAGCTGGACGATCTGCAGTCGGGTGTAGTGCTTGATGTCAAGCCAAAAGAAATGCAAGTGATGATTTCTACTGGCGACACCATTAGTCTTAAAGGTGATGGCATGAAACTTGCCGCGGCTTCATTAACGGATAGTACGCAGCCTAAGAAACGCTTACGCCCTGGCGCTATCGTCAGGTTGTTATCGGACGGTGGTGTTTGGAAGCTGGCGCAATTACCGCAAGTAGAGGCAGCCTTTGTTTCTATGAACGCGGAGACGGGCGCGATTCTCTCATTGGTGGGCGGTTTTGATTTCCGTCGCAATCAATTTAATCACGTCACCCAAGCTCAGCGCCAACCAGGGTCTTCATTTAAGCCATTCATTTACGCCGCCGCTATTGAAAAAGGGTTTTCTCCAAGCACGATGGTGAACGATGCACCTCTTTCTATTGGCGGTATGGAAACGGGTAGCCAGGCTTGGGAGCCAAAGAACTACGATGGTAAGTACGACGGCATGATGCGTTTGCGTACCGCCTTGGCTAAATCCAAGAACTTAGTTTCAGTTCGTATTATTCGCGCCATTGGCCCTTCTTATGCGCAAGAATATATTCAGCGTTTTGGGTTCGAAGCGGAGAAGCATCCTCCTTATTTAACGATGGCCCTCGGTGCTGGTTCTGTAACCCCCCTACAAATGGCCACTGCCTATAGCGTATTTGCTAACGGCGGCTATCGTGTCGATCCATTCTTGATTACCAAGATGACTGATTCAAAAGGGGCTGTTTTATTTGAAGCTAAACCTACCCATGCCCGTGAAGATGCTCCGCGCGTATTGGATGCGCGAACAGCCTTTGTGATGGACAGCATGCTGCAAGAGGTGACTAAGACCGGGACAGCAGCTAGTGCAAGAGCGAAGCTGGGTCGCAATGACATTGCGGGTAAAACCGGCACAACCAATGACTCACACGATGCTTGGTTTGCTGGATATAACCCGAAGGTGGTGGCAATCGCATGGATTGGATTTGATAAGCCTACTAGCTTAGGCGATCGTGAAACTGGCGGCGGTCTTGCTTTGCCGATGTGGATCTCCTATATGGCTAGCGCTCTGAAGGATGAGCCTCAACAAGGGCGCGAAGTTCCTGCTGGCGTTACTCAGGTAGATGGAGATTGGTTTATCCCTGAGTTTTCTAATAATGGTGGCGTGCGCGAACTGCAGTAGTTCGTTTTAGCAATGGCAAGGCAAGCGCGCACCATTATTCCCGGCCAAGCAATGCATGTGATGGTTCGAGGCAATAACCGGGAAATACTTTTTTTTAATGATGTCGATCGTCGCATGTACTTAGATTGGCTACGAGAGGCCGCTAAGCAATTTGGCAGTGCTGTGCATGCATTCGCCTTAATGCCAAATCATGTGCATCTCTTGATTACCCCCCAGAATGCAGATTCGCTCGCTAAAACGATGCAATCTTTGGGTAGGCGTTATGCCCAGTATTTCAATCAACGACACCATCGTTCGGGAACCATTTGGGAAGGGCGCTACCGTTCTTCATTAATAGATCCGGATTATTTTTTAAGATGCCAACGCTATATCGAGTTAAATCCCGTGAGAGCGGGCTTCGAATCGAGCGCACAAGATTCAAGCTGGACTAGTTTTGGCTCTCATATCGGGGGAAATGCAGAGCCATGGCTGGTCGATCACCAGCACTTTTGGAAGTTGGGTAATACCCCTTTTGAAAGGCAGATGACTTGGGCAGCCTTTGTTAAGGAGGGCGCACCCCATTGGGAGGATCGGCAAATTACCGAGGCGCTACTCAGATCCAAGCCCTGGGTGAGTGATATTTACGCCAAAAAACTCTTTAAAGACAATCCAGCTCAGGCTTTAATTCGTTATCGTGGCCGCCCAAAGAAATTAATCTCTTTGAATTCATTGACTTAGAGTTTTATAGCCTCATCTAGAGTAGGAGTTGCTGCAAACAGCTCTTTGACTCTGTCCCTTTTTTAATAATTCATTTTGGTGCTTCCCTTTATTAAATGGGACAGAGTGATTTTATTTCTATTGCATCAGCGTGGGTATTCACCTATATTTGATCTTCCAAAAGTAATCAGCCCTTAATGGCAAACGGAAACATCATGACTACACAAATGAATACAGACCTTCGTCCAATCGCTCAGGGACTTTATGATCCTCGAAATGAGCATGATGCTTGCGGCGTGGGATTCGTGGCGCATATTAAAGGCAAGAAGTCACATGAGATCGTTGCTCAAGGATTAAAGATTCTTGAGAACTTGGATCATAGGGGGGCGGTTGGTGCTGATCCGTTAATGGGTGATGGCGCTGGTATTTTGATTCAAGTGCCCGATACTTTATATCGCGAAGAAATGGCTAAGCAAGGCGTCGAGTTACCACCTCTTGGTGAGTATGGCGTTGGTATGATTTTCTTGCCTAAGGAGCATGCTTCCCGTTTGGCTTGTGAACAAGAACTGGAGCGCACCGTCCGCCTGGAGGGTCAAGTTGTCTTGGGTTGGAGAGATGTTCCCATCGATGTGAAATTGCCGATGTCTCCAACAGTGCAGATGACCGAGCCATTTATTCGCCAAATTTTTATTGGCCGTGGTCGCGACATTATGACAACCGATGCTCTTGAGCGTAAGTTATACGTGATTCGTAAAACAGCCAGTCATGCCATTCAAGACTTGCATTTAAAGCACGGTAAAGAATATTTTGTTGCTTCGATGTCTGCGCGCACGATTGTTTACAAAGGCTTGTTATTGGCAAATCAAGTGGGCGCGTATTACAAAGATTTGCAAGACTCACGCACGGTGTCAGCATTGGCCTTAGTGCATCAGCGCTTCTCTACCAATACATTCCCAGCCTGGGAATTGGCTCACCCGTACCGCATGATTGCGCATAACGGCGAGATCAATACGGTAAAAGGTAACGTGAACTGGGTTAATGCACGTGAAGGTGCTATCAGCTCCCCAGTGCTCGGCGATGATCTTAAAAAATTATGGCCACTCATTTATCCAGGTCAATCAGATACCGCTTGTTTCGATAACTGCTTAGAGTTGTTGGTGATGTCAGGCTATCCATTGGCGCAAGCCATGATGATGATGATTCCTGAAGCTTGGGAACAGCATGCATTGATGGATGAAAATCGTCGTGCATTCTATGAATATCACGCTGCAATGATGGAGCCATGGGATGGTCCAGCTGCAATGGCGTTTACAGATGGCCGTCAAATTGGTGCCACCTTGGATCGCAATGGTTTGCGTCCAGCGCGTTATTACGTCACCGACGATGATTTGGTCATCATGGGTTCTGAGGCTGGTGTATTGCCAATTCCGGAAAACAAAATTGTTCAGAAATGGCGCTTGCAACCAGGCAAGATGTTCATGATTGATATGGAGCAGGGCCGCATCATTGATGACATCGAATTAAAAGATGCTGTCTCAAAAGCCAAGCCATACAAGAGCTGGATCGATGCTGTTCGCGTCAAGCTGGATGAAGTAGATGCCAGCAAGGTAGATTTGATCGATGAAAAAACGACGATTCGTCCAGCGGCAAAATTATTAGATCGTCAGCAAGCTTTTGGTTATACGCAAGAGGATATTAAGTACCTCATGGCACCAATGGCAATGAATGGTGAAGAGGCAATTGGATCGATGGGTAACGATAGCCCATTGGCCGTACTCTCTAATAAAAACAAGCCCCTCTATAACTACTTCAAGCAATTGTTCGCTCAGGTGACCAATCCTCCGATTGACTCCATTCGTGAAAACATGGTGATGTCTTTGGTGTCTTTCATTGGGCCTAAGCCTAATTTATTGGATACCAATAATATCAATCCGCCAATGCGCTTGGAAGTGAGTCAGCCTATTTTAGATTTTGACGATATGACGAAGATTCGCCATATTGGTCATTACACGAACGATAAGTTCCGTTCGTATGAGTTGGACATTTGCTATCCAGCCTCTTGGGGCAAGGAGGGTATCGAAGCTCGTCTAGCCTCTTTATGTGCCGAGGCAGCAGATGCCGTACGCTCTAACTACAATATTGTGATCGTGAGTGATCGTCAGATTGACGAGAGCCATGTAGCCATTCCTGCACTATTAGCTACTTCAGCTATCCATCAGCATTTGGTGGAAAAAGGCTTGCGGACTAGCGTTGGCCTGGTGGTTGAAACTGGTAGCGCACGTGAGACACATCACTTCGCACTTTTGGCTGGCTATGGTGCTGAAGCAGTCCACCCGTACCTCGCAATGGAAACCTTGGCAGAAATGGCTAAGGGCCTATCAGGCGATTTGTCGGCAGAGAAGGCGGTAAAGAATTTTGTTAAAGCGGTAGGTAAGGGCTTGCAAAAGGTCATGTCCAAAATGGGCATCTCTACTTACATGTCCTACACAGGCTCACAGATTTTTGAAGCCATTGGCTTGAATCGTGATGTGATTGATCACTACTTCAAAGGTACGCCTTCAAACGTTGGTGGCATTGGTGTATTTGAAGTCGCTGAAGAAGCTTTGCGTATGCATCAATCCGCATTTGGGAATGATCCAGTTTTAACCAATATGCTCGAAACGGGTGGTGAATACGCTTTCCGTATTCGTGGTGAAAACCATATGTGGACGCCAGATACGATTGCGAAGTTGCAACACTCCACTCGCATCGGAGCAGAGAAGGGTTATCAAACCTATAAAGAGTACGCGAACATCATTAATGACCAAACCAAGCGTCAGATGACATTGCGCGGTTTGTTCGAGTTTAAGATTGATCCAGCTAAAGCGATCCCATTGGATGAAGTAGAGTCCGCGAAAGAAATCGTGAAGCGTTTTGCAACGGGTGCGATGTCTTTGGGTTCGATCTCCACCGAAGCGCACGCTACTTTGGCAATTGCCATGAACCGTATTGGTGGTAAGTCCAACACCGGTGAGGGTGGTGAAGATCCAAATCGTTATGTCAATGAACTCAAAGGCATTCCTATTAAAAAAGGTGAAACCTTAGCGAGCATTTTGGGTAGCGATGTGGTTGAGGCCAATATCCCATTGTTGGATGGCGATTCATTGCGCTCCAGAATTAAGCAAGTTGCCTCAGGTCGTTTTGGCGTGACTACTGAATATCTACGCTCGGCAGATCAGATTCAGATCAAAATGGCTCAAGGCGCTAAGCCTGGTGAAGGCGGCCAGTTGCCCGGTGGAAAAGTGTCTGATTACATTGGAAAACTGCGTTTCTCCGTTCCAGGCGTTGGTTTGATTTCTCCTCCTCCGCATCATGATATTTATTCCATTGAAGATATTGCGCAGTTGATTCATGATTTAAAGAATGTGAATCCGGCTGCCGACATTTCAGTCAAGTTAGTTTCTGAAGTGGGTGTGGGCACGATTGCTGCTGGTGTTGCTAAAGCGAAGGCGGATCACGTGGTGATCGCAGGTCATGACGGCGGTACTGGCGCATCTCCACTATCTTCTATTAAGCATGCCGGCTCCCCATGGGAGTTGGGTTTAGCTGAAACTCAGCAAACCTTAGTGCTCAATGGTTTACGTAGTCGTATTCGTGTGCAGGCTGATGGCCAAATGAAAACCGGGCGCGATGTGGTGATTGGTGCCTTGCTGGGTGCGGATGAATTTGGTTTTGCAACAGCGCCATTGGTTGTTGAAGGTTGCATCATGATGCGTAAGTGTCATTTAAATACCTGCCCAGTGGGTGTTGCTACTCAAGATCCTGCATTACGTAAAAAATTCTCCGGCAAACCAGAGCATGTCGTGAACTTTTTCTTCTTTATCGCTGAAGAAGTGCGCGAAATCATGGCGCAGCTGGGGATTCGTCAGTTTGATGATTTGATTGGTCGCGTTGATCTCTTGGATACCCGCAAAGGCATCGAGAACTGGAAAGTGCATGGCTTGGATTTCAGTAAGATTTTTGCTGAGCCAGCAGTAGCCAAAGATGTTCCGCGTTATCAAATACTGACTCAAGAACACGGCTTAGGCAGTGCACTGGATAACATTCTGATTGAGAAGAGTGAGCCTGCGCTGCAGCGCGGGGAGAAAGTCTCCTTCATCGTTCCGGTGAAGAACGTGAATCGTACTGTTGGCGCAATGCTTTCTGGTGAAATCGCTCAGCGTTATGGCCATGCTGGCTTGCCTGATGACACTATTCATATTCAATTGAACGGCACTGCGGGTCAAAGCTTTGCCGCTTTCCTAGCGCGTGGCGTCACCTTGGATTTGGTAGGCGATGGTAATGACTATGTTGGTAAAGGCCTATCCGGCGGGCGCGTGATTGTGCGCGCTCCCCATGAATTCCGTGGCGATACAGCAAAGAATATTATTGTTGGCAATACGGTTCTCTACGGCGCAATCGGTGGTGAAGCATTCTTCAATGGAGTGGCTGGCGAGCGTTTTGCGGTTCGTAACTCTGGTGCTACAACCGTTGTTGAGGGTACTGGTGATCACGGCTGCGAATATATGACTGGCGGTACTGTTGTGGTATTGGGTGCGACTGGCCGTAATTTCGCCGCAGGTATGAGCGGTGGTATTGCTTACGTCTATGACGAAGATGGCCTCTTTGATAAGCGTTGCAATACCAGCATGGCGACTTTGGAAAAAGTATTGCCTTCAGCGGAGCAGATTGCGAAGATGCCTCAGTCTCAATGGCATGCGCCAGTGGATGTTAAGGATGGTGGCGAGCGCTTGACGGACGAGCAAATTCTGAAGGGCTTAATTGAGCGTCATTTCCGTCATACTGGTTCAGAGCGTGCGAAATCACTCTTGGCCGACTGGGAAAATGCCCGCGGTCGTTTTGTGAAGGTGCTTCCTTCTGAGTACAAGCGTGCTTTGGGTGAGTTGTGGGAAAAAGCGCAAAACAAAACCGTTGCTGCTTAATCAATACAGACATTAAGAAAAGATACTAAGGATTCGATATGGGTAAGGTCACTGGATTTATGGAATTTGAGCGCGTAGATGAAACCTACGAAGCTCCGGTTAAACGCCTCCATCATTACAAAGAGTTTGTTGCTGCATTAACGGATGAAGAAGCCAAAGTGCAGGGTGCGCGTTGTATGGATTGCGGTATTCCATTTTGCAATAACGGCTGCCCTGTCAATAACATCATTCCCGATTTTAATGACCTGGTATTTCATAGCGATTGGAAGAATGCATTAGATGTTTTGCAATCGACTAATAACTTCCCTGAGTTCACTGGCCGTATTTGCCCAGCGCCTTGCGAGGCTGCATGCACCTTAGGAATCAATAGTGATGCAGTTGGTATCAAGTCTATTGAACATGCCATTATTGATAAAGGTTGGGAAAGTGGTTGGGTTAATCCGCAACCAGCAAAGACGAAGACTGGCAAGAAAGTAGCTATTGTTGGTGGCGGTCCTGCTGGTATGGCAGCTGCTCAGCAATTGGCGCGTGTTGGTCATGATGTCACTGTGTTTGAAAAGAATGATCGTATTGGTGGATTGTTGCGTTACGGTATTCCTGATTTCAAAATGGAAAAATGGTTGATTGATCGCCGCGTTGAACAGATGCAAGCTGAAGGCGTGAAGTTTGAGACAGGTGTATTCGTTGGTAAAGAGGCGCTTGGCGCAGAAGTAAAAAACTATTCGAGCAAAACGGTTTCACCAGACCAGTTGATGAAAGACTTTGATGCAGTTGTGATCAGCGGTGGCTCAGAGCAACCACGTGATTTGCCGGTTCCTGGCCGTGAATTGGCTGGTGTTCATTACGCGCTGGAATTCTTGATTCCACAGAATAAAGAAAATGCAGGCGATTTCAAAAATGCGATTTCTGCAGCTGGCAAGAATGTGGTTGTTATTGGTGGTGGTGATACTGGCTCTGATTGCGTCGGCACCTCTAACCGTCATGGCGCTACCAAGGTTACTCAGTTTGAACTGATGTCGCAGCCACCAGAAGTCGAGAACAAGCCTTTGGTATGGCCTTATTGGCCAACCAAATTACGCACCTCCTCTTCTCATGAAGAGGGTTGTGATCGCGACTGGTCAGTGGCCACTAAGCGTTTTGAAGGTTCAAACGGCAAACTCGAGAAGTTGATCTGTGTACGTTTGGAGTGGAAAGATGGCAAGATGACAGAAATGCCAAACTCTGAATTCGAAATTAAGGCGGATTTGGTGTTTTTGGCAATGGGCTTTGTATCCCCTGCGGCACAAGTTTTGAATGCCTTTGGCGTTGAAAAAGATGCTCGTGGCAATGCAAAAGCAACGGTAGAGGGCCAAAATGCCTATCAAACGAATGTTTCTAAGGTATTTGCTGCGGGCGATATGCGTCGCGGCCAATCTTTAGTGGTTTGGGCGATTCGTGAAGGTCGTCAATGTGCTCAGGCAGTAGACGAGTATTTAATGGGGGCTTCTGTTCTGCCGCGATAATATCGAGGATATGAATAGTAGCCACTCCCACTTGCCGGAAGCGAATCAACAAACCTCTAGTAATAGCCATGGCGAAGTTGTCGTTGCAATTAAGAATATTGATTTCTCCTATGCACCCGGTGAGCGGCAAGTCCTATCGGGACTCAATATGGAGTTTCGTCGCGGCCAAGTAGTTGCCGTGATGGGAGGCTCCGGTTGTGGCAAGACTACTATTCTGAGGCTCATTGGGGGTCAGTTTTCTGCCCAGTCGGGCCAAGTTTTATTTGAAGGCCATGACATTGGCAAGATGACTTCGGCTGAGCTGATGGTGGCGCGTCGCCGTATGGGAATGCTCTTCCAGTTCGGCGCACTGTTTACCGATCTCAGTGTTTTTGAAAACGTCGCCTTTCCTTTGCGTGAGCACACCGATTTAAGTGAAGAGCTATTGCGCTCTTTAGTGCTGATGAAACTCAATGCCGTGGGCTTGCGTGGTGCGCGGGATTTGATGCCTGCACAAATTTCTGGTGGGATGGCGCGCCGGGTTGCTTTAGCAAGAGCGATTGCGCTTGATCCCCCTTTGATCATGTATGACGAACCCTTTGCTGGCCTAGATCCGATTTCCTTGGGAATTACTGCACGCTTGATTCGGGATTTGAATAATGCCTTGGGTGCAACCAGCCTATTGGTCACTCACGATGTTGAGGAGACCTTCGAGATTGCTGACTATGTTTACTTTATAGCGAATGGTGCCATTGGCGCTGAAGGTACTCCAGAAGAGTTAAGTCGCTCAACAGATCCTTTTGTACGCCAGTTCTTGGATGCATCGCCTGATGGTCCGGTGCCTTTTCATTACCCAGGCGAGACCTTAGAAGTGGACTTTGGGGTGAGCTTGAAATGACCGTTTTATATACGCTTGCAAATCTCTTGGGTAATCTCGGATTTTTTATTCGTCGTAACGTAACGAGCCTTGGACTCGCTACGCGGATGTTTGCAGCAGTGATTTGGCGCTCTAGATTTTTACTAAAAAGACCTCGCTTAGTCTCTGATCAAATTCTCTTTGTGGGTAATCACTCTTTTGTGATTATTGCGGTGTCTGGATTATTTGTTGGATTCGTTCTCGGCTTGCAGGGTTATTACACACTCAATCGGTATGGCTCAGAGCAGGCGCTGGGTTTATTGGTCGCCCTGTCGCTGACCCGTGAATTGGGCCCTGTGATTACCGCTTTGTTATTTGCTGGTCGTGCAGGCACTTCGCTGACTGCGGAGATTGGTTTAATGAAGGCCGGCGAACAGTTGAGCGCCATGGAGATGATGGCCGTTGATCCATTAAGTCGGGTGATTGCGCCGCGCCTGTGGGCGGGCATTATTGCGATGCCAATTTTGGCGACGATCTTTACTGCTGTTGGTGTGATGGGCGGGTACTTTGTTGGCGTCCCTTTGATTGGTGTTGACTCTGGCGCCTTCTGGTCCCAGATGCAAGGCGGGGTTGATCTCTTTTCAGATATTGGCAATGGCTTGATTAAAAGTTTGGTGTTTGGTGTGGCGGTGACTTTTATCGCCCTATATCAGGGTTATGAGGCAAAGCCTACGCCAGAGGGTGTATCACAGGCGACTACCCGTACTGTGGTGATCTCTTCTTTATCGGTTTTAGCGTTGGATTTCTTGCTCACCGCGATGATGTTCTCGAATTAGAAAGAATAAACTGGGACTCTTATGAGAAAAAGTGCAATTGATATTTGGGTTGGAATCTTTGTAGCCATTG
>CANCBK010000029.1 GCA_947374315.1 Burkholderiaceae bacterium | reverse complement strand
TGATGTGTTTGCGCTGGATATCAGAGGCTTTGGAAGATCAACGCATCCTGCCGATCATTTCACAACGGAAGATGCGGCAAGTGATTTAAATGCGACCGTAGATTTTGTAATGAATAGTAGAAACGTGCCCAAGGTAAAGCTATTGGCTTGGTCATATGCCACTCAATATGGCGGCCTATTTGTCATGGCCCACCCAGAAAAGGTTGACCGCTATGTTTCTTATGCCCAGATGGGGATAGATAGTATTGATATTGGTAAGCGACGGGCAAATCTAAAAACATACCAAGATAAGGCCTATATTCAAATTCCTGAAGCGGGATGGCATGGACGGTTCTATTCTCTAACCCCTAAAGAGGATAACTTCCCAGAGGTTGTAGATGCTTACGCTAAGAGTGCTGCTGCCGTCGAAGTAAATACCGCCACAAGCCCACAATTAGATCTGGTCACTAAATTGCCAATGCTCAACCCCACCCAAATTCTTGTGCCAACAATGATTATTCATGGTCAATATGATGATGTGGCGGATACGAAGCAATTAATGCCATTCTTTGAGCAATTGCCCAATGCCAATAAGCGTTATGTAGTTGTACCTAACGCGGGACATATGATGATGTACCAAAAGGGCTACAGCATATTCCAGCAGGTTGTAGCAGATTATTTTAAGGAGCGGTTTTAGGATTTAGCATCCTAGTCTCGGGCTATCAAGAAGCACTAAGACCACCTTCGGGTGGCTTTTCATATTTGGCGCTAGGGTTATTACCTGTATAAGCATTGTGATTAAAAGAACAAACTAGATTTAATTTGTATGGGAAATCTGAGAGCAGGGGGTGAAGTGAGTTTGGATGATCCGAATCAATTAGTTGAGCTTAGCTATGTCAGCAAAGCGACCCAGGATATGGGCCTGTCGAGCCTGGTTCACTTATTTGATATTTCTTATAAATGGAATCAGGGGCATGGGCTCACGGGCGTTTTATTTTACGAGGGCGAACATTTTGCACAGATTCTCGAGGGTAGGCGGGAAGATGTATTTTTTGTTTGGGAAAAAATTCAAAAAGATTATCGTCACAAAGTGCTTCATCGAATTGAGTTGGAGGAGATTGACCACAGAATCTTCCCTAACTGGGCCCTACGATTTTATGGCGGCGACCAAATATCCAAAGATGTGCCCCATTTAGTCGGCCTACTTGATGGCCTTCCTAGTCAGGATGTAGAGTTATTAAGGATCATGCGTTCTGTGGCGGAGAAAAACTCCTCTTAGAATGCATACTTAATCAGACAGCCGATCTCGCTCTACACAATATAGCTAGTCGAAACGTAACGAGGCAATGAGTTTGATGACCCAGTTGTCGCTGACGCCAGTTACGCCCTTACCAACGCCTATGTTCAGATCTGTTACTTTATATTTTGTATCAACCACTAAGTAGGCTGTATGTGGTTGTTGCGTGAGGTTATAAAGACTTTTATTGGGTAAGTTATCGGCGTAATACTCCATACCAACATCTGTAGTGTGCGTAATGTTGTAGGCGACTTTAGCGGATGGTGAGAATGTTGCTGTGCTATTTTTATTTAACGTAATGTCTACACTTGGGTTGATAGTCAGTCGCCAGTCCTTCAGCTGAAGAGCAAGAATGGGCGTTAGCTCGTAATAAGTAGTTTCTGTACCGCCGATATCTTTAATATAATTTATTTCGTTTTTAACCCCGTAGTGCCATAAGCCATCTTCATCATGTGTAGGAATGTACATATGACTTAACTTGCCGCCGTTAACATAGCTGACACCGTTGTAGTTGCTTAAATAGATGTTGGCCCCAAGCTCACTTTTCTCTGTAATGCCATAACCATACTCAAGGCGTGTTTGGAATACATCTGTTTTGATATTTTGGGACGATGGCGCTTGAAATAGGTTTGTCTCCACTTCATAGGCCGAGTGCTGGTAATCAGCAATGAGCTCATCGTGGACTTTAATTTCAAATGGGGCAGAAACAGCATTGGCGCTGATGAGTATGAATGCGGTGGCGCATGAAAGAGCTTGGCAAAAGTGGCTTAGAAATCGCATCCCTTGACTATAAAGGGTTTGATCGGGCGCCTTTAGGCTTGGTCGGCTCCGCACCACCATCAAGAACTTTAAAACACTACGGACATGGTTATTTCCAATCTCTAGTCTTATTGGCTATTATTCTTATAGTATTTAATAGCAATTGATTCATTCTTATGTCGCTTACTAGCAGCTCATTAGTGATGTTGTTTTAAGCATCAATAGATGTATTTTTTTGAGGCAGTAACATTAAAATCTAATGCAATATACAAACGAAATCAGCCTTCTAGTTCTTGCGCTATGTGGGGCTTTGCTTATGTAAGCATATCGTCACAAGACATGACGGCAAGATTTGGCATGAAACTCCAAATAGCGGTGGCGCGAATTTTGTGATGGAATTGCCTACTACTGCTCAGGTAGTCTAGCCGAGTGGGTAATGAAGGTGCCCTGTTTTTACATAAATGAGCGCGCCTTCTGACCTGGTGAAGGGCGAATGCTTGCTATAGCGGGGACTTCGTATCCATGTGCCGGCTGGATAGGAGCCATGCTCGTCATGAAATACGCCCTGTAAAACATAAATCTCTTCTCCGCCGGGATGTACATGGGGATTAAAGATGGTGTCAGGTGCCCAGCGAACTAAGGCAGTTCCCACGCCATCGAATTCATGAATGGGCATGACAGAAAGGCCTGATACAAGCCCGGGATACCAGGGCGCCGTAGAGGTATCTACTCGGATAGTGGATAGATCATCGGGATGAAATTGTCTTAATTTGACAAACAGCGTGCACCCTTCTTTTGAGTAAGGGGTATGTGTGCTGTTGGGTGGATTACGAATATAGGTGCCCGCTGGATAGCTACCGTGCTCATCACAGAATGTGCCGTCCAGCACCAGTATTTCTTCGCCTCCTGCATGAGCATGCTGAGTAAAGGCGGAATTTGCCGCGTAGCTCACAATGGAGGTCGCCCTAGCAAGCTCATTTCCAATGCGATCTAGATATTTTCTTTCAATACCCTCGACTGGGGATTTTTCTAAGGCTGCATCTTTGGTATTGACTGCTACCTTCAGAGCGAAATCAGCATTGATATTCATTTGCTTGGGGTTATTAGGTAAAGCGATAAATACAGCTTAGGCCTTAGAGGCTTTTTCTAGCGCCTTACTTAGGTCGGCAAAATATTTCTTAGCTTGATTGGTGGGCTCAATCCTTTTAACCCTTCCGTCTTCCATCTGCTTCAGCTTTAGATACCCATCATCCACCAAGGAATGCAGTCGTTTATGCAGGGTGGCCTGGGAGCCTAGACTGCTAAGGCACAAAATATCTTTGACGGTAAATTGAGCGTTCTTGAGTAGTATGCCCGTGCAAATATGCTCAAGAATATCTTTGCTTAAAGAATCTAGTGGCTTATCGCTCGATTTTGTCAGTGCGTCAGCCAGCCTTAAAAAGCGTAAGTATGAATTTGTCATTTAATTTGCCTCTCCATTGTTATCTTTTTTAGTATGATGAATCTGTGCTCACCTTGCCCAAAAATCAACCGCGTGTACTTATTATCCTCCTAAAAGTAGGAGTTCCGTTTTGTCTATACTTTTTATCTCTATATGCAGTCCAGGCTTTTCCAGTTCTGGAAAATGGCTCTGAATTAAGCTACTTTATCTACCTTCCAGCCGGCATCAAATTGCTCTCAGTATTGATATTTGGCTGGCTAGCTGCCATAGGTGTTGGCCTCGCTGTGTTTATTAGGCTGCTGATATTTCAGCCGCAACAGCCCTGGTTTATATGGTTTCTGGTAGCAATTATTGGAAGTGCTGTCTTGGTGTTGGCTGTAAATCTAACGCTAAAGGGGCTGGGGGTAGCCCGAGATCTTCATAATCTGAAATATCGCGATGTGATTGCTTTGGCTCTATTTGTTAGTCTTGCCCATGGCTTTAGTTATACCTATGCGATTTTCGCTATCCATCACTATGGATTTGAACATTTCATGCGCGAAAGTATGGTTATTGTGATGGGTGGATTTTTTGGAAACATGCTGATTATTGGTTTGCTAACAGTCTTTATTCATCGCAGTCAGAACTTACAAAAACAAATCAGCGTGTTGCATGATGATTAGGCGGGCCATTCAAAGCAAATCGCAGGCAAGACCTCATCACTAGACTGGTGGCATGAAGCAATTTTTAGCCCTCCTCTTTTCTGCATCTCTTTCTATCGCCTTAGCGCAGGATGTCCAGAATCCTTTTGATTTACAGCTCGCCGTATCTCGCAATGGGGATCGATTTCAGGTGACCGCCAGTTACGATGTGCCAATGAATGTGTGTGAGGCCTTTGCCTTTATTACGGACTACGAGGGTGCAAATGATTTGCCAGGGGTATTGGAATCTAAGGTGCTTTCTAGATCGGGCAATAAGGTAAAGGTTGCTCGACTGCTGCAAGAGCAAATTTTATTCATCCCATTCGAGATGCGTTCTGAGCTGGAATATACCGAGATTCCAAATAAGATATTGCATTTTGAGCAGGTGAGTGGGGATACAAAATACTATAAGGGTAGCTGGCGCCTGTTCCCAGGCAAGGGCGGCACCACCTTCAAATATGATGGCCAAGTCGAGCCAAACTCTTTGGTGCCAGCATCTGTTATCGAGTACTTTATTAAAACGATTATTCGTCGTCAATTTGAGGCCATGGCTGAATTGGCAATTCAAAGAAAATCCTCCCCCAAAATAGCCTGCAAATAATGGCGCCACCACCCATTGCTTGGGCGGCAGATTGGAGTGGTCTAGAATTTACCGACGAATCCTGATTACTTCACCATCACAGTACATCTCTTAACTGTCATGATTGCGGACGGGGTTACGAGATCTCACAAGATGGCCTATTGTTTGAATATAAGATGACTCTGTACTAACGACCCCGATAATTTGATGCGCTTGGCGGAGCATTTAAATGCTACGGATGAAGTGAGGCGGTTCCAAATTTCTCCTACTGGGGATTAGTGTTGTGGCGGGCTGAGAGCTAAATGATTTTGGCCCCAATCCAGTATTTGCCATCTGAGTAAAGCTTGGGTTAGAGTGGTTTACATATGACCAATCTCCAGAAACTTCCTTCCGATCTCCCTGCCCCCGAAGATGATGGCGCCGCCAACCATCTCATTGGGATGCATTTGCCCAATATTCTGCTAAAGGCAAGCTCCGGCAAAGCAATCAATTTTGCTGAGACAAAGGGCCGCCTAGTGATCTATTGCTATCCCATGACGGGTCGGCCCGATATGGCCTTACCAGATGGCTGGGACCAGATACCGGGAGCTAGAGGCTGTACTCCGCAAAGCTGTTCGTTTCGAGATCACTATCAAGAAATTCAGTTGCTGGGCGCGGAAGTAGTGGGTTTGAGTGTTCAATCTACTGAGTACCAGCAAGAAATGATTAACCGCCTTCATTTGCCGTTTCCCGTGGTGAGTGATGCGGAATATCAATTTCAGCAAGCGATGAATTTGCCCACTTTTGTTGCTGCGGGCATGACTTTGCTAAAGCGAATAACTTTAGTTGCCAATAATGGGCTTATTGAAGCGGTGCATTACCCCATTTTCCCGAGTGATAGTGATCCAGCGTGGGTAATCGATTATTTAAAGACGACCCAAGCATAGGGTCGAGAGGGTGGGCTGTATTCGTCTGATGAGGTAAAAATACCTATAGAAGGGGTTAAGTACAGTTTTTCCTAAAAACAACCTGAGTTGATGGCGCCATATGTTGCTTTGCAGCAATTATTTCTTGCCAGGGCCCAAATAAGCCATTAATATGGTGCAGTGCAACAAATAAACCCTTAAAGGAAATAACATGTTCAAAAACCAATTTGCAGAAAATCAAGCTAAATCCGTTGAAAGCGCCCGCGCATTAGGCCAAACCGCCCTCGAGAATGCTCAAGAATTAGCTGAAATTAACTATCAAGCGGCACAACAAGCCGTAGCCAGCGCCCAAGCAAAAGCCGCTGAATTATTAAAAGGCAAAGACGCTAAGGCCGCCCTAGACCTATTGCAGAGCCCAGAAGTGCAGGCAGCTGTTGCGGAAGTTGCCGATTACCAGAAAAAAGTGGCTGCAGTATTGCGTCGCGGCAACCAAGAATTGGTTGAGGCCGTAGAAGCAGCGATTGATCAATCACAAGATGATTTGAAGAGCTTTGTGGCTGCCGCTACTTCAAAGGCTCCTGCCGGTTCAGAGGCTTATGTAAGCGCATTTACCTCTGCTTTCAATACGGCAATGCAAAACTTCGATCAAGTTCGTTCCAGCACTCAAGATGCTTTTGCAAACTTTGAAAAAAGCGTTGAAACAGCAATGAAAGCTACGCAAGGTCAATTTGGTCAAGCCCCTAAAGCTAGCAAAAGCCGTGCCAAGTAATTAGCAGATAATAGTGATTCAGAAAGCCCCGTATATGCGGGGTTTTTTTAATGGCGCTTTCTTGAAAAAATTTGAGAAAATAGACGAACAGTTACTCATTCATATTCAAATTAGTACATTTTTAAATTCCGGGGAAATAGCATGAATCGCATTATGTTGTTAGCAAAAATTCATAGGGCAACCGTCACCGAGGCGGATTTGCACTATGAAGGTTCATGTGGCATCGATGAAGATATGCTGGATGCTGCTGATATGCGTGAATTCGAAAAGATCGAGCTTTACAACATCAATAATGGTGAGCGTTTTTCAACCTACATCATCAAGGCTAAGCGGGGCTCAGGAATCATCTCCCTGAATGGCGCTGCTGCACGCAAAGCGCATGTTGGCGACCATTTAATTATCTGCACTTACGGCCAAGTAAGCAATGAAGAGGTAGCGCGGCATGTTCCAAAGATTGTGTTGTTGGGCGATGGTAATGTGATTAAAGAAATTAAAAAAGTAGGCTAATGCCCATATGTCATTGAGGAGTTTTGTAAGGAGAGTCGCGCCCCTACAAAAATGACTGCGGGGCCGCCCCGCATCAAATACTGCATTGCAAAAAATGAAAAGTTACTTTAGGGTGATTTTTATTTGCTAATTCTTGTTAAGATCATTCAACTTATTCAAACTCAATACATGTCATGAGACTTGCTCGCATACTCCCCTTGTTGCTGGCCGCCATTTTTATTCTCGGCGCTTGTTCCAGGGAGGAGCAATCTAATGTAATTAAGGTGGCTGTATCCCCCACGATTCCCCCAATGCTGTTTGAGAAGGATGGCAAATACACGGGCATAGATCTGGAGATATTTGAGGGCTACTGTAAATCCCGCGGCTGTACTTTTAAAATGACTGCCTATGATTGGCTCGGCATGTTGGGTGCGGTAACCAGCGGCCAAGCAGATGTTGCATTCTCAGGAATTTCAATCACGGATAAACGCAAGGAAGTTATGGATTTTTCTAATCCTTATTTCACGAGCACCTGGCAGTTAATTGGCTTAAAAAATCGCAACATTAAGATTGGCGATTTATCTCAGCTGAAGAAATACACCATTGCCTATCCCACGGGTAGCGTATTTGACGATTATGTAAAAACAGTATTGCAACCTCAAGGCTATTACTCGGTAGACCAAGTAAAGCTATACCCATCGCCAGCAGAGGCATTAATTGCCCTACAAAATGGGAATGTGGATTTGGTGTTTGTAGATAGTGTCATGCTGGTTAACTATCAGAAGTCCTTGAATCTACCGGTCGCTAGCAGTTATCAAGTGGTGGGGTTTGATAATCTGGGCTTTGCATTTAAGAAGGGCTCCCAGTTGCGGGATGACTTCAACCTTTATCTTGCCGAGCTTGGCCCAGAAAAGCTCAGGGCCATCATCCGGCGCTGGACGCAATAAATTTAAGGCAGCTTCTAATATTGGGTTAAAGTGCATATTAAGCCGAATATTTCAATAATTTATAAGGAAAAATATGTCACACCATGACAAGTTAATTGCTGCTTTTGAAGTGTATCAATCAGAAAACGAAAAGTTCCACGGAAAAGGAATTAAAGCATCTGCCGCTAGAGCGCGTAAGGCTTTGCAGGAGATCGCTGGCTCTTGCAAAGAGCGTCGTAAAGAAATTACCGCTGAAAAAGAAGCGCTTGAAGGCAAGCCAAAGGGTGATGGCATGTCCCAAGATGCTGCACGTCACGCGCACATCAGGAAGTAACCCCTTTCTGGAAAATCAAAAGCCACCTGCGGGTGGCTTTTTTATTAGAGGTCCACGTTTTCTAATGCATGACCTACTAAGTGGCGGGTGTCTGCCCATTGCTCTACTGCCCAGCCATCGCCATTATGGGTAATCCAATTTAACGAGGCATTAGGTACTGACGCCACACGCTTGGTATCTAAGGTTTGGTTGCTGGCGATGCGGTACATCATGTCGAGCGTGCCACCATGACTGACAGCCAAAATAGTTTTTCCAGCATGTTTTTGCTGCATGCTATCTAAGATGCCGCGTACACGCAAGGCAAACTGATGGATGCTTTCTCCGCCCTCGAGCTCATGATCGAGTTCTCGAGAGATGTGGGCCTGCCAAATATCAGGCCTTAGCAATGGCGCCTCTTCAATGGAGAGCCCTTGAAGTGCTCCAAAATGACGCTCACGTAAGGCGCTGTCAACCTGAGCTTCGAGATCGAATAATTTAACCAAGGCATTGGCTGTATCTGCCGCCCTCTTGAGATCGCTGGTATATAAAACATCAAATACTAGATTTGTATTTTTAAGGGCTTGCGCCATTTGGCGCGCTTGGATTTCACCCCTGGAATTAAGGGGGATATCAGTGTGCCCCTGCAAGCGCCTTTCAGCATTCCAAGCAGTTTCACCATGGCGAATGAGGCAGAGTCTAGTTGTAGTCATGGGGCAGTATGAAGGGGGATTATTTATTTTCAGGGATGGGGATATTCAGTAGATCCCCGATAGTGAGGGCTCCAGAGTCTAATGCTTCGGCTCTAATCCCGCCCCGACCTTTAAAGGCATCAATGAAGTCTGGCCTGGCCAATAAATGAGCGGGTCTTTGGCATGGTACACACAATTCTGTGCCTCTGAATGCGAGGCCGCCCAAATAGAAAATCTTGCCAACTAGGCTATTGAGTTCATCTGATGAAAGGTGATTAATCACCACATTGCGGCGTGTATCGCCGTCCTTAAACGAGGGGTGCTGATTAATCTGTAGTTGGTGATTTGCGTCGGCTATGGCAGATAGGGCAATGAGCGAAATATGCCGTATTTTCGGCTTGGTCTTCGAGAATGCGCCTATGCCTGCCGCGTAACGGTCGCCTGCAATTCCCTGGCCTGCAATGATTTGCGCTCGTTCGATTTGCTCCATGGGCTCACCAGCCATCCGTGCAATATAGAGTGAGTGGATTTGCGACGATTTCATCATGAGAGCATATTACATAATAAAAAAGCCCCGGTAATTACGGGGCTTAGTCTTTACGCTGCAACTGCTGGGCTAATCTTACTTAATGCCCTTTGAATTTTTGCTTTTTCTTTAGGCTTAGTGCTTGAGTCGAGCAACTTAGTTAATTGAGCAACATTGAGTGGGCCTAATCTGGCTTTGCCAGTTTTGGTAACCATGGAGTCATTCTTTCTGCTTCTTTGATTTTGGCCTACAGCCATATGAATTCCTAGAGTGTTGGAATGATGAATCTCTGAGCTTGCTCAATAGATTCCCCTATCTAGGGCGCGAAATAGTGATCACAGATCAGAATAACAGCTAAGCACTTCTAGCGCTATGATTGGCCGATGCCCAATATTTCTATTTTTAACAGCCCAATTGGATTTGTGCTGTTGCTGACGCTGTCCAATGTTTTTATGACATTTGCCTGGTATGCCCATTTAAAGGACCTGTCCACTAAGCCATGGTGGATTGCAGTGTTGGCAAGTTGGTCAATTGCTCTGTTTGAGTATGCGCTTCAGGTGCCCGGCAACCGAGTTGGATACCAATTCTTTAATCTCGGTCAGCTCAAGATTGCGCAAGAGGTGATTACTCTAGGTGTATTTATTCCTTTTGCCATTTTTTATATGGGTGAGCCATTCAAGGTTGATTACATATGGGCTGGATTTTGTTTAATGGGCGCGGTTTACTTTATGTTTAGGGCATGATGAATCTTCCCAATCTTATCTTCGCTCTCATTATGGGTTGCCTCATGTCATTGAGCATTACTTTTGCAACGACATTTGTACGTGTAGGGCTTGTGCAAAACTTCTTCTGGGTGTGGTTGGAGGTTTGGTCGATCGCATACCCAGTGGCGATTATTTGCATTCTGATTTATCGACCTTTTGCGAGTAAGCTTACTGCTGCTTTAGTGAAAAAGCTGCATCAATCAACTGGGTAAATTTATTTATCAAATCAAAGGATTCTCATGAAGCGCTCCCTATTCATTTTGTCGCTTGGTGCTCTAGGCTTAAGTGCATGCGCTGCGGTATACACCGATGCTTCGGACGCAAATCATGTCACCTTTCTAAATAGCGACGGGGCCTCAATCTCGTCATTAACTCAAAAGGCGAATGCCTATTGCGCCCAATATGGAAAGACCGCTACCTTTAGAAAAAGCGATACCCAGCTAGTTGCGGTATTTGATTGCAGTCCACCACAATCAAGCCCGCGCTAAATTTAGCCCGCTAGGTCTGATTGATAAATGAGGCCGGCATGCTCTCTTAAAGCGTGGAACTGAATCGATTCCCAGCGTTGTTGAGCTACATCTAATTCAGATTTATGTGACGCCAAAAATACGGATGCCCCCACAACATCCTCCGCCATGCGGTGAATATTTTCCTGAATAAATTTTTTGAGCGCTACTGGATCCTCTGAGCTCACCCAGCGCGCCAAGTTGTAGCGTGCAGGCAGCAAGCGAACTTCTGCGCCATACTCGGTTGCCAGGCGATGGCTAACGACTTCAAATTGCAGTTGTCCAAAGGCGCCGAGCAACATGGTGCCACCCATCATGGGGCGGAATACTTGAATAGCACCCTCTTCGCCAAGCTGCATCAGGCCTGTGCGCAGTTGCTTAGAGCGTAGCGGATCAGCCGACTCTACCATCCGGAAAATTTCTGGTGCAAAGAAAGGTAGGCCTGTAAATTGCAATTGCTCGCCTTCAGTCAATGTGTCGCCAAGCCGGAGTAGTCCATGGTTTGGCAGACCAATGATGTCTCCTGGAAAAGCCTCATCCAGAATGTCGCGTCGTTGTGACAAGAAAGACAGGGCATTGTTGGTGCGCACCTCTTTATTGTTGCGACAAATTTTCAGCTTCATACCTCGCTGAAAATGCCCGGAGCAAATGCGTAAGAAGGCTACGCGATCTCGGTGCGCGGGATCCATGTTGGCTTGGATCTTAAAAACCACTGCCGAGAATTTAGGTTCAGCGGGGCTCACTTCCCGTTGCAAAGCCTTTCGTGAGCCTGGTGATGGCGCAAGCTCAACTAAGGTATTGAGAATTTCTCGCACACCAAAATTATTAATGGCTGAACCAAAGAAAACCGGAGACTGACGACCCGCTAAAAAGGCTTCACGATCAAAGGCAGGCATTGCATTTTTAATAAGGTCGACTTCAGCAAGGGCATTTTCAAGGTCGCTTCCTAGGCGTTCTTTTAGTGCAGGATCGTTGATATCAACGATTGCGTGAGAGTCTTCTGTAACGCGATCTTCGCCCGCCTTGAACATGCGCATTTGGGAGTTGGCAATATCAATAACGCCGGCGAAAGATTTGCCCATGCCGACTGGCCATGTGAAGGGCACAACCTCAATACCCAAAGCGGTTTCAATTTCATCCATCAACTCCATCGGCGGCTTTACTTCACGGTCCATCTTATTGATGAAGGTCACAATAGGCGTATTGCGAGCACGACAGACTTCAAGCAAGCGCAGTGTTTGCGACTCAACACCATTCGCGGCATCAATCACCATTAAGGCCGAATCCACTGCGGTGAGTACGCGATAGGTATCTTCAGAGAAATCTTGGTGGCCCGGGGTATCTAGGAGATTAATAATGCAGTCGCGATATTCCATCTGCATGACAGAGCTCGCTACTGAAATACCCCGTTGCTTCTCAATTTCCATCCAGTCGGAGGTTGCGTGTCGAGTGGCCTTACGGGCCTTAACGCTGCCGGCAATTTGAATGGCGCCTGCATAGAGCAACAGTTTTTCTGTGAGCGTGGTTTTACCCGCATCTGGGTGAGAGATGATGGCAAAGCTACGACGCCTTAATACTTCTGCGCCGGGAGTGCTGGAGGTGATGGTATCGATGGTAATTCTGCGCCTAATCTAGTTGACAGAATTATAAGCGTGCGCAGCCTCTTAGAATTGCTCTTCGGGCCTTACAAAGCGCCATTTTCCAGGGGGCAGAGCGCCCAGTGAAATTCTGCCCATGCGTACGCGTTTTAAGCCTATTACTTTGAGGCCAACCATTTCACACATGCGACGAATTTGACGTTTGCGACCTTCGCGCAGTACAAAGCGCAGTTGATCCTCGTTTTGCCAGCTGACTTGGGCAGGCTTTAAAACCACGCCATCTAATTCAAGGCCATGTTTTAAGCGATCTAGATCTTCAAAAGAGAGTGCGCCCTCAACCCGTACCAAATATTCTTTTTCAACAGGGCTGTTTTCGCCGATGAGGAGTTTTGCAATACGACCATCTTGGGTTAAGACCAGCATGCCTGTGGAATCAATATCCAAACGTCCGGCAGGTGCAAGGCCGCGGGTATTAAAGCGGGGGCTACGTCCTTTATCAAGAGGGCTGGCGAAATAGTTCTCGGGGGTGATCAGCGAGGCGGCAGGTTGGTACTCCTGCTCATCATCAAAGTGGGAAATGTAGCCAACGGGCTTATTCAGGATGACGGTAACTCGGGATGCTTGCTGTGCTTTTGCGCCTGACTGTAATTCAATCTTCTGATGACGAAAGGCACGTGAGCCTAGCTCATTCACTACTTCGCCATCTACTGTGACCAAACCCTGCTCAATGTAAGAGTCTGCTTCACGGCGGGAGCAGAGGCCTAATTCAGAGAGTAGCTTAGATACGCGAATTTTTTCTTCCATGCCTACATTATCGGGCAAGCACACAATTTATTTGGCTAGAGGTATGATCGGGTCACAGCACCGTGCTTATTACTACCCCCTTATTGAATAAAGGAAGCTAAATTGACTACCCCATTAAAAAAACCACCAATTTATAAAATTCTTTATTTTCAAGTACTTACAGCAGTTGTAATTGGGGTATTGCTGGGGCATTTCTATCCTTCGCTGGGGGTGGATATGAAGCCGTTTGGGGATGCCTTTATTAAAGGCATCAAGATGTTGATTGGCCCTATTATTTTTTGTACCGTGGTGCTCGGCATTGCTGGCATGGAAGATATGAAGAAGGTTGGCAAGACCGGCGGCCTAGCTCTTTTGTATTTTGAGGTGGTGAGCACAATCGCCCTCATGGTTGGTTTGGTCGTGGTCAATGTGCTTCAGCCTGGGGCTGGCATGAACATTGATCCTGCAAGCTTGGATACCAAAGGAATTGCAGCCTACACCGGCCCCGGCAAGATAGGAACCACTACGGAGTTCCTGCTCAATATTATTCCGAGTACGGTAGTTGATGCATTTGCAAAAGGAGAGATTTTACAAATTCTCTTTATTGCAGTTCTATTCGGTTTTGCCTTGCACAAGTTCGGCGGTCGCGGAACCATGGTATTTGATTTGATCGAAAAGACATCACATGTTCTATTCGACATCGTTGGCATCATTATGAAATTCGCACCCATCGGCGCATTTGGTGCGATGGCCTTTACGATTGGCAAATACGGAATCGGATCCTTATTTTCCTTAGGAAAATTGATGGGTGCTTTTTATCTCACCTGCCTAGTTTTCGTGTTCATTGTGTTGGGCCTTATCGCGCGACTCAACGGCTTCAATATTTTTAAGTTTGTGCGCTATATTAAAGAAGAGCTTCTAATTGTTTTGGGCACATCTTCTTCGGAATCTGTCTTACCGCGCATGATGGAGAAGATGGAGTTATTGGGTGCCAAGAAAAGTTGCGTAGGATTGGTTATTCCAACGGGGTACTCGTTCAATCTTGACGGCACTTCAATTTATTTAACGATGGCTGCCGTCTTTATTGCTCAGGCAACAGATACGCCAATGACAATTACGCAACAGATCACGCTCTTGTTGGTATTGCTTCTGACCTCGAAGGGAGCTGCAGGCGTTACTGGTAGCGGATTTATTGTGTTGGCAGCGACTCTCTCTGCCGTTGGAAATGTGCCTGTTGCTGGCTTGGCAATCATTTTGGGCATTGATAGATTCATGTCCGAAGCACGCGCGCTAACCAACTTGGTTGGTAACGGTGTAGCCACGATTGTGGTGGCGCGCTGGACTGGCGAGCTGGATCAAAAGCAACTCACTGCCGCACTCAATCGTGATGGCTGGGTCGAGGCTCAGGAACCAGAGGTCGTGCTGGATCAGCAACACGAAAAAATGCATTAACTTTTATCTATTGGTCCTTGCTACCTAGATCAGATAGATGATCTAGGTGCGAACAATGTGAACGCTACAGGGGGCCTCTTCAACAATCTTAGTCATTGAAGTTCGCCAAGGCGTGACTTTATTTGGTAGTTTGTGAGAGGCGCCAATCAAGATAAGTGAAGCATCATTATCTTTGGCGAACTCTACAATTCGGCTTGCTGGATCGAGCGCTTCTAGCACGTGATATGAAATTCTTTCTGGCGGCAACTTCAGTGGCTTTGCCCATTCCATTAGCTGCACCAAGTGACCGCGCACAATACCACTAGCGGTTTCGCTTTCTTGGTTGCCCTCAAAGGTAGGTGTGCTTGCAATGGTACTGAGGCACACTAAGCGACTTTCAGGATATGCATACAATAAATTTTTAGCGGTTGTTTGCATGCGCTCGCGCAGATCGGTATCCGATTGCCGCGTGTCGATTGCCGCAATCATTAACGGAGCATCATAATTTCCCATGCTGGGCCTCGGGCTTGGCGAGGGCTCATAGCCTGCCGCACGAAACATGCGCTTGAGGTTCTCCCAAAAACTTAATGGGTCGACTCGCTCAGATCGCTCTGTGAGCTTAATGCCTTCAGGGTCGAGCAATACTTGGCGTAAGCGAGTAGCGCTCTGATAGCGATCTGCTGCGCGAGGCTCCAGGCAGCGCAAAATGACTTCTTGTAGCCAGCGTGGAATCTCTTTTCGGATTGCTCGTGGAGGAAATGCCTGTGCCCACACCCTTTTGCGTAAACCACTCATGGTCTGCGGGTTGCCAAAAGGAAGTTCTCCCGTCAACAGCTCATACATGATGACGCCAATAGAAAAAATATCACTACGATAGTCCGAGCGAATGCCGGTGACTTGCTCCGGCGAGATGTAGGGCGCCGAACCAATTCCCTTTCGCATTTCTTCTGCGAGTAAATCAGGGAAGCGGTCATGATGCGATAAGCCAAAGTCAATCAGTGTTAACTTGCCTTTGTCGTCGATCAGAATATTTTCAGGCTTGATATCTAGGTGAATGGCATCTTGTGCATGAAGTGATTGCACCGCTTGCGCTAAGTCAGCGCCAATTCGGATCACTTCATCGACTGTAAATTTCTTACCTTCTTTAATGAAGTCTTCAAGCGGGCGACCTGCAACACGTTCCATCGCGATGTAGGGGCGGGTAGCCATATTCCCAGAGCCTAAATATTTGGGCACATAAGGGCTTTTGAGTGAGCGTAGGATGGTTAATTCAGTTTCAAAGCTAATCAGACTTTCAACCGGCTGATCGCGTCCTACCCTCGGAATTTTTAGCAGAATAGGGACATCGATACCTTCTTTAGTCGCCGAGTATAGGCTGGCCATCCCGCCACGATGAACTTCAGAGCCTAAAACAAATCCATCCACAACCTTGCCATCTTGAAAAATTTCATCAACCGCTTCGATATTCGTATTCATCGCCATAGTTGAATTATTTGCCCGTGATTAGACGGTTTGCAAGCTCCTCTGGCAAGCCAGCGCGGCGCACTTTATCTGCGGCGGTGAAATGATCGTAAGGAGTTCGATGAAAGGTGAGGAGCTCTAATTCAGGCTCAAATACAGCGAAGCAAGCCTCAGGATTTCCATCCCTAGGTTGGCCAGCAGACCCCACTACGCCAACCCATTGGCGATGATGCATCACTGGAACTCCGTCTCCTGGGTGAGGAGCAAAACGAATGAGTTTGCCGACTGCGCTTTGATAGAAGAGTGATTGCTCATGGGCATGCCCAACGAAGGTGTATGGCTTCTCTGCGCTTTGTGCGCAGCGCCACGCACTCATGCTGTCCGTAATGTAGTTCCAGTCCGCCGGATTATGCGCAGAGGCATGTACAAAACACATGTCCCCCTCTTTGACTATTAACGGCAAGTCTTTTAAGAACTGTACTTGTGTGGAATTGAGTTGACCTTTGGTCCATTCAATTGCGGCATTCGCACTGGCATTCATTTGATCGCGATGATCTTCAAAGACCGCCTGATCATGATTTCCCAGGACGGCAATCGCACGATTATTGGCAACCATTTCGCCGATGCGATCAACTAGGGCACAGGGATCGGCATTGTATCCAACCAAATCCCCCAAGAAAACCATGCGCGTAACACCAAGCTCTTCAGCCTGCTCCATGCAGGCATCAAAAGCTTCTAAATTGCTATGCAGGTCGGCAAATAGTCCAATACGCTCACTCATCCTTTAATGATAGGACAAAAGCGCTTCTAGTAGAAGGGTTAATAGGGGCTTGCTTCGTTAAACGGCCGGTTTTTAAAGCGCTTGTGAACCCAATAGTATTCCGCGGGTCTGAGGCGAATTTCTTTCTCAAATATCTGGTTTAGCCTTGCGGTATCCGCCTCGGGGTCCTCGGTCGGAAAGTCTTCCAGGGGCTTGCTAATGGTGCAAACATAACCAGCCTCATTTTTTTTGAGGGCAGTCACCATCATGCAGACCTGCGCCCCGGTAATTTTGGCAAGGCGCGATACCGCCGTAATCGTATTGGTTGGAATGCCAAAGAAGGGGGCAAAGGTAGAGTCTTTAAGACCTAGGTCTATATCAGGCGCGATGATGATGAAGCTACCCTTGCGGATTTCTCGTATGAGTTCAAGAGTGTTTCCTTGGCGATCAATAGAGTTGCCACCAAAACGATTGCGCCATTCAACAATTTTTTTATTGAAGAAGGGGCTTTTCATTCTCTGAAAAAATCCAGAGGTGCGTGGCCAGCCTTTGTCTTTTGCGAGTGCGCTCAAAATAATGCTGCCCTCAATGCCAACGAAGTGCATGTTCACCAAAATGCGAGGCTGTCTATCACCAAGGTCAATCTCTGATTTCACCTCAATCATTTGGCTCAGCTGTTTTTTGCTACCCAACCAAATAATGCTTTTCTCAACCAAGCTACGGCCTAGCAATCGCCAATGCTGTTTTCTCAGTTGATCAATTTCTTGCGTATTTAATTCTGGGAAACAGAGTTGAAGGTTTGTTATCACAACGCGATTGCGCTCACTGGGTATGCGTGCCGCAAGGTATCCCAAGCCATAGCCCAAGGAGACTAATAGCTTATAGGGAAGGGTTGCCAGAAGCTTGAGGAGGGCGACGGCAGAATAATTTGAAAAGGTTTTAAACAAGACCAAACTTATTGAGCATCGTAGCGAGATAGAGATTTGGCATAACGCTGGCTCATCTCTTCGGTAGAGCTGATTGACATCCCCAAGTCATTTACCAGGCCAGTCTCGAGGCGATAAGTCCAGCCGTGCACTGTGAGATCTTGACCCCTAGCCCACGCATCTTGCACTATCGTGGTTTCACAAACATTCACCACTTGTTCAATGACATTTAATTCGCACAAACGATCTTGACGTTTGGGTGTTGGGATAGTGTCGCCAAGATAGCGCCCATGTTTTTGGTGTACATCTTTAACGTGGCGCAACCAGTTATCAGCAAGACCTACACGCCGATCGCTGAGTGCGGCGTGCACGCCCGCGCAACCATAGTGACCTACGACTAAAATATGCTTTACCTTCAACAGATCAATGGCGAATTGGATAACCGATAAGCAATTAAGGTCGGTATGAACGACAACATTGGCAACATTGCGGTGGACAAATAACTCGCCTGGTAGAAGGTCAACGATTTCGTTGGCAGGCACGCGACTATCTGAGCAGCCGATCCAAAGATATTCGGGCGCCTGTTGATTGACTAAGCGTTTAAAAAAATCGGGATCCTCGGCAACCATGGCCTCGGCCCATTTGCGATTATTTGTAAATAGCTGGTCTAAGGCGCTGGAGTTCTTCATAATCATGGTTTGAGTTTAAAGTACTTTGATAATGGCCATTTGGTTAAAACAAACCCCCACCGGTATTGCGCTGAATCTGCATTGTCAGCCGGGCGCAAAGCAGACTAAGGTGGTCGGCTTGCACGATGGTTGTCTCAAGATATCTTTGCAGGCTCCCGCCTTAGAAAACAAGGCTAATGAGATGCTTTTGTCCTGGCTTTCAAAGCAACTCAGGGTGCCACAAAAACAAATTCAGCTTTTATCTGGGCAAAACAGCCGCATTAAGCGGGTGGAAATCTGGGGCTCAATCACCCCAGAGCAAATCATTGAAATTTTGAGCCCCTAGCGCTTACCAAAAAATTGCCCAAAGAATTCCCAAAATAAGCACCCATTTGCCAATGTAATAAACGCTACGATGTTTTGCTTTGAGTTTTTTGGCCTGCGCTCTTAAGTGATAGAAATACTTAAAGAGAATATTTACAAACCCCACTTTCTCTCCCTCAACATTTTGAGAGGAGGCGGCACTCATGACATAGCGCCCAAACCAGCGGTTGAAGAGTTGCACCACCTTTGTGTAAACCGGGCGCTCTACATCGCAAAATAATACGATGCGCTGGTGATCAGTTTCATTGGCAGCATAGTGAATATAGGTCTCATCAAACATGACGGGCTCCCCATCTTTCCAGTAGTAGCGCTCACCATCCACGTCAATAAAGCACTTAGGATCATTTGGCGTAACTAGGCCAATGTGATAGCGCAGCGAGCCTGCATAAGGGTCGCGGTGGCGTACCAGGGTGGCCCCAGGCGGCAATGAAGCAAACATCGCTGCTTTGACTGAGGGGATGGACTTTAGGAGTGCCACCGTCTTGGGGCACTGGGTTTGGGCAGACGGCATATCTTTGCCATACCAGTACAGGTGAAAGCGCTTCCAGCCCGTCCGAAAAAAGGAGTTGAAGCCAATATCGTTGTAACCGGTTGCAGCTGCTATGGCACCATCTGCGTTTAAAGCGAGCGCTTCATCCCGAATGACCTCCCAGTTATCCTGAAGGACCTGCATTTCAGGAAAGTCTTTCACGGGAATAAATGCCCCAGACTTTGTTTTCGAAAACAAGTAGAGCAGGCAATTAATTGGCGCCAAAAGAACTTGGTAGTCTGTTAGTGAGCGCACTAAACCAAATCTCACTTTGCCCCTAAAGTAGACGTATACCGCTGAGACAATAAAAATGAAAAAGATGACGTGCCGTAGTTCCATGAGATTTACCAATGAGCGTTAACTCTAGTATTTTAATTTGGTTGGCAGCCTATTTCATCCCTATTTCTGTAATGATTATGCTCAAATGTTGATTGAGGTCAAAATGGACTACAAAGAATGCGCCAAATAAGGGTCGCAGGAATGATTTATTAAGGAAATTCACATGAATAGATTCATAAAGTGGCTTTTAAGCCTGATATTGATTGGCTTGGTTGGCTTAGCGGCATACACCTGGATTATGCTCAATTGGAGCTATGGCAACGGTGAGCGCGCTGGTTATGTACAGAAGTTCTCCAATCGAGGTTATATATGCAAAACCTGGGAAGGTGAATTAGCCATGGTTTCGATGCCCGGAACGATGTCAGAAAAGTTCTTCTTTACTGTCCGCGAAGATGCTGTGGCGCAAAAAATTAATGCCAATTTGGGTAAAAAAGTGGCACTTAAATATGATCAGCACATTGGATTGCCAACCACCTGTTTTGGCGATACCGAGTACTTTGTGTCTGATATTGCAGTTTTAGAAGAGTAAAAGGCGATAATTATAAAAATTGCCGTGACACGGCTATATTTTTGTAATTTTTTGTGGTTAAAATCATGTAAGCGCAATGTGCGCTGACATCAATATCTATAAGGAGCTTCACTTGAACAAAGCAGAACTAATCGCAGCGATTGCTGACGACGCTGAGATCTCAAAAGCCAAAGCTGAATTTGCATTGAATTCTGCTATTGAGCAAATCATTAAAGCTGTTACTAAA
>CANCBK010000028.1 GCA_947374315.1 Burkholderiaceae bacterium | reverse complement strand
ATGAGGAAGATTTATTGGATCGCGCTTGGGGTCTGAACCCCCAATCTCGTTTGTCTTGTCAGGCCATCGTGGCCCGTGAAAATTTGGTGATTGAGATTCCGAAGTACTCTATCAATCATGCCAAAGAAAATCACTAAGAAAATCATTGGTGTCTAGCGGTAATATAGATTTCTCTCCAAGAAAAACGCCACTTGAATCAGTGGCGTTTGTGTATGTAGGTTAGGTTAATCCAATACTGGGCATTACTTTCCGCAAGGGAATACTCCCTCTAAAAATTGAAGCATAGTTTCAGCGGCGGACTGGGTGCCGGTAGCCGGATTTGCATTAGCCCAGGCAATATATTCATCCACCACTTGAACACGTGTTGGTGCGGGTTGCTGGACACAGATTTTGCTAGGCGCTGTTTTTGGATTGCGCGTTGCAAGATAGGTGTCATATACCGCTTGTCCGTAAATTTGGCAGGTCACATTAGAGCCACTATCGTCTTTACAGTATTGCAATAACTCGTCAGTCGTTGTTGCGTTAGATGCTTGCATGCCGCCTGCCATTCCGAAGGCTAAGGTGGCGCTAATTAAAAATTTCTTCATGTTCATTCCTTTAATCAAATATATATCTGTCAATGTGTATAGGCGGAGCGTATTAACGGCGACCACGCCCACCAAAGCCACCACCTCCGTGACCTCCACCAAAGCGATCATCGCCACCATCAAAGCGTGCACCATGGGTGTCGCCAAAGCCACCACCCCCGCCAAATCGATCGTTTCCTGAGTGATTGCCTGCTCTATTCCCATCTCCAGCATTGCTGCTACGAGGAGATTCTGGCCGATTACCACTACCGGTACTTGGGCGATCGCCTGTGCGGTTGCCGCTCATATCGCCTCGTTGCAAATTCTGACGTAATTGGTCGCGCTGCGCATCGCGATTGGCATTACTTCCAGCGCCACTACCGAGGTTTGCATTGCGGCGTTGCGCATCTGATTGCCAATTGCTAGAGCCGCCAGAGCGATTACCATTCCATTTGTTATTGGTGTTGTGGTTGAAGTTATTGAAGTTATTGTTATTCACAGTCAGGGAGTTGCCGCTAGAGCCACCACCCCAATGGCACCCACCCCAAAGAGCAGCACCTACCGCCATACCCACACCGAAAGATAGTAGGGCGGTGCCCGCCACATACCCAGGTGGATAGTAAGCATAAGGGGGATAGGCTGGATAGGCCCAAGCCCCATAAACAACTGTAGGGTTATAGCTAGGAACGTAGATTACTTGTGGATTGGCTGGCTCAATGATGATGGTTTGAGTGCTGCCACTACCTTGCGTTGCTACAGTTTGTTGTGAATTGGATTGCAGTGAACCAGACTCTTTGGCTTTGGCGCGCAATGCTTGAATTGCATTCATGGCATCGGATTGCTGTGCCAATACGGCATTGCCCAACTGTTGAGTCCAGCTTAGCTGAGCACCCATCATCTCTAGTACGGGTGGGAAAGACGTGAGGGATTTAACGCTCGCATCCCAGGTTTGTTGTTGGAGTGCTTTATTAAGCGCGTTACCCTTGAGTTTGCTGTTGGCTTTAATCCAATTAGACGCCTCTGCCACTTCTAGTGGGTAGGTGGAAGCCATCAGCACTTGTGAGACGAGTGGGTCTGGGTAAAGGGCGATGGGGGCAACTAGCGCCTCCAATTGAGCCTGTGAAAGTTTTTCCGCTTGTTGCTGATTGGTGCTCTGGGCGTATGCCACAGGAGCAGCGGTAGGGATGATGAGTGCAGCCATCAGTAGGCCTGCCATTAAACGAGAGGGAGCCCTCGCCTTTTTTATCGCCAACATTGGCACCCCTTTATCTAGATTGAATATGGTTTGATTCTACATAATGGCGCAAATAGCAACATATGCACCATGTTGAAGCATATCGCACTTAAAGCAAGCAAAGCAATATATTGAGGCCAAGGTAAAGGAATAATATGAATTTGTTGTTCATTCTTTAGTAGTACCTCCATAGAATTTCTTTCAAGCCATCCTTCGGGGTGGCTTTTTTCTTTCTAGCAATGAGGTAGTATGAAAAATTGGTTTAGCGAGCGGCTGTCGTTGTGAGAAAAAATTTACCCGGTTTTTTGCTTTGCCTGCTTCTAGCCATGATTACCGGCTTTCTTTCTGAAGGCTATGGCGGACCCCAACTCTTGTATGCGCTCTTGCTGGGTCTGTCACTCCATTTCCTATGCCGTAAAGCAATTCTAAATCCAGGCATTCAGTTTTGCTCGAAAAATATGCTGCGCCTAGGCGTTGCATTCTTAGGAATACGCATTACCTTTGCGGATATTGCCGCTATTGGCTTAAATACTGGGGTGATGCTTATTCTCGCTGTTGGTGCGACGGTGTGCCTAGGATTTTTATTGGCAAAGCTACTCAAGCTGTCTCCCGACTCCGGTTTAATTGCGGGCGGATCAGTTGCGATCTGCGGGGCATCCGCTGCTCTAGCTATCGCCTCTGTTCTGCCAAAAACAAAAGAGAATGACCGGTTTACCCTCCTGGTAGTTGTGGGTGTGACAGTGCTTTCTACGCTTGCGATGGTGGTTTATCCCTTTGCCTTGCAGGTTCTGAATGTCACCCCGCTACTGGCAGGTATTTTTCTAGGTACAACAATTCATGATGTAGCCCAGGTGGTTGCCGCCGGAATGATTTTTGGGCCAGAGGCTGGAGATGTCGCTACTATCGTGAAGCTATTTCGAGTGGCCTTATTGTTACCAGTCGTTTTAGTGGTTTCTATATTTTTTGGTGCTGAAGCATCCACCAAAAAACTAGGGTGGGGCAGTCTGCGCTTGATCCCCGGCTTCTTGCTGGGCTTTGTAGTTTTATCAATGGTTGCCTCTATGCAGCTTTTGCCGTCATCTATAGCGCAATCCATCGGTGCTTTATCCCGTTGGATGCTGGTCATTGCGATCGCAGCAGCAGGCCTAAAGACCAACTTTAAAGAGTTGGGTCAGTTAGGCTGGAAGCCTGTGGTGATGCTGCTGGTAGAGACAATATTCATTGCCTCTATTGGCTTCATGTTTATTGCCTACTCTTCTTGAGTCTCTCAAATTAATTAAATGCCTCACGAATCATCCCGGCTGCAACCGTATGATTGGTTGCTTCATCAATGAGGATAAATGCACCAGTGTGCTGGGATTGATTAAATAAGTCAGCAACAATAGGCTTTTGTAAAACAAAATCTACACGGCCGATTTCATTGGCATTGAGTGGGTGAGTTTCGAGCGCATGGGACAGTGTTTGCACATCCAGTACCTGTTGAATCACTTTGACCTTGGCGCCGATACTATTAGTGGTGTGACGTAAGGCGTACTTCCGACTCAAAGATAAAGGCTCGCTATCCAACCAGCACAGATCCGCAGAAATCTGCTTACTGAGTGTGGGTGGGCTAGGATCATCAGCGCTAATAAATAAGCAGCCACGGGATACATCAATATCCTCAACCAAGCTAATCGCAACTGCTTCACCAGTCTGGGCAGATTCCACTTCATTATTGGCAATGGTTTGATCGCGATTAGCGCGATTGCCTAAATAGATTTTGGCAACAGTGGCCTCTCGATTCTCGGGCAATACCTTAATCTTTTGACCCTTGCGGATGTTGCCAGATTCGATTTGACCAAGGTAGCCGCGGAAGTCGTCAGAGGCGCTGCCATCTTGGCGCGCAACATACTGCACCGGAAAGCGTAGCCCTATTTTTTCTGACTGAGGGCTGGTATCTAAGCCTTCCAGCCACTGCAGCAAAGTGGGGCCTTTATACCAAGGCGTATCTTTGCTGGCAGTGACCACATTTGCACCCAATAAAGCCGACATCGGAATTAAGGTGGGGTCAGGTAAGCCAATCTTTTTACATAGATCTTGAATGGCGATTTTGATCGTGTTGAAAACCGCTTCATCAAAATGAAGTAAGTCCATTTTATTCACGGCAAAGACCACATGGCGAAGGCCCAGTAAATGAACGATGGCAGCATGACGTTTGGTTTGCGCCAATAGAGTTGCGGGGCTAGTATTGAGATCAACCCGAGTGGCATCTACCAAGATCACGGCGACATCGGATTGTGAAGCGCCAGTAACCAGGTTGCGAGTGTATTGTTCATGGCCCGGAGCATCAGCTACGATAAATTTACGCTTCGGCGTTGAAAAATAACGATATGCCACATCAATGGTGATGCCTTGCTCGCGCTCAGCTTCTAGACCATCGGTTAGAAGCGCTAAATCAACACCCGCATCCGATGAAGTGACGCGAGCATGTTTGGTTTTTGACAGGGACTCAAGCTGATCTACTAGGATGGATTTGGTGTCATACAGCAAGCGGCCTATGAGTGTGCTTTTGCCGTCATCCACACTGCCCGCAGTGATGAAGCGCACGACATTTTGATTGGTGGAGGGATTCGTTGCTTGAGTCATCAGAAATAACCTTCTTTTTTGCGGCGCTCCATAGAGGCCTCATTGGTCTGATCATCCATACGCGTTGCGCCACGCTCAGTGATTTCGGTGATAGCGGTTTCGGCAATGATGTCGATTGGTGTGGCGGCCGTACTAAGTACTGGGCAAGTGCAGCTAATGTCGCCCACGGTGCGGAAGCGTACGCTCAAGATTTGGCTGACATCGCCAGGTGCCTTGGGGGTAATGTTAGTCACGGGCACTAAGAGACTATTTTTTTTGACTACTTCACGTAGGTGGGTATAGTAAATGCTTGGCAATTCTAATTTCTCGCGAGCGATATATTGCCAGATATCTAACTCAGTCCAATTGGAGATTGGGAACACGCGCATATTTTCCCCTTGGGAAATACGGGCGTTATAGAGATTCCAGAGTTCTGGGCGTTGTGCCTTGGGGTCCCATTGGCCAAACTCATCGCGGAAAGAGAAGATGCGCTCTTTAGCGCGGGCTTTTTCTTCATCACGGCGGGCTCCACCCATGAGGGCATCAAACTCATATTTAGCAATGGTTTCAAGCAAAGTGACTGCTTGAGCGGCATTACGAGAATCCGTTTCTTTGCGTAAACGCACAGTCCCTTTTTTGATGGAGTCTTCCACATGCCCAACAATGAGCTTCACACCGGTTTTTTCTACTACAGCATCGCGATAGGCGATGACCTCCGGGTAATTGTGGCCAGTATCAATATGCAGAATGGGGAAGGGGAGCTTTACGGGGCGATCGCCAAATCGAAAGGCTTTACGAGCCAAGTGAAACATCACAATCGAATCCTTGCCGCCTGAGAAAAGCATGGCAGGGTTCGCGCACTGCGCCACCACTTCACGAATGATGTAGATTGACTCCGCTTCAAGCCAATCCAAATGGTCATCTAGTAATTTTTGTTCTTGCATTCTGTAATTTGTTCTTTGCTAAGTTTTACCGCTGAAGTAATGATTCATTATTTATTCACATGCAAGCCGCACTCTTTGCTGTCGCTCTGCAACCACCACCAGCGACCCGCACGAATGTCTTCCCCTTTTTTTACTTGGCGCGTGCAAGGCTCGCATCCAATGCTAGGGTAGCCTTTTAAATGCAAGGGATGGATCGGCACGTTCTCTTGTTTGATGTAGGCCCAAATATCATTCTCAGTCCAATCAAACAAGGGATTGAACTTCGCAATGCCACGAGCATCATCGCGCTCTTCGAAATTGAGTTCCACGCGGGTGGTCGATTGTTCACGTCTCTGGCCGGTAAGCCAAGCATCCGCACCGAGCAAGGCTGCATTCAAGGGTTTAATCTTGCGAGCACCGCAGCAGGCCTTTTTGGCTTCTTCGCCATCGTAAAAGCCGTTCATGCCATATTGATCTATGAAGGCTTGAATATCACTTTCTTCTGGATAAACTTTGGTGATCGTGATGCCGTAGTGAGCCTCGGTAGTCTTGGTCATATCTACAGTTTCTTGATGCAGCCGACCAGTGGCCAAGGTGAACAGTTTGATTGGCGCTTTAGACTTTGCGATCGCATCTGTAATCACCATATCCTCAGCGGCTAAGCTGGTAGCAAAGCGAACATCGGCAAAGCGCTGCGTGATATCGAGTAAGCGTTGCTTGAGGGTCGCAGTCTTATCAGCCAATTGAGCGGGAGAAATCTTGCTTTCCGGAATGGACCAAAATTCTGGAGTAATCATGAGGACACCAATTTAATGCCAACCAAAAACAATGTGCCGGCAAGTGTTGTCCGGGTGGCGCGTTCAGAAAGTACGCTTGACAGTTTTGCGCCAAGCCAGATAGCTGGTACAGAACCCAAGAGGAGCCCAAAGAGCAAGTCAAAATGGACATTGCCTAACCACCAATGCCCCAGACCAGCCAGTGCGGTCAATGGAACTGCGTATGCAATATCAGTGCCGGCTACTTCAGATGCCCTCAGATGTGGATATAGCAATAAGATCAGTGTTGCCCCAATTGCTCCAGCACCAATTGATGAGACAGTAACCAGAATACCAATCACGGCACCAACACTAATAGTGGCAGCTTTGAGAGCAAGCCCTGCTGGCAAATAGCGCGGGTTATCTTGAACCCACTTGAGAATCTTGGCTCTAAAAAGAAGTGATGCTGCTGTCAATAAGACTGAAACTCCAATGGAAATGCTAATCAAATGATTCCAGTTTTTAGAAACCGGACCCACATATTTCAAAATTAAGATGGAAAGGATTGCAGTGCTAATACTCCCTATGCAGAGCAGGCGAACAATATCCCAGCGAACATTTCCATGAAGGCGATGTGCAGCGGTACCAAACCCTTTGGTAATTGCCGCGAATGCAAGGTCAGTTCCCACTGCTGCTGTTGGAGCAATCCCAAATATGAGAGTGAGCAGTGGCGTCATGAGCGATCCGCCGCCTACACCAGTCATGCCTACGAGAAGGCCGACTAAGGCGCCAGAAAGAATGAAATGAGACGACTCAACGAGAAAGTGAATCATTTGTAGGCGACCTCAAAAAATTATGCAAAAGCCTGCTCGAATTCATCGAGCTTGATGGCGTTCATCAGAAAAAGAATTTGGCGCTGGAAACTCTTGCGCTCGGAAACATTCTCGTGCGGCAAGCGATCATGTTCGCGCAGAAGCTTCGTGATAATCGGGTTGTAGTGCTCTCGGACTGGGGACATCTCGATTCCTTGGTAAATATCTCGTTAAAGACAATTTACCAAGGCATCTATATATCCACAAGGAATATATAGCGATATCTAAATTACTTTTGGGTATATAAGATAGCTAGTTATTTCTCTACAAAGGCGCGTTCGAAGACATAGTCACCCAATTGACCTAAGCTTGGAGAGACTTTGAATCCCTTGGCATCGAGCATCTCAGCGGTTTCTTTCAGCATGGATGGGCTACCGCAGATCATGGCGCGATCTACGGCTGGGTCTAATGGTGGCAGACCAATATCTTTAAAGAGTTGACCAGATTCTATGGCGGTAGTTAGGCGGCCAGTCTGTTTATAAGCTTCGCGCGTCACTGTTGGGTAGTAAATGAGCTTTTCACGAATGATTTCACCGATGTATTCATCTTGGGTTAACTCATTCTTGATGTAATCAGCATAAGCCAGCTCGCTTACTAAGCGCACGCCGTGAATAAGAACAACTTTTTCAAACTTCTCATAAGTATCTGGGTCACGAATGATGCTCATGAATGGCGCTAGACCAGTGCCGGTGCTGAATAGGTAAAGATGTTTGCCTGGATTTAAGTCGTCAATCACCAATGTGCCAACCGATTTCTCGCTAACCAGGATGGGGTCACCCACCTGAATCTTTTGGAGGCGTGAGGTGAGGGGGCCATCTTGAACTTTGATGCTCAAGAATTCCAAATGCTCTTGGTAGTTGGGGCTAGCCACACTGTAGGCTCTTACCAATGGTTTGCCTTCCACCTCGAGGCCGATCATCAAGAAATGGCCACTCCGAAAGCGTAATCCTTTATTTCTGGTGGTGGTAAAGCTAAAGAGCGTGTCATTCCAGTGGTGAACTGTAAGAACGGTTTCAGTGTTGTAGGCTGCCATAAGTGCTTAATAGTAAGGAGAAAGTGTCAATTATCCTCATTCTTGAGGGGGTTCTATAGATATAAAAGTATTTAGCTTATAAAAAGGGAGTCTTTTACAAGTTCCCTCAGTGCTCTTAAGATCTTTATGTATCCATTGTCAGGAGGGCTTATGTCCAGGAAGCTAGAAGCTAAAAAGCCTTTATTAGTAGTCATCGTCCAGATATTTCTGGGTTTGGCTTTGCTTAGCCTATCTACAAACCTTGCCTTAAACGGCGCTCACTACCTAGAGGTTTTAAATCAAAATGGCCTTAATCAATACCATGCATTCGGTTTATTGGTTTGCCTTAGTTTCCTGTCGGGCGTTTTTCTGATTGCTCAGCATGTCTTGGAGCAGGACGCAGTCGGTCATGACGAGCGCTTTGATCGGGCCCTAGCTTATTAATTATCAATAAAGAGCTAGACTGTGGCCTTCACTTCATTGGGCCGCCAGAATGAACCTTACAAACCACAAATCCATTTTTGAGCGGGGTGCGTGGTATGTAGTAGCGCAGGCTATTTTGATTGGTCTGATATTTTTTGGCCCACGTGGCCCCTCTTTGCTGACCTCTCAATATTTGAGTGGATGGTTTGAAATATGTGGAATTTTGGCGGGTATCGCAGCCTTCCTCATTCTGTTAATTTCAGCGCTTAATCTCGGCAAAAACCTGACCCCTTTACCTTGCCCTAAGGATCATGCCCAATTGGTTCAGACCGGCCTATATTGCTTTGTCCGTCACCCTATGTACTTTGGCGTGATCATGGCGGCGGTGGCATGGCTCTTACTATTTCCCTTTGTTTTTATCTTGGCCTATGTCGTTGCGCTCTTCATTTTTTTCAATGTGAAGGCGAATCGGGAGGAGGTTTGGCTGGTACAACGCTTTCCTGCTTATTCCGCCTATCAGGTAAGCGTTAAAAAATTGATCCCAGGGCTGTACTAGCCAAATGAACCAAGGTTATTTACCTGCACTTTAGTTATCATTTCACCATGAACCAAGCCAAATACCTTTATCTTTCTTTGTTGAGTCTGGGGCTGGTAATTTTTGCCGTCATCTTGCAGCAGGTGGGGTATCAAGGTGTGAATTTTTTACCATGCCCTCTTTGTATTTTGCAAAGAGTTGGTTACCTGGGAATTGCGTTTTTTTGCTGCTTGGCTGCCGGCTTTGCTTCTTCGCGAAAACTCTTCCATGGCTTAGCTACATTTTCTGCGGCCTACGGGCTTTCCGTCGCAGGGCGTCAAGTTTGGTTACTTTCGCATCCTGAGAGCTCCTGCGGGATTGATCCTCTGGAAACTTGGATTAACCAATTCCAATTGGTAAAGGGTTTGCCTTGGCTATTTAAAGCCGACGGCATTTGTTCGGCAAAGTTGCCAGCTATTCTGGGGTTGCAAGTTCCGGAGTGGTCTTTACTTTGGTTTAGCGCGATCTTATTGTTGCTATTGGTAAGCTTCTTTAAAAAGCCCGCCGCTTGAAATAGTTTGTGAATTTATTTAGTTTGCCGGCTTAGATATTTTTCTTCTGCCGATATAGCAAGGTCTTATTTCACAAATTGACCGATCTATTCTAGGATTGCAGTGATTCCATTTTTTACTTCTTCGCCCTAAGGAAAACACATGACTTACTTTGCCGATAATTCCCAGACGATTGGTCGCACCCCGTTAGTCCGCCTAAATCGGGTGACGGATGGCGCCCAAGCTACTGTGCTGGCCAAGATTGAAGGGCGCAATCCCGCTTACTCCGTCAAGTGTCGGATTGGTGTTGCTATGATTAATGATGCTCAAGAACAGGGTTTGCTAGGGCCTGGCAAAGAAATCATTGAGCCAACCAGCGGCAATACCGGCATTGCATTAGCATTCGTTGCCGCCGCCCGCGGCATCCCTTTGACGCTTACCATGCCAGAAACCATGAGTATTGAGCGCCGCAAATTACTAACTGCTTTGGGCGCCAAGATTGTGTTGACTGAAGGCCCAAAGGGAATGAATGGCGCCATTGCTAAGGCGCAGGAAATTGCTGATTCGGATCCGGGTAAATACGTTCTCTTGCAGCAGTTTAGTAACCCATCTAATCCCGCTATTCATGAGAAGACAACTGGTCCAGAAATCTGGGATGACACCGAGGGCAAGATTGATGTCTTCGTCGCAGGCGTTGGTACTGGCGGTACGATTTCAGGCGTTGCCCGTTACATTAAAAATATCCAAAAGAAAGCGATTGAGGTTGTGGCGGTAGAGCCAAGCGCCAGCCCTGTCATTACTCAAAAACTCAATGGCGAAGAGATCAAGCCAGCCCCTCATAAGATTCAAGGTATCGGCGCTGGCTTCATTCCGGAGAATTTGGATCTGTCGCTTGTAGATAAGGTTGAGCTCGTGAGCAATGAAGAGGCGATCGAATTTGCTCGTCGTCTTGCTAAGGAAGAGGGCATATTGGTCGGCATCTCTTGCGGGGCTGCAGCCGCTGTAGCAGTTCGTCTAGCGAAGAAACCGGAGTATGCGGGTAAAACGATTGTGGTGGTCTTGCCCGATGTCGCTGAGCGTTATTTAAGCTCAGCCTTATTTGAAGGCGTATTCGATGAGAAAGGCTTGCCTGTATAAACAATGCATCATCCATGTGAATCGGGGTATATTTTGAGCAACTTAATATATTGCGAGAGGCTCTATGAGTGACACCCCATCCGTCCGTTTAGTGCAGCAAGCGGACTATCACTTTGCTATCCACTATAGCGAAGAGCATGATCCCCTGTACGGCGATGAACCACCTCCTTTAGGTGGTTCACGAGGCGCAACCCCTTCCCAGTTTCTCCTGGCTGGTGTAGCCAACTGCTTATCGGACTCTTTGCTATTTGCCTTAAGAAAGTTTAAGCAGAATCCTGAGCCAATTGAGACCAAGGCGCATTGCGAGATTGGTAGAAACGATCAAAACCGTTTACGTATTCTGGCGATTCATGTAGAAATTAGCATTGGTGTTCCAGGCGGAAGCTTGGAAAATTTGGATCGCGTATTGGCGCAGTTTCAGGATTTTTGCACCGTATCTTCCAGCGTGAGTGCCGGCATTCCGGTGAATGTGACGGTGGTTGATAGCGATAGCATGAAGCTGTATCCCGCTACTTAGATTTGAGTAGATCGATGCAGTAAAAAGCCGCAGAATCCATCATTCTGCGGCTTTTGTATTTCTAAAGAGTAAGGCTAATTATTCTTCTTCGCGACGCAGATGAGGGAACAGAATCACATCACGGATATTCGGAGCATCGGTTAATAGCATGACGAGACGATCAATGCCGATACCGCAACCGCCGGTTGGAGGCATGCCGTATTCCAGGGCGCGAATGAAGTCGTGGTCAAAGTACATCGCCTCTTCATCCCCCGCTTCTTTTTGCTCGACTTGTTTACGGAAGCGATTTGCTTGATCTTCCGCATCGTTTAACTCAGAGAAGCCGTTGGCAATCTCACGACCTGTGATGAATAATTCAAAGCGCTCGGTAATGCCTGGGCGCGTATCGGATTCACGGGCGAGGGGGCTGACTTCAATTGGGTAATCAATGATGTAGGTTGGCTCCCAAAGATGGGCTTCGGCAACTAATTCAAACAAAGCCAATTGAAGTGCGCCAATACCTGCATTCTTGAGGGTAGGGCTATCTGGGTTCTCGCCACCTTTTTTCAATTCAGCGCGAATGAATGCAACATCTTCCAATTGAGCGGCTTCATAGCTCTTATTCGACTGGCCGCAGTATTTGAGGATGGCTTCAGTAATGGTTAAGCGTTGGAAAGGCTTACTTAGATCAAGTTCACGACCTTGGTGGGTCAATACCGCCGTGCCTTGGGCATCAATTGCTGCTGCACGAATCAAGCCTTCCGTGAAATCCATCAACCAACGATATTCCGTATAAGCGGCATAGAACTCCATCATTGTGAATTCTGGATTGTGACGCGGGCTCACGCCTTCATTGCGGAAATTGCGGTTAATTTCAAAGACACGTTCAAAGCCGCCTACTACCAAGCGCTTTAAATAGAGCTCTGGTGCAATGCGTAAGAACATTTGCATGTCTAAAGCATTGTGGTGGGTAATAAACGGCTTGGCTGTAGCGCCACCAGGAATTGGGTGGAGCATTGGTGTTTCCACTTCCATGAAGTCTGCATCGAGCATATGACGACGTAATGAAGCAATCGTATTGCTTCGCGCTCTGAAAGTATTGCGACTTTCTGGGTTGACGATGAGGTCAACATAGCGTTGACGATATTTGGTTTCTAAATCAGAGAGACCATGAAACTTATCTGGCAGTGGGCGTAAAGATTTGCTTAGGAGACGTAGATTGCTACATTCTACGGAGAGCTCGCCCTTATTGGTTTTGAATAAATTACCCTCGGCGGAGATGAAGTCGCCCATATCCCAGTGCTTAAAGGCACCATGAATATCGGCACCGCTGATTTCATCATTGATATAGAACTGGATCTGGCCACTGCGATCTTGAATGGTGGCAAAACTGGCTTTACCCATTACGCGCTTGAGTACCATACGACCAGCCACCTTCACGTGCACTTTTTTGAGGGCAAGTTCTTCTTTGGTGAGGCTATCGTAGTGGGTATGAAGGTCTGCGGCTAAGTGAGTCGGCACGAAGTCATTTGGAAAGGCTACACCGCCTTCGCGTAACTTGGCTAATTTCTCGCGACGCTCGGCAATGATGTGATTTTCATCAATCGTTTCGGTGGCGGGGGTTTGGCTGGGGTTGGAATTCACTTGATCGTTCATAGGGGTTTTCAATAACTGGAATGGGAGTAATGAATCAGACACCTTGCTTTAGGCTGGCCTCAATAAAGGCATCTAAATCTCCATCCAATACTTTTTGTGTATTGGAAATCTCAACGTTAGTGCGCAAGTCTTTAATGCGACTTTGATCGAGAACGTAGGAGCGAATTTGATGACCCCAGCCCACATCGGTTTTGCTGGCTTCAAGCTTGTCTTGTTCCGCACGACGCTTTTGCATCTCATGCTCATATAGGCGGGACTTCAACATACTCATGGCTTCCGCTCTATTGCGATGTTGGCTTCGATCATTCTGACACTGCACCACAATTCCAGTTGGAAGGTGGGTTAAGCGCACAGCAGAGTCAGTCTTATTAATATGTTGACCACCCGCACCAGAGGCGCGATAGGTGTCAGTCCGTATATCCGCTGGATTCACATCAATCTCAATCGAGTCATCCACTTCTGGATAGACATAAATACTGGCAAAAGAGGTGTGGCGACCATTAGAGGAGTCAAAGGGGGATTTGCGTACCAACCGATGCACACCTGTTTCTGAGCGCAGGTGACCATAAGCGTATTCACCATCCACTTTGATCGTGGCGCTTTTGATGCCGGCGACATCACCATCAGACTCTTCTAAGATTTCGGTTTTGTAACCTTTGCGCTCGCAATACTTGAGGTATTGGCGAAACAGCATGCTGGCCCAATCACAAGCCTCTGTGCCACCAGCCCCTGCTTGAATATCGATAAAGCAGTTGCATGAATCCATCTCGTTGTGAAACATGCGGCGGAACTCTAAATCGCCAATGATCTTGCTGTAATTCTCGACATCTTTTTCAATCGCGCCAATTGTCTCGAAATCACTTTCTTCTTTAGCCATATCGAATAGTTCGAGGGCGCCAGTGATATTAGAATTTAGATCCGTGAGAGTGGTAACCACGCCATCGAGCAATTTCTTTTCTTTGCCGAGGGCTTGCGCTTTCTTTTGATCGTCCCAGATGGTGGGATCTTCAAGGATGGAGTTCACCTCAGTAAGGCGGCGTGACTTTACTTCGAAGTCAAAGATACCCCCGAAGTGCTTGCTCACGAGTGAGCAGATCGGAGAGGGTATTTGAAATAGTATTGAGTTGTTCGGCTTCCATCCCCTGATTATAAGGGGGTTATTGCAGCTCAGCCCTCGTCGTGGGCTTCGATCATGAGTTGCACGCGCGCCTGCCCTTGAAAGCGGTCGGTCACTAGGCGATAGGCTAGCGTAGCCTTGGCTGGTAATGGCTGGGTCCGGTTAAACCAAACTCCAGTAAACGGCTTGCTTGAAAGCTGGCCATCCCCAATGGGGCGAAGCTGGAGGCGGAGGTGCTTTTCTTTCATGAGACTCTGCTGGGCAACCTCAAATTCCCCATAAAAAATGGGCTGAGGAAAGCCTTGCCCCCAGATTTCCTCGGCAAGGAGGTCGCCTGTTTCTGTCGTGAATTCCGATAAAGCCAGTGGACCATCATGAATGTGGCGGCGTTCCAGTAGCTCATCATTGAGTAACTCATTTGCGACCTGTTGAAATAAGGCGTCAAACTTTTCAAAGTCCGCTTTTCTGATACTCAGGCCTGCCGCCATCGCATGGCCGCCAAATTTCAGAATCAGACCAGGCTCACGCTTGGAAACAATGTCCAAGGCATCTCGCAAATGAAAGCCCGTCAGCGATCTCCCGGAGCCACGCAACTCTTCACCTGTACTCCCATCGGCGGGAGCAAAGACAATCGCAGGACGATTAAAGCGTTCTTTGAGGCGTGAGGCCACGATGCCGACAACGCCTTGATGCCACTCTGGGTTCCATAGACAAATGCTAGAGCGATCTGCTATGGTGCCGGCCAGTTGATCTTCTGCAAGGTGGGCAAGTGCCGCCTCTTGCATGCCAGATTCAATGACACGCCGCTCACGATTAATGCGGTCAAGTTCATGCGCCATTTCAATGGCTTCATCGGCTTTATCGCTGAGCAAAAGGCGAATACCCAAAGTCATATCCGCAAGGCGTCCCGCTGCGTTGAGGCGCGGGCCAATGGCAAAACCCAAATCAAAGGTATTGGCTTTACGGGGATCACGTAGAGCTGCCTGAAATAGCGCCTGAATGCCTGCTTGGGAAATTCCAGCGCGTATGCGTTTCAATCCATTGGAAACTAGGATGCGATTATTACGATCGAGTTGCGCGACATCGGCCACCGTGCCTAATGCAACTAAGTCCAGTAGCCCCTCGATCTTTGGCTGTGTCTCAGCCGTAAATTTTCCTCGTTTGCGCAGCTCGGCACGCAACGCTACAAGTAAATAGAACATCACGCCTACACCAGCAAGCGCTTTACTTGGAAAGGTGCAGCCAGGCTGATTGGGATTCACAATCGCAGTGGCTTTAGGTAGTCGATCTCCTGGTAGGTGATGATCGGTCACGATCACTTCCATGCCCAACTCGCGAGCCCGATCTACGCCAGCTTCGCTAGCGATGCCGTTATCTACGGTGATGAGATATTGAGGCTTGGGGTTCTGTTGGGCAGCCAAGTCCACTACTTCCGGTGTTAAGCCATAGCCCATCGTAAAACGGTTGGGCACTAAGAATTGAATCGCAGTGTCAGGGCCGCCTAGCATCTTCAAGCCACGCACGGCGACCGCACATGCAGTGGCGCCATCACAGTCATAGTCGGCTACCACCAGCATGGGCTCTTTGCGTTCGAGGATATCCGCCAGCAGAGCGGCAGTGCTGATGCAATTTTTAAGGTCTACCGGCGACAGTAGTTGCTTGAGATCTAGGGAAAGCTCTTCTGGCTTAGCGATCCCGCGTGCCGCAAACAATCTGGCTAGCAATGGATGCAAGCCGCTTTGTTGTAGCCAAGTAGCCGTGCGATCAGAAAAGGGGCGCTGTGAAAATAGGCTCATCGTCATGATGCAGTGATTTCTTGCCAAGTTAAAGGGGCAGACTTTCTCCAGAAGACCCATGATTTTTTATGCATATCTTTTGTTGTGAAGGTTCTGTGGCGAACCTTGCCTTTTGGGAAATCGATGATGTCAATCTCATCCAACTCTTTATCCAATAGAGACTTGCTTAATTCATCCCAAGCGTTTTCAGGATGATCAATCCATGCAAAGGCATTCGTCAGCTTTGAGAAATCAATCGCATGCTGATTTGGGATGTCAAGATATTTGGCTAAGCCAGGAAGCAAGGGGTGCCCTCCATATAAACGTTTAATGCCCTGCAGGAAGCTGGGCACTCTTACATCATTTAGTTTGCCAATGCCGCTAATCCATAGGGAGTTAATGCTGGGAAGGCCGTGTTGTTCACGCTCTACATTGACAGCATCAATATGCCACAACATCTGAATTTCATTTTGGAGCTTGCGCCAGAGTTTGGCGACACCCCATTCGCTGGTATCGCGCGGCATCCACCAATCAATATTGCGACCATGGGCTTGATCTATGGAGTGGCTGGCTAGGGTGCTAAATGGACCGGCGGAAATAAACCAGTGATGCGGGCCTTGAAATAACATTCTGCGCTGAAAATCTTCTTCTATAAAAGGAAGGGCAACTTCGAGCAATTGGGCAGATTCTTCGGAGGTCAGATCAATTTGATCTTGAGCCATCAAAATCAAATGGTCCCGGGTGGCGTGCAGGTGGACTGGCTGGAGGCAGGCAATGACCTCATCGGGGTCCAATGGCAACCCGCTTTGACCTAATAACAAGATTGGCGCAATCGGTAGCTTACTTCCCAATAGGAGGCGTTCTTGCGGTAATCCGTTGGGAGGGGTGCTTTCATCCTGCTCTGGGTCAAATGCGTCCTCCCCCGGCAGCATGAGGGTAAAGCGACGCAGTTGAGCTTGCTGGGGGGTGAAATGGGTAGTCATTCCCCTGATTTTAGGTGGCATTTACAGAATCCATCCATTTGGCCGTGCGATTCACTAAACTGTGACTATGTTGAGACTCCCTATTGAGCTAGAAATTGGCCTGCGATACACCCGATCGAAGCGTCGCAAGACGGTGGGTAAGCGTGATGGCTTCCTCTCTTTTATTTCTGGAATATCCACCGCGGGCATCGCTTTAGGCGTTGCCGCCCTGATTGTGGTTCTTTCCGTCATGAATGGTTTTCAAAAGGAAGTGCGCGATCGCATGCTTTCTGTTCTGTCTCATGTGGAAATTACCGCCCCTGATGGTTTGGCTAACTGGGAGCCCATTGCTCTCAAGGTGGCCGCCCAGCCCCATGTCATTGGCGTTGCCCCGATGGTCAGTTCTCAGGGCTTGTTGAGCCGCGAGAGTGTCATGCGCGGTGTGGCAATTCGTGGGGTGCTTCCAAGTGAGGAGGGCAAGGTCTCTGATTTGCCTAAGCAGTTTATCGCTGGCAGTATTGAGGATCTCAAGCCAGGTACCTTTGGTGTGGCCCTAGGGGCGCAACTCGCGAATATGGTGGGTGCGCGTGTTGGCGATCGAATTAATATGATTGTGCCCGAGAGCGATCTGACGCCAGCTGGTGCCATGCCTAGAATGCGCACTCTACAAGTGGTCGGCATTGTGGATAGCGGCCATTATGAATATGACAGCTCTCTTGCCATCATGCACTGGAAAGATGCCGCTGCTTTATTGCGCTTGCACGATCCCTCTGGTTTGCGTGTAAAGGTGGATGACATGCAACGCGCACCAGAGGTTGCCTCTGAATTAGCGCAGGTAGTTCCCGAAGCGCTTTGGGTAACCGATTGGTCACGCTCGAACCGCAATTGGTTTGCCGCTGTGCAAACTGAAAGAAAGATGATGTTCATTATCTTGACGCTCATTATTGCAGTGGCCGCATTTAATTTAGTCTCCACCTTGGTGATGACGGTAAATGAAAAACAGGCTGATATTGCGATCTTGCGCACAATGGGCGCGAGCCCTGGATTAATTCAACGGATTTTCTTGGTGCAGGGTTTAGCAATTGGTTTGCTTGGTTCTCTAGCTGGCGTGGGATTGGGTTTACTGATTGCCCTGAATATTGACGTTATCGTTCCTGCTATCGAGGCTATTTTCCGTGTGCGCTTTTTACCGCGCGATGTGTATTTCATTAGCGAGTTGCCTTCAGATGTTCGCTTGTCCGATGTGATTACTGTTGGCTTGATGGCTTTTGGTCTTTCTGTATTGGCTACCCTGTATCCAAGTCGACGCGCTGCCCAAGTTCAGCCTGCGGAGGCATTACGTTATGAGTGATCTAAAAATACAATCTGCCAATGCAGTCATTCTGAGTGCGTCTGACCTTGCAAAGACTTACGGTAAAGGGCCGACAGGAGTCGACGTCCTAAAAGCAATTGATCTTGAGGTGAGCACTTCTGAGAAGGTGGCCATTGTTGGATCTTCCGGCTCAGGAAAGAGTACCTTGTTGCATCTATTGGGCGGCTTGGATACTCCGAGCGCTGGTACGGTGACTCTGGCTGGTGAAAATCTCCATAAATTGCCTGCCAAAAAGTTGGATCAACTGCGCAATCGAAGTCTCGGATTTATTTACCAGTTCCACCATCTCTTAGATGAATTCAGTGCGGTTGAGAATGTCGCCTTGCCTTTACGCATTCGTGGGCTGAGTAATGAAGAATCTATGGAGCGTGCAAATAAAATGTTGCATGCCGTTGGATTGTCTCAGCGAGTTCAACATACGCCTGGTGAGTTATCTGGTGGTGAGCGTCAACGGGTTGCGGTAGCGCGTGCCTTGGTTGGAAATCCAGCTTGTGTCTTGGCAGATGAGCCGACCGGTAATCTCGATACCGAAACAGCTGATGGAGTGTTTGACTTAATGCTGGATATTGCACGTGAGCAAGGCACTGCTTTTGTGATTGTGACCCATGATCCCGTCCGCGCTAAACGTTGTGACCGTATTTTGCATTTAGAGCGCGGAGTATTAAAGACTTTTTCGCAATGAGCAAAGTCAGTGAAGGCCTGGCTTGGATTGATAGCCACTGCCATTTAGATGCTCCAGAGTTTTCGGACATACTGCCGGAGATTATTTCGAGAGCGGTGGCAGAGGGTGTTAAAGCCATTTTGCTGCCTACAGTGCAAGTGGCTGATTGCGATCGGGCTAAAGCACTAGTAAGTCTTTATGCTAATCAAATTCCAGGCCTAGTCTATGCCCTAGGCATACATCCCCTGTATATCGCGCAAGCTAAGGATACTGATATTAATATTCTTCAATCCCGGATTGAGCAATCATTAGGTGATCCTCGATTTGTTGGTCTTGGTGAGATTGGCCTAGATTATTTTGTTGAGGGGCTTGATCCCCAGCGTCAAGAGTATTTCTTTCACGCGCAACTAGATTTGGCCGAGCAATTTCAGTTACCAGTGATTTTGCATGTGCGCCGTTCGCAAGATGCGATCTTAAAAGCTTTGCGGAAAAGAAAAGTCCCCGGCGGAATCGCTCATGCCTTTAATGGTAGTCATCAGCAGGCACATCAATTTATTGAACTTGGATTCAAATTGGGATTTGGTGGCGCCGCGACTTTTGATCGCGCTTTGCAGATTCGTCGTCTATTAAAAGAGTTGCCAATTGACTGCATCGTTACTGAAACAGATGCCCCAGACATCCATCCGGCTTGGCTCAGAGACGAAGGTGGCCTACTCAATGAGCCCGCTTTTCTTCCCAGAATTGCGCGACAGTTGGCGGGTATTTGTGGCATGAGCGAGAAGGATTTCTCAGTAGTAGTTTGGCAAAATGCCATGCAGGCACTACCCCGTTGGTCGGCTTTAATGGCCGGCCATTCGAACCCACAATCTACTTCTTAAAAACTTGCGCATCAATATTACGGCGTTCATCGCCGGGGGATCACTCCTTCTATTTTTGCCTACAGTACCAGAACGGTGGGAATGGATTTGCGCACTGCTTATCGCCTCCACATTGCTTGGGATCTATTTAAACTATGTGCATATTAGACATCGATTTGTAAATACGATTTTGGGCGCGCTCTGTTGCCTTGCGCTGGGATTTGCATGGAATGCGCACTATGCGCAAAAACGTTTAAGTAATATTCTTTCGATGGAGTATGAGGGTAAAGATCTTTTACTTGAGGGCAGAGTCAATGCCTTGCCTCAGAGCTCTCCAGTTGGAGCAAAATTTTCCTTTCAAGTGGATCATGCATTTTTGGGTAGAAATAAGATTGAGTCATTTCCTCGGCAGGTGTATTTAAGTTGGCAACCTGCATGGCGTAATCCCCAGAATATTCCCGAGGTCATACCGGGTCAGCGTTGGGAGTTTAAGGTCAAGATCAAGCGACCTTATGGATCTTTAAATCCGCATACCTTTGATTTTGAACGCTGGTCTTTTCATCAAGACTTTGGCGCCAGCGGATCGGTGCGTTCTGGGGAGTTATTGCTTGAGCAAGATATTAAGCTCGGCGAGTTTTCTCTCGCAATGGAATATCAACGCTGGAAATTGAGGCAAAAGATTCAGCGTCTATTGCCTAAGGATGCTCGATATGGTGGGGTGATTGCAGCCCTGGTAATGGGTGATCAAAATGCCATTGACCAGGCAGATTGGCGTGTATTCAATGCCACCGGAATTGGGCATTTAATTTCTATATCCGGCCTCCATGTAACTATGTTGGCAGGATTTGGCGCGATGGTGGCAGGCTTTCTTTGGCGACGCAATACAT
>CANCBK010000027.1 GCA_947374315.1 Burkholderiaceae bacterium | reverse complement strand
ATAGGGGGTTGAGTTTTGTCATTTACAGAACTCACCCCCTTTAATTTTTGTGCATTTGGAGTGTATTTGGAGGGCCGAGCGAAACCATCGCAAAAAAGCTATTTTTGTCTGCTCCTCTTTATTGAGTTTATGCGTCTGAAGCAGGCTTTATGGCTGTCTTTGGGTGGGTATTTCACTATCCAGACTTATCTATGGATATACTAGCGTTGATATTTTTGACATTAAATAGACGATAGGAGATATTCGTGAAAAACAGAAAACTCAGCAGCAAATGTTTGATCGCTGCAACTTTGTTATTGGGTGCTGTTAGTGCCCATGCCGCAAGTCAGACGCTGGACAAAATTAAGTCTACTGGCGCAGTAACGATGGGTGTTCGTGAATCGTCTATTCCAATGTCATATACCACCGGTGACAGTCGCTTCGATGGTTACCATGTAGAGATTTGCCGCATGATTTTGGCTGATGTAAAAGACAAATTAGGTTTGAGTACTTTGCGCATCAACTATCAACCAGTTACCTCGCAAAACCGCGTACCTTTAGTTCAAAACGGCACCGTTGATATTGAGTGCGGTACTACAACGAATAATGCTTCACGCGCTAAGGATGTTGGTTTTGCCAATACCTTATATGTGGAAGAGGTTCGGATTGCTGTGAAGGCTAATTCTGGTATCACTTCAATCTCTCAATTGGCCGGCAAAAAAGTTGCCACAACTACTGGAACGACTTCAGTTCAGTTATTGCGCAAACACGAAAAAGCGAATGGCGTTAACTTCGAGGAAGTATTTGGTAAAGACCATGCGGATAGCTTCTTGCTGCTTGAGTCTGGCCGTGCCGATGCTTTCGTAATGGATGGCTCAATCTTGGCGGGCAACATTGCTAACTCGAAGAATCCAAAGGACTACAAGATTGTTGGTGAAGTGCTTTCAACTGAGCCCATTGCCATCATGGTGCCTAAAAATGATCCAGAGTTTAAGGCTGCCGTAAATGCAGCTATTGCTAAAATTGTTGCAAATGGCAATATGCCTAAGCTTTGGGATAAATGGTTCTTGAAGCCTATCCCACCGAAAAATATTGTTGTAGGCCTTGAGCTGTCTCCTGCAACAAAAAATGCTTGGGCCCATTTAAACGATAAGCCTGCTGAAGATTACGCAAAAAAATAAGCTGAAATCATTCAATAAAAACGAGTTAACAATATGTCTTTAGATTTAGGTGTTTTTTGTAAGAACACCTTGGATGGAGAGGTGGTTGATCACTGCTTCTCCGCTATTTTTGGCTTAGCCAAAAATAGTGATCCCAGCTATCTCGATTGGTTGATGAAGGCATGGGGTTGGACCTTGGCTGTAGCCGGTCTAGGGTTGGCGATTGCTTTAGTGCTGGGTGCTGTCATGGGTACCTTGCGTACCTTGCCGAGTACGGGGGGTATGAATAAATGCTTGATTCGTCTATCCACCACATGGGTTGAGCTTTTTAGAAATATTCCGATCCTAGTTCAGGTATTTCTTTGGTATCACGTTATTCCATCATTCATCGTGCCTTTGAAGTCGCTGCCATCCTATTGGCTGGTTAGTATCGCATTGGGATTTTTTACCTCCGCTCGAATTGCGGAGCAGGTTAGGGCCGGTATTCAGGCGCTACCTAGCGGGCAAGCCGCTGCTGCTACAGCCCTGGGATTAACAACTGCGCAAAGTTACCGATATGTCATTTTGCCGATGGCCTTGCGAATTGTGATTCCGCCACTGACTTCAGAAAGTATGAATTTGATTAAAAATTCATCCGTGGCTTTTGCAGTGTCAGTTCCAGAGTTAACTCTTTTTGCTATGCAAGCACAGGAAGAGACGTCTAAGGGCGTGGAAATTTATTTGGCAGTGACATTCTTGTATGCACTTTCTGCATTTGCCGTGAATCGGGTGATGGCACTTATTGAAAAGCGAACCCGCATTCCGGGTTTCATTGTGTCGAATGATGCAAGCTTGGCTCATTAAAGGTTGATGATATGTTGAGCTTAGATCTAAGTTTTTATAACTGGGAGCTGTTTACTAACTACATTCTTAAAGGCTTGTTGTTTAGTGTGCAGTTAACAGTCTTTGCTACTGTTGGTGGCATTGTATTTGGAACATTCCTAGCATTGATGAGGTTATCAGGTAAACCCAGCCTAGTTTATCCCGCTACGTTCTATGTGAACACGATGCGTTCGATACCGCTGGTGATGGTGATTCTTTGGTTCTTTTTGCTCATCCCCATTCTGATTGGCAAGCCTATCGGGGCGGACCTATCCGCCACAATTACCTTCATTGCTTTTGAGGCTGCCTTCTTCTCAGAGATTGTGCGTGCTGGCATTCAATCGGTGCCAAAAGGACAGGCTTATGCCGCAGAGGCATTGGGGATGACTTATGGTCAGAATATGCGACTGGTAATTTTGCCCCAGGCATTTAGAAACATGATTCCCGTTTTTATGACTCAAACGATTGTCTTATTTCAAGATACCTCTTTGGTCTATGCCATTGGCGCCTATGACCTATTAAAGGGTTTTGAAATTGCCGGCAAAAACTATGGCCGCCCAATCGAAACCTACATCTTGGCCGCAGCTACTTATTTTGTAATTTGCTTTTCGCTTTCTAAAGTAGTTCGCAAGATTCAAGCTAGAGTTGCCATTATTCGCTAATTCCATCCAGTCAAAATTAAATAGATCATCATGATTGAACTTCAAAATGTTTCGAAATGGTATGGCTCATTTCAAGTCTTAACCGATTGCTCTACATCGATTAACAAAGGTGAGGTGGTTGTGATTTGCGGACCCTCCGGTTCGGGTAAATCTACCTTGATCAAAACAATTAACGCTCTTGAGCCTTTTCAGGCAGGTGAGATTACGGTAGATGGTATTCATCTGCATGATCCAAAAACCAATTTACCAAAACTTAGAGCAAGAGTGGGGATGGTCTTTCAGCACTTTGAACTATTTCCCCATTTAAGTGTCACTGAAAACCTCACGCTTGCTCAAATGAAAGTCTTGGGTAGAACAGCCGATGAGGCTAAAGTTCATGGCTTGAAGTATCTGGAGCGCGTTGGATTGATGGCTCAAAAGGACAAGTTTCCAGGGCAGTTATCGGGCGGGCAACAACAAAGAGTTGCGATTGCGCGTGCCTTGAGTATGGATCCGATAGTGATGTTATTTGATGAGCCTACTTCAGCCTTGGATCCAGAAATGGTCGGTGAAGTCTTGGATGTGATGGTGAAGCTTGCCAATGAAGGCATGACTATGTGCTGCGTGACCCATGAGATGGGATTTGCACGCAAGGTCAGTCATCGCGTGATCTTTATGGACCATGGAAAAATTATTGAGGACTGCACTAAAGACGAATTCTTTAGCAATCCGGAAGCTCGATCCCCAAGGGCTAAGGACTTCCTATCTAAAATTTTGGACCATTAATTTACATTTCTATTTCGTAAAAGCCGCCTTCGCACGCCCATGACTATCACCACTTCTTTTCGCATTGCCACTCTATCCTTGACGCTATCTCTGCTGTCTGCCTGTACCATTGATAAGTTAGAAGCCCGACTTCAGGCTGACCCGGAATGCAAGGCTGTCATGAGTCCTAAAACAGGTTCTTTGATGCCATGCCCCGGAACGGATAAAGCGTTTTATAAATCCATTCCCGCTTTGAGTCAGCCGATAGTGCAGCCTTCGCAAGCACCGATGGCTTCATCCGCCAATGCTGTTCAATCGCCGGTCCCTCAGGCGCCAGCGAGGGCGGCAGTTGAGTGCAAGCCTCAGATTCATCAAAAGTCTGGCAGTCTAATGCCATGTCCAGCGCCCTAACTAGGGGGTAATGAACATCTTGACCCTCACTCAGTTTTCCCTGGTCGGGGTTATGATGCACTTATTAACCCTTAAGCTAATCACTTCACCGGAATTCAAATGAAAAAACTTGGTACTTTAATTGCAGCAATATCCGTAGCAACTGTCTTGGTTGCCTGTAGCAATACCCCTAAATTGGCTAGTCAGCCAATGCCTAAGTCTGGGTTTTTGCCGAACTACTCAGTCTTGGTTCCAATGGTCACGAATGAGTCGGATACTCGTATTTGGAGGTATCGTAAGGCGGGCGTGAGCGCAGGTTCATACACCGCAGTGATTTTAGATCCCATTTATCTGAATCAAAATGCCACCAAAGATATTTCCCCGGAATCGATCAACCAAGCTCAAGTGGCATTACAGGATTCAATGGTCAATGCCGTCAATAGTCGCGGTAATATCAAAATTGTGAACCAGCCTGGCCCTGGCGTAGCCCGTATCTCTGTAGGCATTACTGGCGCAGAAAGTTCTGCAGATAGTTTGCAGCCTTGGAGTTTCACTCCAATTGGCTTGGCATTAAATGCAGCTGCTTATGCGGGTGGTGTGAACTCGAAGACGCCGGCAATGTTGGTAGAGAGCAAGATTACCGACAGTCAATCTAAGGAAGTGATTGGTGAGGGCTTGGTAACGGTTGAAGGTGAATCTTTTAGAACGGGCGGCGGATCGGTTGAGTCATTCGTGGCTATGGCTAAAAAAGTGGTGCGTGTGGCGATGGAAACTGCTGCCGATCCAAGAGCGTCTGTCACTAAATAAGGAGCTCCAAATGAAGGTGCTTATTAGTCATTTAGGTCTCACCGCTGTCGTGGCATTGTGTCTGACATCGACTCCTGTTTTTGCAGATGATGCTTCCCGCAATCAAGAAATCCAAGAGCGATTTGCAACATGCGACACCAATCATGATGGGAAATTAACCCTCAATGAGGCTAAAGGTTGTATGCCTCGAATCTATGATCATTTCAGTAGAATAGATCAGCAGAATAAGGGTTACGTGACTGTTGCTGAAATTGAAGCAATGGCCGCAAGGTGATGATCTAATGTGGTTTAAGGGCCTCTGATGAGGCTCTTTTTTATTGGGATATGAGATGTCTTTTGTTATTAAAGGTTTTAAAGAGTCCATCGTTACAGTGCCTTCGGCAGATGGCCCCATAGATATTTCCTGTCAGACAGCTGGCTCAGGGCCAGCCTTGCTTTTGCTCCATGGCTTCCCTCAAACCAAAGCTATTTGGCATCGCATCGCACCTGAATTAGCAAAACGATTTTCTGTAGTTGTCGCCGATCTTCGTGGATATGGCGCTTCATCCAAGCCTTTGGGTGCAGGTGATCATTCAAGTTACTCAAAAAGAGCGATGGCTGCTGATCAGCATGCCGTAATGCAGGCCCTTGGGCATCAAAAATTCTTTCTACTAGGGCATGATCGGGGCGGTCGCGTGTCACATCGCTTGGCTATGGATTTTCCTGAAAGTGTTGAGCGTTTAATGGTGTTGGATATTTCCCCTACGCTCACCATGTACGAGAACACAACAATGGAATTTGCCAAAGGTTATTGGCATTGGTTTTTCTTAATACAACCTCATCCAGTTCCTGAGACCCTGATAGGTGCGAATCCAGAATTTTGGCTCAAAAACCATATGGGCCGACATGCTGGCACTGGCATTTTTGATCCACTATGTTGGGCTGAGTATCTTGCTGGCGCCAGCAATCCAAATTCAATGCATGCGATGTGTGAAGACTATCGCGCTGCAGCCTCCATCGACTTAATCCATGATCGAGCTGATCGAGAGCTTGGTAAGAAATTGACAATGCCGATGCGAGTTCTTTGGGGTGAACATGGCCTAGTGGCTAAATGTTTTTCACCAGTGGAGGATTGGAAAAGGGTGGCGGTGAATGTTTCTGGGAGAGCGCTGCCTTGTGGCCACTACATTCCTGAAGAGCTTCCACAGGAGCTTCTTGCTGAAGCGGAGTTATTTTTTGCCTAATTGATTTACTTGGATAACTTGGGCAGCTTTTTAGAATTGGCTGGCCAGGTTAAGACTATCTTGGGATCAATCTTTAATATCTTTTTATCTTTCCCGGGGTAATTCACTCGTAACAGCAGGTGCTTAAGTAGATTCAGGTGCGCAATCTTTTTATCATTCGCGCTAATTACGATCCACGGTGCATCTAGCGAGTTGGTATGTTTAAGCATTTGGTCTCGGGCTGTTGAGTAATCATTCCACTTTTTTTGCGCCTGCTGATCAATGGGGCTAATTTTCCACTGCTTTAGTGGGTCTGTAGCGCGAGCCTTAAGGCGAATTGCTTGCTCCTCCTTTGTGATATCCAGATAGTACTTAATGAGTTGGATTTTCGATCCGACCAGCAGGGATTCAAAATCATTAACAGTGGCCATGAATTGCTTATATTGCTCATCGGTACAAAAACCCATCACTCTTTCAACGCCAGCCCGGTTATACCAACTGCGATTGAACAGTACGAATTCACCAGCAGTGGGTAGCTCTGCCACATATCTTTGAAAATACCATTCACCTTCTTCTCGTAATGAGGGCTTATTGAGCGCTACAGACCTAGTATCTCTGGGACTTAAATGCTCCGTGATGCTTTTGATGGTTCCGTCTTTGCCTGCCGTATCTCGTCCCTCGAGGATTACCAGAAGGCGATTGCCACTTTGGATAATATGGCGTTGAAGCTTTACTAGCTCTATTTGAAGTGGGCGTAAGTCTGCCTCATAAGTCTTTTCCGAGATGATGGATTTACTCATGGGCAGCCTTTGCTCACCGCTTAATAATTATTGAGCGCTGGTTGCTGGAGCCGTTTTCTTTGCTGCTACTTTTTTAGCGGGAGCTTTTTTGGCGACAACTTTCTTTGCCGCGACCTTTTTAGCTGGAGCCTTCTTAGCTGCAATTTTTTTCGCGGGCACTTTTTTAGCGGGGACCTTCTTGGCGGCCACTTTCTTAGCGGGAGCTTTTTTCTCTAACTTGTCTAGCGCTTTTGTTAACTTATCAATCAACTTCTCTCTATCGGCTTCTAGCTTGTCTAATTTCTTTAATAATTGTTTTACTAGTTTTTTCTGGCTCACGGTGCATTCCTTTAAAGAAGTGTTATTTTTTATATCTTTATAGCTTGTGCTACTTAGCCATTCATCGTACGTTTTCTTGAGCTGCTTTTCAAGCGATTGTGACAGTCGAAGCTACATTTAATTGGAATTCAGTTTTTCTAAAATTGTCATTTCGATATTCTGCTTCTTATTAGGGAGCCATTGATTTTTAAGTATTTCACGTGACGCAAGAATATCGCGTTAATATTTGGCGGTTATCTTAATTATTATCAGAAAGCCCCCAAATGATGCATTTCATAAAATACCTGCTTCCGCTGAGTTTATTGCTCATCAGTTCATTGGGTATCGCGCAAAAAAATGATGCCATTATTCAGACGGAGCAAGTGCAACAAGCGCTCGCTCGTGGTGCAATTATTTGGGATGTACGTGATGAAAAGAGTTATCTAGAAGGGCATATTCCGGGTGCAATCAATATCGGTGATGTCGGTAGCGTTCTCAGAGATGCTAACAAAGAGGATTACATTGCCACCGAGAAGATTCAGGCTATTTTTAATGGGGCTGGTCTCGATGTAAACCGAGATATTGTGGTTTATGGTTCGCGGGGAAATCCCTATGTTTATTTTGGTCTTTATACCGTGAACTATTTTGGCGGAAAACAAGCCGAAATCTATCACGATGGAATCGATGCTTGGAAGTCCGCTGGGCTACCGATTCAAAGTGAGCGTACAAGTTTGCCATTGGTCTCCGTTATTCTTGTGCCCCAGCCTCAGCTGGTTGTAACAAATGAGGAAATGTTAAGGATGATGCAATCTAAATCCATCCAAATTGTTGATGCCAGAACCCCCGATGAATTCTCTGGAAAAGATGTCCGCGCCATTCGTGGTGGACATATTCCTCATGCGATCAATATTCCTTTCGAGAGCAATTGGCAGGACCCCGATGCATCTATCAAGCTTAGCAAAAAGCAAGTTGCCGACAACTCAGGGATGGCATTAAAAAGTCAGACAGATTTGAAGAGGCTATATTCAAGCCTAGATCCAGATCAAGAGACTGTGGTGTATTGCCAGAGCGGTGTTCGCGCTTCGGAAACCGCTGTGGTATTAAAAAATCTGGGATTTAAGAAGGTGAAGGTCTATGACTCTTCTTGGTTGGGATGGGGGAATAACCTCAAGGCGCAGGTTGCGGACGAAACATTCTTAAATGTCGGCGCATTGAATGCGAAGATGGCGGTCATGCAAAACAAGATAAGCCTGCTAGAAGAAGCCTTAAAGGCGAAAAATAACTGATCAGAGATGATTGGGTGAAATTTAAGTTAAAAACCCCGGATAGATACTTCTTCCGGGGTTTTTGTACATGACTGCAATTACTCTGGATGAAAGTTATTGCTTGCCATAAAGCTGATAGTGCGTTCAAAGCCAAGAATTCGGATATAACGCCACGCGATATCGCGGTATTTGCTATCCAAATAGCCTATAGCGACCTCAGGCGTGCTTTTGGATAAGTCGATCTCTTGAATTGCGCGGGCCCAACGTTTGAGTCTTGTTGACATATTTGTCACCTCCATGATCATACAACGCCTAGAAAAGTGGCTGAGATGACAAGAATCAGTAATTTTTTTGAGTAAATTGCCTAAATCAACCCAAATGAATCGTTTTTTGCCCTTTAGCCTTGCAATTCTGCTGCTGCACGCTCTTTTTTAGCGGCTTTAGCCCTGGCTTTAATGGGCTTGAGGAAGATGAGGAGGCAAGCAAATGCCAGCATTCCCAAGGCGGTTTCTAGGGCGGCCAGCCAAAAATTGGCCCCAGTTTCCAGGATACGTACTAAGCCCTCAGTGATGTAGAGCAAGACCAGCATGGAAGCCCACTGCATGGTGTAAATCTTGCCTTTCCAGAGGCCCGGAATGGCAAATAGCAGGGGAATGCCTTTAAGAATGAGCCAGGAGCCGCCTGGCCTGAGCGGGGAGATGAACCATTCCCAAGAAACGCACAGAATGAAGAGGTCAGCAAAAGCAGCGGTTGCAATGAGCTGGTAAGGGTTTTTAGAGAGCCAGTTTTTAAACATTGCCTACCTCTGAATAAGTTTAAGTGCGGTTTGCGCTAAGCGCTTGCCTTGGGCTATGGCTAGGCGTTGCTCTTCAGCGCTAACCGGCGTCCGACCATCGCTGTGTGCGAGGTGAGTCAGGCCATAGGGACTGCCGCCTGTAGAAGTGCTCATCAGATCAGATTCGCTATAGGGTAGACCCATGATCATCATGCCGTGGTGAAGCAGGGGAATCATCATGGTGAGTAGGGTGCTTTCTTGACCGCCATGCAGGCTCCCAGTGCTGGTAAAGACGCAGGCGGGCTTGCCAATGAGGGCGCCATTGAGCCATTCTGAAGCGCTACCATCCCAGAAATACTTCATTGGGGCGGCCATATTGCCAAAGCGAGTTGGCGAACCTAGGGCTAGGCCAATGCATTCTTGCAGATCTATACACTCGGCATAGGGCGCACCATCTGATGGCACCGCTGGTTCCGTGGCTTCGCAAACGGCGGAGATTGGGGGTACGGTGCGTAGCCTGGCATTGATGCCTGGAACACTTTCAATACCTTCGGCAATGAGGCGAGCTAAGTCTCGGGTTGCGCCGTTACGGGAGTAGTACAAAACTAATATATCGGATTGGCTCATATTGTTCTCTAATCTCTTATGATATGGGCGATGCGCCTCATTCAGAATCCTCAATTATGGCTCGCTCTAGGAAAAGAGATCTGGGAGCGCAATCGCGGTCAAAATCTGAAGCAAGTTGCGGCGAGTCTGGCCTTTACGACTACGCTCGCTCTAGTCCCTATGTTGACTGTAGCCTCTATTTTGATTGGCTACCTGCCTAGCGTCATTCGCATTAAGTACGCCTTTCAGGGTTGGTTGCTAGATACCTATATGCCTGGTGGACTAAACCAGCAAGTCTTTAATTACTTAGATCAATTTTCATCCCAGGCTAAGGGATTAACCTTGATGGGTTTATTTGGCCTAGTGATCACTACCATCATGACCATGGCGGTCATTGAGAGTGCTTTTAATCAAATCTTTCGGGTTAGTAAAAAACGTCCGATCTTCAAGAAAGTCGCGATCTATTCAGCGGCAACTATTTTGGGTCCAATTCTGCTGGGTGTCGGAACCTATTTGAGTGGCCTGCTCTTTAGTGCGGCAGAGGGGTGGACTGAGGCGCTTAGTTTTGGCTTGAGCCTAGTGGCAACCGTTGTGCCTGTTGTGTTGGCGATGGCGGTATTTTCAGTGGTCTATAAGATCCTTCCCTATTCCGAAGTTCAATGGGGCGATGCATTTAGCGGTGCGGTTTTTGCTGCGATGGCCTTTGAGATCATGAAGTTTGGGTTTGGGTTATTTTTGACGAATGTCGCTTTTTATAAGACTGTCTATGGCGCCTTTGCGATCTTCCCTTTAGCGCTGACTTGGATTTACCTCACTTGGTGGATTACCTTGGCCGGGGCGGTTTTAGTTGCCAACCTACCCAGCATCCGCAGTGGGGTAGTTAGGGTTATTCGTTACTGAAATATCGCTTTTGACCCTTGATTCTATGGGGGCTTGGGAATATATTGTATGAATAAGAAACTCATTGCTGGAGACTAAATGAAGGTTTGTGATATTTTGCGCGTAAAGGGCAGCACACTATTCACAGTGGCGCCAGAAACTGCACTGCAGACTGCTGTCTTAGTCATGAGCGAGCATGACATTGGTTCATTGGTCGTGATGGAGTACGACAATCTCGTTGGTATCCTGACTTTTCGCGAGGTGATTGCCGCATTGGCTAAGCATCATGGCAAATTAGATGACCTGAAAGTGAAGGGTGTCATGAATGCCAAGCCACTGACCTGCAATATGGAAACAGAAATCGATGAAGTGCGTCGCATGATGCTGGTCGACCATGCCCGTTATTTGCCGGTGATTGATCAAAAGATGTTGATGGGCGTCATTTCTTTTTACGACGTGGCTAAATCCGTGGTTGAGGCTCAGGATTTTGAGAACACAATGCTCAAGGCCTATATCCGCGATTGGCCGGAAGAAGCTGAAAAAGCATCCTCCTAAGGGTGTCCAAATAGGTTTCTTGGTCCTATCTAGCTCCTAGGACCCTGACAGATGACATAATGTCGTTATGTCAGGAAATACATTAGGCCTTCTTTTTGCTGTCACCACTTTTGGTGAATCCCATGGTCCCGCGATTGGCGCTGTTGTTGATGGTTGCCCTCCCGGAATGGCATTATGTGAGGCAGATTTACAGATCGATCTAGATCGTCGCAAGCCTGGCACATCTCGACATGTCACGCAACGCCAAGAGGCAGATAGAGTAGAAATTTTGTCTGGCACCTACGAAGGCAAAACAACGGGTGCTCCCATCGGCCTCTTGATTCGAAATACCGATCAACGCAGCCAAGATTACGGCAATATTTTGCAAACATTTAGGCCGGGCCATGCCGATTATGCATATCACTACAAATATGGTTTGCGTGATCCCCGTGGTGGCGGTCGTTCTTCTGCGCGCTTGACTGCTCCGGTAGTAGCGGCAGCAGCAATTGCGAAGAAGTGGCTTAAAGAACAATACGGTACCGAGTTCTATGGCTATATGAGTCAGCTTGGTGAAATTGAGATTCCTTTTAAGGATGCGGGGCTCATCGAGGGCAACCCCTTCTTTGCTGCCAATGCCGATATCGTTCCTCAACTCGAAACCTATATGGATGCACTGCGCAAAGCAGGGGATTCTTGTGGGGCAAAGATTGAGGTGCGGGCGCGTAATGTGCCGGTTGGATTGGGTGAGCCTCTATTTGATAAATTGGATGCGGATATTGCGCATGCCATGATGGGCATCAACGCAGTGAAGGGTGTTGAAATCGGTGCTGGATTTAAGTCTGTGGCACAGCGCGGTAGCGAGCATGGTGATGAACTTTATCCCGATGGTTTTGCTAGCAATAATGCGGGCGGCACTTTAGGCGGTATTAGCAGCGGTCAGGACTTGCGCGTTTCTATTGCGATCAAACCGACCTCTAGTATTTTGAGTCCAAAAGAATCTATTGATTTAGATGGCAAGCCAATTACCGTGCAAACTAAAGGTCGCCATGATCCTTGCGTTGGCATTCGTGCAACGCCGATAGCTGAAGCAATGCTGGCTTTGGTGCTAATGGACCATGCTTTGCGCCATCGCGCTCAATGCGGTGATGTGAAGCATTCTGTACCGCCAATACCGGCGGCGCGTCCTGGTTCTGCATCGGATTAATTTCTGAAGATGTATTCAAAAAACAAAATAAGAAAAATAAAATGACACCTTCAGTGCGTTGGGCCTTCGGGTCCTTTTTCTTTTTATATTTTGCTTATGTAGGCTTGGTGTCTCCATACGCCAGTTTGTTTTTTCTGGACCGCGGCTTTAGCGTGATAGAAATTGCGGTCTTAATGTCAATGCTGCAAATCACGCGAATCGTTGGTCCATTCTCTTGGGGATGGTTGTCTGACTATCTTTCCAATCGTATTGGGATCATTCGCTTTTGTGCCTGCCTAGCTGCTGCAGTGTTTCTCCTGATCTTTTTCCTGCATAGTTACATTGCTTTCTTTGTGTGGATGTTTGTGTTGCATACGATCTTGAGTAGCCTCATGCCTTTAGGAGAGTCGGCGACTGTTCATGCCCTATTTAAGGATAATTCGTTTGATAAGCGCTATGGGCGTTTACGTTTATGGGGTTCGATAGGTTTCATTGCGATGGTACTGGTTGCTGGTGAGTTATTTCAGCGTAAGGGTATTGAGCTTTATCCCATAGTGGGCGCAGTCATTCTCATCTTCTTAGCGATAGTGACCTTCCGCTTGCATGAGCCTAAGATGGAGCGTCGTAAGATGGTCAAAGGCGAACTCTTGATAGTCCTGTTTAATCCTGATGTGCGCTGGTTCTTGCTCTCGGGATTTTTTATGATCTTTGCGCATGCTGCCTTGTATGTTTTCTATTCCCTGTACTTGGCTGATCTAGGTTACGACAAATTCCAAATTGGTTTGTTCTGGGCTCTAGGTGTAGCTGCCGAAGTCATCTTCTTTTATTTTCAAAGCAAGGTGCTGAGTCGCCTAGATGCAGAGGTCGTTCTGCAGATTGCTTTTGGTATTGGAGTATTTCGATTTATTTTAATTGCTTTCTTTCCATTGACTTGGGTGCTGATCATTGCTCAGCTCATGCATGCGGGTACATTTGGGGCGCACCATAGCGCTGCGACAAAGTTATTGCAGCGTTGGTTTACAGGCCCATTACAGGCACGCGGTCAAGCGCTCATGGCCACCGTGTCCTACGGCTTAGGTGGAACGCTAGGAGGCTTATGTGCTGGTTGGTTGTGGGAAGCCACGCAACCTCGCAATGTCTTTGTGATGTCGGCTTTAGCCTGCGGTCTAGCGGGTATGGCGATTCAGAAACTGCGTCCTCGCCGCTACCCAGCTAGATAATTACAAAGTACTTCATCGGCACATACAAGGTACCCGCAAAAACTCTTACATTGATCCATAGTTAGGGCCACCACCACCTTCAGGGGTGATCCAAACAATATTCTGGCTTGGGTCTTTGATGTCGCAGGTTTTGCAATGCACGCAGTTCTGAGAATTAATCTGCAACTGTGGCTGGCCATCCTTTTCTACAAACTCATAAACGCCAGCAGGGCAGTAGCGTTGCTCGGGTCCTGCATATGTTTTAAGATTGAGGCTGACTGGTATCGAAGCATCTTTAAGCGTCAAATGAATCGGCTGGTTCTCGGCATGATTTGTATTGGAAATAAATACCGAGGAGAGGCGATCAAAAGTGATCTTGCCGTCCGGCTTTGGATAGTCGATTAGCTTATGTTGAGCGGCCGGCTCCAAGCACTCGTGATCTGCGTGTTTTACATGCACCGTCCAGGGCATCTTGCCGCCCAAGAGCTTTTGTTCAAGCCCTACCATCAGAGTACCAAGATAAAGTCCTTTGGACATCCATGGTTTGAAGTTGCGAGCCTGACTAAGCTCTGTGTGGAGCCAGCTATTTTTAAAAGTATTTGGGTATGCAGCTAATGTATCTGCAGAGCGATTTTCATTTAACGCTGCTACAGCTGCTTCAGCTGCAAGCATGCCAGTCTTAATGGCAGCATGGCTTCCCTTGATGCGGGAAGCATTTAAGAAGCCAGCATCACAACCAATTAAAGCGCCACCAGGAAATATCGTTTTAGGTAAGCTGTTCAAGCCACCAGCGGTGAGTGATCGTGCCCCATAGGCAAGACGCTTGCCGCCCTCAAAGGTTTCCCGAATCCTCGGATGTAATTTATAGCGTTGGAACTCTTCAAAAGGGGAGAGGTAAGGGTTCTTATAGGAAAGACCCACAACTAAGCCAACGGCAACCTTGTTGTCGCCCAGGTGATAAAGGAATGAGCCGCCGTAGGTATCGCTTTCAAGTGGCCAGCCAGCAGTGTGAACGACCAAGCCAGGCTTGCTCTTAGCGGGCTCCACTTCCCATAACTCTTTAATCCCAATACCATAGCTTTGCGGATCTACATCCTGATCAAGCGCAAATTTTGAAATCAGCTGTTTGCCTAGGTGCCCGCGAGAGCCTTCTGCAAACAGGGTGTACTTGGCGCGCAATTCCATCCCGAGCTGGAATTGATCTGTGGGCTGACCTTCTTTATCTAGACCCATGGCGCCTGTGATGACACCGCAAACCGCACCCTGTTCGTTATACAAAATTTCCGCAGCCGGAAAGCCGGGAAAGATTTCCACACCAAGCGCTTCTGCTTGCTGGCCAAGCCAGCGGGTCACATTGGCTAGACTAACAATGTAGTTGCCTTCATTTTTAAAACAGTGAGGGAGCATCCAGTTGGGCACTTGGAACGAGCTCTCTTTAGTCAGAAATAAAAACTGGTCTTGAGTCACTGCAGTGTCGAGTGGTGCGCCGAGTTCTTTCCAATCGGGGAAGAGCTCGGTTAGGGCTTTAGGATCCATGACAGCGCCAGACAGAATGTGGGCGCCGATCTCTGAGCCTTTTTCTAGAACACAGACGCCAATCTCTTTGCCGGATTCATTGGCCAGCTGTTTGGCCTTGATTGCAGCGGATAGACCAGCGGGGCCACCACCAACAATGACCAGGTCGTAGTCCATGGACTCTCTGGGACCAAATTGTTCGACTAATTCCTGGGCGTTCATGTCATTTCTCCGATATTTCTTACAAATAGGGTGCTGTGGCGCTCTTCTGCGGTATTGGGCTGAAAAATACCATCCTAGTTTAGTTCTAAGCTACAAATGCCAGGATAGTGCCGCTGGCTGTTTGGCTCAGAGGTCTAAAGCGTTATGATTGCTTTTTACCCTTTTTGGCAATATTAGGACGAATTTATGAATAAAACTTACCCATCAGCGGTTGATGCCCTACGGGATATCTTAAAAGATGGACAGAAACTTGCTTTTGGTGGTTTCGGTCTTTGTGGCATTCCTGAGGCCTTGATTCAGGCGGTGAAGGATCTAGGTGCGCAAAATCTCACTGCGATTGGCAATAACGCTGGGGTGGATGGCTTTGGCTTAGGCTTATTGCTCAATTCAAGGCAGGTGAAGAAGATGGTTGCGTCTTATGTTGGCGAAAATAAAGAATTCGAGCGCCAGTATTTAGCAGGCGAGCTGGAATTGGAATTTACTCCACAAGGCACCTTGGCGGAAAAATTGCGCGCAGGCGGTTGTGGCATCCCTGCCTTCTATACCAAAACCGGCGTCGGTACTTTAGTTGCTGAAGGTAAAGAGGAAAAAGAATTCGATGGCGAGAGATACATCATGGAGCGCTCGATCGTTTCTGATATTTCTTTAGTGAAGGCATGGAAGGCTGACAAATCCGGTAATTTGGTTTATCGCTATACCGCCCGTAACTTCAATCCAGTGGTAGCAATGGCGGGAAAGATTACGGTTGCTGAAGTGGAGGAGATTGTCGAGAACGGCCAGTTGGATCCAGATCAGATTCATACACCAGGGATTTATGTGCACCGCTTGGTTCTCAACGCTACTCCTGAGAAGCGTATTGAGCAACGCACTTTATCAGCGGCTTAACTTTAAATAGTTGAGCGCATTTACCGTACAGAATATTTAGGAAGATCGATATGCCTTGGAATAGAGATGAGATGGCAGCACGCGCTGCGAAAGAATTAAAAGATGGTTACTACGTGAACTTGGGTATTGGCATGCCAACACTGGTGGCCAATCATGTACCCGCGGGAATGGAAGTTTGGCTTCAATCAGAAAATGGTTTATTGGGTATCGGCCCTTTTCCCACTGAACACACCATTGATGCCGATTTAATTAATGCAGGCAAGCAGACGATCACTACTTTGCCGGGCTCTTCCATATTTTCTTCTGCGGATTCCTTTGGAATGATTCGTGGCGGAAAAATTAACATCGCTATTTTGGGAGCAATGCAGGTAAGCGAGCATGGTGATTTGGCTAACTGGATGATTCCAGGGAAGATGGTCAAAGGCATGGGTGGCGCAATGGATTTGGTTGCTGGCGTTAAGCATGTGGTTGTCTTGATGGAGCATGTCGCAAAGAAGAAAGACGGCACCGAGGAAATCAAGATTCTGCCTAAATGCACCTTGCCCCTTACTGGTGTTGGCGTCATTAGTCGCATTATTACTGACCTTTGTGTGCTGGATATCACGCCTCAGGGCTTGAAGTTAGTGGAGTTGGCTCCAGGCGTGACTAAGGATGAAGTGATCGCGAAAACAGGCGCCCCTGTTGATACAGCGGGCTTCTAACTTTTGCCATTAAATGATGAAATAATGGGGTCATGATGACCCCATTTCTTTTTATAAAGACCCTCTTATGAGCGCAGCAGATCAATCACTTCATGCTCATAAGCAGGGCGATGCCAAACATTCCCATAGCAAGGAAATCTCCAATCAAAATCTATTGCTCATCGCATTAGTTCTGACATTGGGATTTTCAGGGGTTGAGGCTGCGGCCGCATACTTTGCCGGCTCTTTAGCGCTGATCTCGGATGCGGGTCACATGGTGACTGACGCTGCGGCATTAGGTTTAGCGCTCTTAGCGCAAATGATTGCTAGACGCCCACCATCGCCGAAGCATTCTTTTGGTTTTGGCCGGGCTGAAGCGCTTGCTGCTTTTGTTAACGGCATTGCTATGCTCGCTCTGGTGGCGTGGATTGTGGTGGAAGCGCTATCGCGTTTCTTTACGCCGCACCAAGTGGATGGTCTTACGGTGACTATTGTGGCTGCCATCGGTTTGCTGATGAATGTGATTGTGGCGTGGGTGCTTTCTCATGACAAGAAGAGTGTGAATACTCGCGCAGCAATGGTGCATGTTATGGGTGATCTCTTGGGATCAGTGGGCGCATTGATTGCGGGCTTAGTGATTGAATTTACTGGCTGGATGCCAGTCGATGCCTTGCTCTCCATCTTTGTTTCTTTATTGATCTTGAAATCAACTTTCTCTATCTTGCATGAGTCTTATCATTTCTTAATGGAGGGCGTGCCTTTGCATATTGATTACCTGGAGGTTGGAGATGACCTTCAGAATGTGCCAGGTGTATTGGCGGTGCATGATCTTCATGTTTGGGAGATGACGCCTAGCTTCCCAGCCCTGATCGGGCATATTGAAATCGAACACATGGGCGACTGGCCAGAAATTATGGCTCGTATTAATGCCATGCTGCTTGATAAACACGGGATTGATCATGTCACCTTGCAGCCTGAAGAGGTTGGGGAGCTTGATCAGCATGCGCATGATGAACATTTGCAGGATGAGGTTAAAAACTCCAATGTGATTCATCAGGGCGATACCTTTTATGTCAACTGCTCAAGCGTTGACGGCCCCCATCGTATGGCTTATCACGCTTGGGGCAATCCTCGTAACCCTAAGGTATTGGTTTGTGTTCATGGTCTCACTAGGCGTGGCAGTGATTTCAAAACACTCGCTCAAGCAATGAGCAATGAGTATTACGTTGTATGCCCTGATGTTGTTGGGCGGGGTGACTCAGATCGATTAAAAAATCCTATGCTCTATGCCGTACCTCAGTATGTAGCGGATATGGCGAGCCTAATTAAACAGCTTGGTGTTTCTCAGGTAGATTGGTTTGGGACCTCTATGGGCGGGTTAATTGGCATGGTCTATGCCTCGATGCCCAATAATCCCATTCGCCGAATGTTAATTAATGATGTTGGTCCTCGCATTGAGCCCGAGGCGATTAAGCGTTTAGGTTCTTATGTTGGGCAGCCATTCGCATTTGCCAGTCGCGCTGAAGCATTAACGCGCTTAAATGAAATTTGCGCTTCCTTTGGTGACCATACGTCTGAAGAGTGGGAGATCTATAACGGCCCGATGCTCGTACAAAAAGACGGCGCATGGGTGATGCATTACGACCCCAATATTTCCGTGCCCTTTGCCTCGGTTAATCCTGTTATGGCCAAAGCCGGCGAGATGGCGATGTGGCATGCCTTTAAGCAAGTCCATATTCCGATGTTAGTAGTTCGGGGCGGTGCTTCTGATTTGCTCTCGGCTAAAACCGTGGCCGAAATGTGCAAGGTCAACCCTTATGTTCGTAGCATCGAGATACCGGGTGTTGGTCATGCGCCTGCATTCGTTAAGGCAGAGCAAGTCGCTTTAGCAAAAGAATTCTTCAGCTAAGGATTTCATTTTTAAATGCCACATGCTGCGAATGCATCTGAGAAATTTAAGATAGTTGATGGGTGGTATGGCGAGCCATCCGAGGATCATGCTGCCGGCGTTCTGAATATTCTCAAGATTCTTCATCTTGATGAAGCAACATTAATTGCTGCAAGCAACATTGCGCGCACTCATGGAAAAGAAGCGCTTACCAAACTTATTGGTGATGAGTCTGCAAAATTACTTATTGGGTATCGCGGTCTGAGGCAGGCGCAAGGCAAGCTCGTCCGCAATGATGGTGGTGCCAGCATTTCTGGGCAGGAAGAAATGCTCAGAAAGATGTTGTTAGCCTTCGGGGATGACTTGCGCGTTGTCCTCATATATCTCGCTTCTCGTTTACAAACGCTGCGCTGGATCACTCAAGAAAAGATCGAGATGCCTAAGGCTTGGGCGCAAGAGATTCTCAATATTGATGCTTCATTAGCAAACCGTTTGGGTATCTGGCAGATGAAGTGGGAGATGGAGGATTTAGCATTCCGGGTATTGTCTCCGGAGACCTACCGCGATATTGCCAAGATGTTGGATGGTAAGCGGATTGAGCGCGAATCATTTATTGAGCAAATTGTGAGCAGGCTCAAAGAGGAATTAAATTCCGCCCATGTTGAAGGCGAGGTTCAGGGTCGTCCTAAGCATATCTACAGTATTTGGAAAAAGATGCAGGGCAAATCTCTAGACTTTGCTAATCTCTATGACGTAAGGGCATTTAGAGTTCTAGTTGATGATGTGAAATCCTGTTACGCGATTTTGGGTTTAGTTCATAACGTCTGGCAGCCTGTACCACGCGAGTTCGATGATTACATCGCAAGACCCAAGCCTAATGGCTACCAATCTCTGCACACGGTCGTGATGGATGAGCATGGCACCGCATTTGAGATTCAGATTCGCACTCATCAAATGCATCAACAGGCTGAGTATGGTTTAGCTGCACACTGGCGTTATAAGGAAGGTGCTTATGTTGGCGCTGTAACACCATCAAAGGTAGGTAAAAATACGCTAACCAGTCCCGGCCAACATACATCACATCAAGCTGGTACGCAGAGCGCAGCACAAGCTTACGAGCGCCAGATTGCTTGGGCAAGACAACTTATTTCCTGGAAAGAGGATGCTTGGGAGCAGCTAAAGCACCACGAGATTGATGATCATGTTTATGTTCTCACCCCCTTGGGAAAAGTGATTTCCCTGGAGAAAGGTTCATCCCCAATCGATTTCGCTTATGCAGTGCATACCGATCTAGGGCATCGCTGTCGCGGCGCTCGTGTTGATGGTGCTATGGTCCCCTTGGATACCGCTTTGCAAAATGGCCAGACGATTGAAATCATTGCTGTGAAGCATGGTGGGCCATCGCGTGATTGGATTAGTCCAGGCCGTAACTATTTGCGTTCACAGCGTGCCCGCACCCGAGTACGCGCCTGGTTCAACGCGATTGATGACGAAGAGGCGGGCGCAAAAACTGCTGATGTCAAAGTGGAGCAAAAGACAGAAGTCAAAGTTAGTGCACCGGTGCCGGAGATTGTTCTGCGTCAAAGCACGCGTAAGCAAGGTCAAGTAGGCGATGTTTTGGTAGTTGGGGTAGATTCTTTGCTGACGCAATTAGCGCGCTGCTGCAGGCCGGTTCCACCAGATGCGATCGCTGGCTTTGTGACTCAGGGTCGCGGCGTGTCTATTCATCGGCGGTCTTGCAATACCTTTAGGGGGCTTTTGGAGAGGGCGCCTGAGCGCGTCATACAAACTGCTTGGAATGGGGCTTCAGCAGAAAGCCCTGTCCCGGGGGACGCTAAGCGCGTATTTCCTGCGGATTTGGCTATTACTGGCTTGGATCGCCCAGAGTTAATGCGTGAGCTCTTTGAGATTCTGACTAGGCAGGGTGTCCATGTGATTGATTTGCGTAAATCAGCCAAGCGAGGCTTGGCTCAAATACTGCTGACCGTTGAAATTAAAGACTCTGAAGCCCTGCGTTTAGTCCAGAATAGCCTTGAAGAAGTCAAAGGAGTGACCCAAGTACGCCGCCGGTGATAAACTCTATGGCTATATAGGCTCGTAGCTCAGCTGGTTAGAGCACCACCTTGACATGGTGGGGGTCGTTGGTTCGAGTCCAATCGAGCCTACCAACGAATAAAGACCCAAAAGTGCGCGGTTGC
>CANCBK010000026.1 GCA_947374315.1 Burkholderiaceae bacterium | reverse complement strand
TAGCGCTTAAAGACACTCACCTCCCGCACAAACAGTCCTGGGTTGGTCTTTTTGGGGTGTTGAGCGTCGGATGGAGCAGGGACTGGAGATGGTTTGTCACCCTTGCTTCCTTCTTTTCCCCCCGCCGTGTTGGCTTTAGCCGACGGCACTATATTTCCCGGTCTGAGTATTGGCGCCCCTGGCGAAACTACCGGCGAAGTCGTTTTCAATACCGCATTGACTGGTTATCAAGAGGTCATTACTGACCCGAGCTACTGCCGTCAAATCGTCACCTTGACTTATCCTCATATCGGAAACGTTGGGGTAAACGGTCAGGATGCGGAATCTAATCAGATCCACGCCGCTGGCTTGGTGGTGAAAGACCTCTCGAAGCGGGTTTCTAACTTCCGCTCTGAAGAGGGCCTTGATAGCTACCTCACTAAATCAGGTGTAGTCGGGATTTCTGGTATCGATACGCGTAAGCTCACCCGCATCCTTCGCGATAAAGGCGCTCAGTCGGGCGCCATTGTTGCTGGCAAGATGGGCGATGACGTAGAGACCCTTGCCAACAAAGCCTTGGAGCTGGCTAAAGCCATCCCGGGTATGGCTGGTTTGGATCTGGCTAAAGTGGTTAGCACCAAGGCCCCCTATGAGTGGCGCGAAGCCGAATGGGATCTGCATGGTGCAGACGGAATGCCTGCCTATAGAACGCTGAATACGGCTAAGCCCACCAAAAAAGTGGTTGCCTATGACTTAGGTGTGAAGCGCAATATTTTGCGCATGCTCACTGAGCGTGGCTGCGAACTAACTGTTGTCCCTGCGCAGACTAGCGCTGCCGAGGTTTTGGCGATGAATCCTGATGGTGTGTTCTTCTCGAATGGCCCTGGTGATCCTGGGCCTTGTGATTACGCGATTGCAGCTGCAAAAGAAATAATTGAGAAGGGCATCCCAACTTTTGGTATTTGCCTGGGCCATCAAATCATGGGCTTGGCTGCCGGCGCTAAAACATTGAAGATGAAGTTTGGTCACCATGGCGCCAACCATCCTGTAAAAGATTTGGATACTGGGCGCGTAGCGATTACCTCTCAGAATCATGGCTTTGCAGTAGATGCCAACACCTTGCCTGACAATATTCGTGTGACGCATGTTTCTTTATTTGACGGATCCTTGCAAGGTCTTGCTTGGAAAGATAAGCCTGCCTTTTGCTTCCAGGGTCACCCTGAGGCCTCTCCTGGTCCTCATGACATTGCCTATTTATTTGATCGATTTGTGGAGCTGATGAATGCTGCCAAGAAGGAGGGCAAATAATGCCTAAGCGTAGCGACATTAAGAGCATCCTCATTATTGGCGCTGGTCCAATTGTGATTGGACAAGCTTGTGAGTTTGATTATTCCGGTGCGCAAGCTTGTAAAGCGTTGCGTGATGAAGGTTACAAAGTTATTTTGGTGAACAGCAATCCTGCAACCATCATGACTGACCCAGAGATGGCTGATGTAACCTACATCGAGCCGATCACCTGGGAAGTGGTAGAGCGCATTATTGCCACTGAAAAGCCAGATGCGATTTTGCCAACGATGGGTGGTCAAACTGCCTTGAACTGCGCACTCGATTTGCATCGCCATGGCGTTCTCGAAAAATATGGCTGCGAGTTAATTGGCGCCTCACCAGAAGCTATCGATAAGGCTGAAGATCGTCAGAAGTTTAAAAATGCCATGACCAAAATTGGTCTGGGCTCTGCGAAGTCTGGTATTGCGCATTCGATGGAGGAAGCGCATGAAGTTCAGCAACGTATTCAGATTGAAGCTGATAGCCTGGGCTTCCCAGTAGTCATACGTCCTTCATTCACCATGGGCGGATCTGGCGGTGGTATTGCCTATAACCGTGAAGAGTTTGAGGAGATTTGTAAGCGTGGCTTAGATCTATCCCCAACACGAGAGCTCTTGATTGAAGAATCTCTCTTGGGTTGGAAAGAGTTTGAGATGGAAGTGGTGCGTGACCGTGCCGATAACTGCATCATTGTTTGCTCGATCGAGAATTTAGACCCAATGGGCGTACATACCGGTGACTCGATCACGGTTGCTCCTGCGCAAACCTTGACGGATAAAGAGTATCAATTGATGCGCAATGCATCGATTGCAGTGTTGCGTGAGATTGGTGTTGATACTGGCGGTTCGAATGTCCAGTTCTCGATTAATCCAGTTGACGGTCGCATGATCGTCATTGAGATGAACCCGCGTGTTTCACGTTCATCCGCCTTGGCTTCAAAAGCCACCGGTTTCCCAATCGCAAAGATTGCTGCGAAGCTGGCAGTTGGCTACACCTTGGATGAGTTAAAGAATGACATCACTGGTGGTGCAACGCCTGCATCGTTTGAGCCTTCAATCGACTATGTGGTTACGAAGATCCCTCGTTTTGCTTTTGAGAAATTCCCGCAAGCTGATTCTCGTTTAACAACGCAGATGAAGTCAGTGGGTGAGGTGATGGCGATTGGCCGCACCTTCCAGGAGTCTTTCCAGAAGGCATTGCGTGGTCTGGAAGTTGGTGTTGATGGTTTAGATGAATTTTCTACAGACCTAGATGACATCATTCAGGAGATTGGTGAGCCTGGCCCGGACCGCATTTGGTATTTGGCTGATGCTTTCCGTATGGGCATGGGTTTAGATGAGATTTACAACGAGACCAAGGTTGATCCTTGGTTCTTGGAGCAAATCGAAGAGCTCATCACCATGGAAACTGAACTCAAGCAACGCAAACTCGATAGCCTGTCTGCTGCTGAATTACGCTTCATTAAGCAAAAAGGTTTCTCAGATCGTCGTTTAGCAAAATTGTTGGCGGTAGATGCCTCTTCAGTTCGTGCAGCGCGTCATCGCCTGAAAGTGGTGCCCGTCTACAAACGTGTAGATACTTGTGCAGCAGAGTTCTCAACGAACACGGCGTATTTGTATTCCACCTACGAGGCAGAGCATGGCGAGTGCGAATCTCAGCCAACCACCAAAGATAAGATTATGGTTTTGGGCGGCGGTCCAAATCGTATTGGGCAGGGTATTGAATTTGACTATTGCTGTGTGCACGCATCCCTGGCATTGCGTGATGATGGTTATGAAACCATCATGGTCAACTGCAACCCAGAAACGGTTTCTACCGACTACGACACCTCTGATCGCCTGTACTTTGAGCCCTTAACTTTAGAAGATGTTTTAGAGATTGTTGCCAAAGAAAAGCCCAAGGGTGTGATCGTGCAGTATGGCGGTCAAACGCCGTTGAAGTTGGCTTTAGATCTTGAGGCGAATGGTGTGCCAATCATTGGTACGTCGCCAGATATGATCGATGCCGCAGAAGATCGTGAGCGCTTCCAGAAGTTATTGCATGAATTGAACTTACGTCAGCCGCCAAACCGAACGGCCCGTGCCGAAGATGAAGCCCTCAGGCTTGCCGAAGAGATTGGTTATCCATTGGTTGTGCGCCCCTCCTATGTATTGGGTGGTCGCGCCATGGAAATCGTTCATGATGGACGTGATCTTGAGCGCTATATGCGTGAAGCAGTGAAGGTCTCTCATGACTCACCTGTCTTACTGGATCGGTTCTTGAATGACGCGATTGAGTGCGATGTAGATTGCATTAGCGATGGTCAGCGGGTATTCATTGGCGGTGTAATGGAGCATATTGAGCAAGCCGGCGTTCACTCTGGTGATTCCGCCTGTTCATTGCCACCTTATTCATTGTCGGATGAGACGGTTGCTGAAATCAAGCGTCAAACTGCAGCGATGGCAAAAGGTCTCAATGTCATTGGCTTAATGAATGTCCAGTTTGCGATCCAGAATGTCGACGGCAAAGATGTCATCTATGTTCTTGAGGTTAATCCACGCGCCTCCCGTACCGTACCATTTGTATCTAAGGCTACCGGTTTACAGTTAGCTAAGATTGCAGCGCGCTGCATGGTGGGTCAGACTTTAGATCAGCAGGGCATTAAGAGCGAAGTGAAGCCTGCCTATTTCTCCGTAAAAGAAGCGGTTTTTCCGTTCAATAAGTTTCCAGGTATCGATCCGATTCTGGGGCCAGAGATGCGCTCTACTGGTGAGGTGATGGGTGTCGGTAAAACTTTTGGCGAAGCCTTATTTAAATCTCAGCTCGGTGCAGGCATTAAGCTGCCCAAGAGTGGTACCGTGGTTTTGACTGTTAAAGATAGCGATAAGCCAAAGGCGGTTGAAGTGGCTAAACTCTTGCATCAATTGGGTTTCCCGATGGTGGCTACTAAGGGCACTGCCGCAGCAATTGAAGCGGCTGGCTTGCCTGTACGCGTAGTGAATAAGGTGAAGGATGGTCGTCCGCACATTGTTGATTTGATTAAGAATGGCGAAATCTCTTTGGTATTTACTACTGTGGATGAAACTAGAACTGCCATTGCAGATTCACGTTCCATTCGCACAAGTGCTCAGGCTAATAACGTCACTTACTACACCACCATTAGCGCTGCACGCGCAGTGATGGATGGTTTGATGGCTTCACAAAACGGTAGCAAAGAGTCTCTTGAGGTGTATTCATTGCAGAATTTACACAAGACTCTCAATTAAATTAAGTGAGGTTAGAAGTATGAGCACAATTCCAATTACCAAGCGCGGCGCCGAGCTCCTCAAGGAGGAGTTGCATCGCCTGAAGCATGTTGAGCGTCCATCCGTAATTATTGCCATCTCTGAAGCGCGTGCACAGGGCGATCTTTCTGAGAATGCGGAATACGATGCCGCTAAAGAGAAGCAAGGCTTCATCGAGGGCCGTATTCAGGATCTAGAGGGCAAGCTTTCTGCTGCGCAGATCATTGACCCCGCAATGCTAGATGTCTCAGGCCGCGTAGTGTTTGGTGCGACTGTAGACCTGGAAGATTTAGAAGATGGCGCTAAGCTTATCTACCAAATCGTGGGTGATGACGAGGCTGATATCGCGGTCAACAAGATTTCTATTAGCTCGCCAATCGCCCGTGCCTTGATCGGCAAGGAAGAGGGTGATGTGGTGGCGATTCAGGCTCCAGGCGGTAATCGCGAAGTAGAAATTCTTGCAGTGCGTTACATCTAATCAGCCTAAAAATTATTCTGCGTAATTCAATATGAAGATTCTGGATGCCCCCAAATATATAAGGGCGCAAAGACTCTTCATATCCATCTCCGGCCTATGGGTGGGTAGCCTGCTGACTATAGGCTATCTTGTTGCCCCAGCCATTTTCAGCACCATGACCGATCGCCAAGCAGCTGGCATGGTTGCCGGTTCTATATTCAGGATAGAGGCTTATCTCAGCGTGGTGGTGTGCATTAGTTTAATGGCGCTCGCCAACTGCTTAGTCAATCGCGGCCTAAATCAATTTCGACTGATTCGCTGGTTGTTGTTGGTAATGCTTGCCGCTTCAATGTCCGCTGCTTTTGTCTTCATCCCTTGGATGGATCTCCTCAGGGATAACGCTTTGGCACGCGGTATGCCGGTGATGCTTTCGCCTTCAGCGGCCTTATTCGGCAGGCTGCATGGCGTTTCAAGCATTCTGTTTATGTTGCAGAGTGGGGCGGGTGTTTTCTTGGTATGGCGACTGACGAAAATCCATCAGCAATAAATCAATAATCGACAATATAAAAAACGCCGACTAGCAGCGTTTTTTATATTGTCGAAAAACTCGTCAGCTTAAGAGCCTAATGATTTCTTCTTAGTGCTACTCATGCGGACCTTGCGTTTCTTAATCGGCGCAGGTGCAGCAGCTGCTTTACGATAGCCGGGTGATGACCAGCCAATTTTGGATTCAGCAGCATCTGCGCGGAGAACGCGTTTTTTAGGTGCGGCGCTTTTTACAGCCGCTGCTCTTTCAAAGGGAGATTTGCTGGCGGCAGACCGTCGATCCGATCTCTCAGAGGTGCTGGTGCGAATGCCGTCTTTCGCTACTACGCGATTTGGTTGGCGCTTCGTACGAGGTGCTTGCAAAGATTTTTTAGTTTGCTTGCTAGATCTACCTAAATTAGATAAGGCATCGTCCACCACATCTTTTGGTTTCCAGAGTACGAGCAATTTACCGATGTGTTGCACTGGCGCTGCATTCAGTTTGTCGCAGAGCTCTTCGTATATCGCAATACGGGCATCACGATCGTCACCAAAAACGCGAACTTTAATTAAGCCGTGGTGAGAGATGGCTAATTTAGCCTCTTTAATTACCGCAGGAGTCAGGCCATCGCCACCAATCATGACGACTGGGCTGAGGTCATGTGCATCGGTTTTAAGAGATTTTCGCTGTGTGGGGGTAATAGTAAGTGCAGTCATAGGGTTGATGATAGAGCATTGGGACTTGCAAAACAGGGCTTATGTCCTCATATATGCTGAAATGAAGTCGATTTAAGTCGATTCCTTTTGCCTTGGAGGGCATAAACAAGGAAAATAGACTCCGAAAGTGGGTAAGTTGTGGCGAAGAATAAATTTAATAAAAGTTGGTTGCAGGACCATCTAAATGATCCGTATGTAAAGATGGCTCAAAAAGAGGGTTATCGGGCCCGTGCCGTCTATAAGCTCAGCGAGATCGATGAGCAAGACCGTCTTATTAAAGCAGGTATGACTATTGTGGATCTCGGAAGCGCTCCTGGGAGTTGGTCTCAGTACGCCCGTAATCGCTTGACTGAGCTAGGTAAAAATAATCCCAAGATAGAGTCTGGCAAGCCGGATGGAATCATCATTGCGATCGATATTCTGCCAATGGAGGACATTGCAGATGTTTCCTTCATACAGGGAGACTTTCGTGAGGATGAGGGTTTAAAAGCCCTTGAGGCCCTTTTGCCCGCTGATGCCGGCGGTAAAGTGGACTTGGTGATGTCTGATATGGCGCCCAATCTTTCGGGGGTAGGTGTTGCTGACGCTGCGCGCATGGCCTTTTTGGCTGAAATCGCCTTGGATTTCTCAATTCAGCACCTCAAGCCAGAAGGCGCGCTACTGATTAAGTGCTTCAATGGCAGTGGCTACAGTCAAATCGTGGAGTCATTTAAGAAGGTCTTTAAAACAGTGGCTTCTAGAAAGCCAAAAGCTTCTCGGGCGAAATCCTCGGAAATCTTTCTGTTGGGTCGAGACTTCAAGCCATCTAAATAACCCCCTGCTAATTGGGGTTTATTAAATAAAGATGGTCTCAGCTCTTGAAAAAGCCTAGTAGTAGAATCAAATACTTAGGTATGGCAATCCGCTTTAACTCCCGGATTAATCCGGCAAAGGTCTCTTTTTGAACAGCAATATGTTGCAAAAAATCGGTGTGTGGCTCATTGTGGGTCTAGTGCTGTTTACTGTTTTTAAACAGTTTGACAAGCCTAAGGACCAAACTCAGGTCACCTATTCTCAATTCATGGATGATGCCAAGGCTGGCAAAGTGAAGCGAGTAGATGTGCAAGGTCGCACCTTGCAAGTAACTCCGAATGACGGTAACAAGTATTCCATCATCTCCCCGGGAGATATTTGGATGGTTGGCGATCTCATGAAATATGGCGTTCAGGTAACCGGTAAAGCGGATGATGAGCCAAACATGCTGGTTTCCGCTTTGTATTACCTTGGGCCAACTTTGTTAATTATTGGTTTCTGGTTCTTCATGATGCGTCAGATGCAGGGTGGCGGAAAGGGTGGGGCCTTCTCCTTCGGCAAATCCAAAGCCCGCTTGATTGATGAGAACAGTAATACCGTAACTTTTGCTGATGTAGCAGGTTGCGATGAAGCTAAGGAAGAAGTATTTGAGATTGTCGATTTCCTTAAAGATCCACAAAAGTTTCAGAAACTCGGTGGTCGCATACCGCATGGTGTCTTGCTAGTTGGTCCTCCAGGTACTGGCAAGACTCTGCTGGCGCGTGCGATTGCAGGCGAAGCAAAGGTTCCATTCTTCTCTATCTCCGGTTCAGACTTTGTTGAGATGTTTGTCGGTGTTGGCGCATCCCGCGTGCGCGATATGTTTGAGAATGCCAAGAAAAATTCCCCTTGCATTATCTTTATTGATGAGATTGATGCGGTTGGTCGTCATCGTGGTGCCGGCATGGGTGGTGGCAATGACGAGCGCGAGCAAACGCTTAACCAAATGCTGGTCGAGATGGATGGTTTCGAAAGCAACAGTGGCGTAATTGTCGTTGCTGCAACTAATCGCTCTGATGTATTGGATCGCGCACTGTTACGTCCCGGTCGTTTCGATCGCCAGGTACACGTAGGTCTGCCTGATATTCGGGGTCGCGAACAAATCTTGCAAGTGCATATGCGTAAAGTTCCAATCGATCCAGATGTGGATGCTGCGGTATTAGCGCGCGGTACCCCTGGATTCTCGGGTGCGGATTTGGCAAACTTAGTGAATGAGTCTGCGTTATTCGCGGCACGCCGTAATAAGCGCGCAGTCGATATGAAAGATTTTGAGGACGCCAAAGACAAGATCTACATGGGCCCTGAGCGCAAGTCTGCAGTGATGCGTGAAGAAGAGCGCCGTAATACGGCGTATCACGAGTCAGGCCATGCAGTGGTTGCCAAGGTATTGCCTAAGGCGGATCCTGTACATAAGGTCACCATCATGCCGCGTGGCATGGCTTTGGGTGTGACATGGCAGTTACCTGAGTTTGATCGCGTGAACTTGTATAAAGACCGCATGATGGAAGAGTTGGCTATTTTATTCGGTGGCCGTGCTGCTGAAGAGGTCTTCTTGCATTCGATGAGTACGGGCGCATCCAATGACTTTGAGCGTGCCACCAAAATGGCGCGTGATATGGTTACTCGCTACGGTATGAGTGACAGCTTGGGTACGATGGTTTATGTCGATACCGAATCGGAAAGTATGTTCGGCCGCACGAGCTCTAAAACAGTTTCTGAGTTAACTCAGCAAAAGGTTGATGCGGAGATTCGTGCATTGGTAGATAGTCAGTACGCGTTGGCAAGATCCATCCTCGAGCAAAATCGAGATAAGGTTGAGGCCATGGTTGCTGCATTGCTTGAATGGGAAACCATCGATGCTCAGCAGATTACAGACATCATGGAAGGTCGCCCGCCACGCGCTCCGAAGCCACCACCCGCAACCCAGTTTGGTAACTCTGCTGGAACGCCTGACCCTTCAGTTGGTAGCGCACCTGCTACTGTTTAATTATTTCCCTAGCAACTCTTTAAGTGACTAATAAAAATCTGCCCGCAACATGGTGTTGCGGGCGTTTTCTTTTTGACTTTAGTAAACGTCAACGCCCATTGGTGATGGGCATTCTGAATGCCACCCCGGATTCGTTTTCTGATGGCGGACGGTTTCGCACTGCGAGTGATGCGATTGCTCAAGCGGAGCGCATGATTGCCAACGGTGTTGACATCATTGATATCGGTGGTGAATCTACTCGCCCAGGCGCCGAACCTGTTTCCCTTCAAGAAGAGTTGGATCGCGTCCTTCCGGTAATCGCAGTGCTGAAGGATTGTGGTGTAGCACTATCGATCGATACCTATAAAGCCGAGACAATGCGGCAAGCGCTTCAGGCCGGCGTAGACTGTGTCAATGATATTTGGGCATTGCGTCAGGAAGGTGCGGTAGACGCCATTCTTGAGGGTGATGTAAATCCAGAAAAACAGTGCGGCATTGTCTTAATGCATATGCAGCGCGATCCCCAAACCATGCAATTTGATCCTGGCTATCTGGATGTAGTCGCAGAGGTTAAAGACTTTCTCCGAGAGCGTGCTCAGTTGTTGCAAAACATGGGTGTGGCGCAAAGCCGCATTGCTGTCGATCCTGGGTTTGGCTTTGGTAAGAGTCTGGAGCATAACCTGAAGATGTTGGCTGATTTTGATCGATTCTCGCAATTGGGTTATCCCGTTTTGGCGGGAATTTCTCGTAAATCAATGCTTGGTAAGGTTACCGGGCGAGATACCAATGAGCGGGTCGCCCCAAGCATTGCCGCGGCTATTCTGGCTGCTGACCGGGGTGCCCGAATTATCCGCGTCCATGATGTTCAAGAGACGGTGGATGCGCTGAAGCTCTGGGAAGCGATTCAAGGTTGAAAAGCCCACAAGTTTTATAATTACCTCTATGAAAAAACAATACTTTGGCACTGACGGCATCCGCGGCGAAGTGGGGCAATTTCCGATTGTTCCGGAGTTCATCACGCGCCTTGGTTATGCCGCGGGTAAGGTACTTAACCGCAATGCCAAACTTGGAGAGCGTTGCAAAGTATTGATTGGAAAAGATACGCGTGTATCAGGCTACCTCTTGGAAGCTGCATTAGAGGCTGGCTTTGCCGCTGCTGGCGTAGATGTCATGCTGTGCGGGCCAATGCCAACCCCTGGCGTTGCTTACCTTACTAAGGCATTGCGTTTATCTGCTGGGGTGGTCATCTCCGCCTCCCATAATGCTTATCAAGATAATGGCATTAAATTCTTTTCTGATGAAGGTGGCAAGCTAAGCGACGAGTTTGAGCTGGCTATCGAGGCCGAACTCCAAAATCCCATTGGGTGTGTCAGTTCAAAAGAGTTGGGCAAGGCATTTCGTCTGGATGATGCCGCTAGTCGTTATATTGAGTTTTGTAAGTCGACCTTTCCAGGGGTGCTAAACCTGAAAGGTCTGAAGTTGGTGGTGGATTGCGCTAACGGCGCCGCATACCATACCGCTCCACATGTATTCCATGAGCTGGGTGCAGAAGTGATTTCTATTGGCGTCCATCCTGATGGTCGCAATATTAATGATGGCTGTGGCGCCACCGCACCCGAAGCGCTGATTGCCAAAGTAAAAGAAGTGGGTGCCGATATAGGTATTGCACTGGATGGTGATGCTGATCGCTTGCAAATGGTCGATGCTACTGGGAGACTATTTAATGGCGATGAGCTGCTATATGTTCTCGCCAAGGATCGCATTGAGCGTGGCCAAATATTGGGTGGTGTCGTTGGCACCTTGATGACTAACCTTGCGGTAGAAAATGCGATTAAAGGTTTGGGCATTGGATTTGAACGCGCTAATGTAGGTGATCGATATGTCCTGGAGTTACTCAAGCAAAAAGGTTGGTTGATCGGTGGCGAAGGTTCCGGACATTTACTGTGCTTGGACCGGCATTCCACCGGTGATGGCACGATTGCCGCATTACAGGTGCTCGCAGCCATGAGTCAAACCAAAAAGAGCTTAGCTCAACTGCTGGACTCAGTAAAAATTTTTCCTCAGGTGCTGCTCAATATTAAATTTAAAGCGGGCTATGACTGGAAGTCAGATGACACCCTTAAATCGAAGATTGATCAGGTTGAGAGTAAGCTGAATGGTACCGGTAGGGTGCTGATCCGTGCCTCAGGCACGGAACCCGTCTTACGCGTCATGGTTGAGGCTCAAGATGGCGATATCGCATTGAGCTCCGCTACCAGTATTGCTGAATTGGTTCCGACCGCATAACTAACTGATTTTATTGAATTAATTTCTTTTATGACAATTGTCATAAAAGGGTCACACTCAGATCGTATTGTTCAGATATCGCAATGTTGCGTTATTTATACGAGGATCGATCCACATGAAATCTTTCTTGAAAAAAGCGTTGGTAATTAGCGCAATTTCAATTGCCCCCGTTGCTTTTGCCGCTGAAATGACTGGCGCTGGCTCTTCATTTATTTATCCAGTTTTAGCTAAATGGGCTGAGGCTTACAAAGTAAAAACTGGCAATAGCTTGAACTACCAATCCATTGGATCTGGTGGTGGCATTAAGCAAATCAAAGCAAAAACAGTCGACTTCGGTGCAACGGATGCCCCTTTAAGTTTTGAAGATTTAGAAGCTGGTGGCATGGTTCAATTTCCAGCCATTATTGGTGGTGTTGTACCGGTTGTAAATATTGATGGCATCAAGCCGGGTCAATTGAAATTATCCAGCGACGTATTGTCAGATATTTTCCAAGGCACGCTTACCAACTGGAGCGATAAGCGCATTGCTTTGTTGAATCCAGGTCTCCATATTCCTGCTGGCGACATTACCGTAGTCACGCGTGCCGATGGTTCGGGTACAACAGCAATCTTCACAAACTACCTCTCTAAGGTAAATAAGAGTTGGAAAGACGCGGTAGGTTTTGGCGCTGCAGTTAAATGGCCGGCAGCTTCTACTGTTAGCGGCAAGGGCAATGAAGGTGTTTCGGCAAACGTGACTCGTATTAAGAACTCGATCGGTTATGTTGAGTATGCATATGCCAAGAAGAACAATATGAGCTACACGCAGATGAAAAACTCTGAAGACAAGTTTGTTGAGCCTACAGCCGCTTCGTTTGCCGCTGCCTCAGCTGGAACTGATTGGTCGAAATTTCCAGGCATGAATACGTTTATCACGAATGCTCCTGGTGCCGCTGCTTGGCCGATTACTGGCGCAACATTTATTGTGATCTACAAAAATCCCGAGAACAAGGCTAATGCCGCAGAAGTATTAAAGTTCTTTGATTTTGGTTTCAAGGATGGCAAGAAAATGGCTGCAGACTTAGATTACGTAGCAATGCCTGATAAAACTACCGATTTCATTCGTAAAAGTGTTTGGTCACAAGTTAAACTAAAGTAATTCCAAGTCTTATAAAGTAGGCCCCAAAAGACTTGGGGCCTTTTTCCCTTAATATCTTGTAAAGAAAATATGGATTCTTCGGCCTCTCTGAATATGTCAAGTGCTAAGGCGATCAGGACTGCCCGGAAACAGCGTACCCAAGATTTCTTATTTCACGCTGTTACGCAATTTTTCTCTTTATTGGTCCTCGTTGCCCTGCTGGGAATCATTGCCTCTTTATTTATTAATGCCGCACCCGCATTAGAAGAGTTTGGCGTGGGATTTTTCTTTGACAATGAGTGGGATATTGTTAATGGTAAGTTTGGTGGTCTTATCGCGATTTATGGAACCTTGCTTTCCTCAGTTATTGCGCTAGTTATTGCGGTTCCGCTGAGTTTTGGTATTGCGGTATTCTTGACTGAAATCTGCCCCTCTTATTTAAAGCGCCCATTAGGCACTGCGATTGAGTTGTTGGCTGCCGTCCCATCCATTATCTATGGCATGTTTGGTCTTTTCATATTTGCGCCTATTTTTGGCGACTATGTCGAGCCTGCGCTTCAGGCGACTTTAGGAAAAATTCCCTTTTTAGGCATTTTGTTTTCGGGTCCAACAAATGGCATTGGCATGCTGTGCGCAGGTTTAATCCTGGCAATGATGATATTGCCCTTTATTGCATCAGTTATGCGTGATGTATTCGAAGTCGTACCTCCCGTGTTGAAGGAGTCGGCCTATGGTATTGGCTGTACTACCTGGGAAGTGGTTAGCAATATAGTATTGCCTTATACCAAGACCGGCGTTATCGGTGGCGTGATGCTGGGCCTAGGAAGGGCGCTGGGCGAAACAATGGCTGTGACATTTGTGATCGGTAATGCCAGCAGAATTTCACCATCTTTATTTGCTCCTGGCAGTTCAATTGCTTCTACCTTGGCCAATCAATTTGGTGAGGCGGAGGTTGGTCTGCATTTCTCCTCATTATTTGCATTAGGGTTAGCGCTATTCTTTATTACATTCGTTGTTTTAGCTTTAGCAAAAATAATGCTGATTCGAATGGAAAAAAGTCAGGGAAATAGAACATGAGTCAGATCGCCAATATTGATCAAGCGGTATTTGCTAGACGCAAACGCACCAATAAGATTGGTCTCATTCTGTCTATGTTTGCTATGTCTTTGGGTATGATTTTCCTGTTGTGGATATTGTCCGTGCTGTTTATTAAAGGCTTCTCAGCCATTAACCTCAATATGTTTACTCAAAGCACGCCTGCACCGGGCACCGAAGGTGGTGGGCTAGCGAATGCGATTGTTGGTAGCTTGATGCTCGTTGCTAGCTGTACGATGATTAGTACGCCAGTTGGGGTCCTTGCTGGTTTGTATCTTTCTGAATACGGCGATAGAAGTAAGGTCGCTGCGATAACCCGCTTTGTGACGGACATCATGCTCTCGGCGCCTTCAATTGTGATTGGCTTATTTGTCTATGCTCTATTTGTTGCGCAGGTAAAGCATTTTTCTGGTTGGGCAGGAACAATCGCTTTGGCTTTGATTGCTGTCCCGGTGGTTGTACGCACCACAGAAAATATGTTGAGACTGGTTCCCGGCAGCTTGCGAGAAGCTGCTTATGCTTTGGGTGCGCCAAGATGGAAAGTCGCATTTATGATTACCTTGAGGGCTGCGCAGAGCGGCATCATGACCGGCATTCTGTTGGCATTGGCTCGAGTTAGTGGTGAGACAGCGCCGTTGCTATTCACCGCCTTAAATAACCAATTTTTCTCAACGAATATGAATGCGCCGATGGCAAATTTGCCAGTGGCTATTTTTCAGTTCGCCATGAGTCCCTACGATAATTGGGTGAATTTAGCGTGGGGCGCTTCGCTGCTGATCACCTTTACCGTATTGGGTTTGAATATCATCGCTCGTGTGGTGTTCCGTGAGAAGGTTCAAGGATGATGAGTAATATGAAAACAATGTTTGACTTAAATCGGATTGATAGTCAAGGGGGTGGAGTGAACATAGCGACCAATGAGCAGCCTAAGGCCGCTAAAAATGCACTTGAAGTGCGCAACCTGAATTTCTTTTATGGCTCCTTCCAGGGCCTCAAAAATATTAATCTAGATATTGAAGAGGGTAAGGTAACGGCTTTTATCGGACCATCTGGCTGCGGTAAATCTACTTTATTGCGCACTCTAAATCGGATGTATGACCTCTATCCAGGTCAGCGCGCCGAAGGTGAAATTAACTTCTACGGGCAAAATATCCTAGAGCCTGGTCAGGATCTGAATTTACTTCGCTCACGGATTGGAATGGTTTTTCAAAAGCCCACACCATTCCCTATGTCTATCTATGAGAATATTGCTTTTGGTGTGCGTCTTTATGAAAAGCTTTCTCGCTCTGAAATGGATGAGCGGGTTGAATGGGCTCTGAATAAAGCTGCTTTATGGACCGAGGCAAAGGATAAGCTCAATCAAAGCGGTTTATCCCTCTCTGGTGGCCAGCAGCAACGCTTGTGCATTGCTCGAGGGGTGGCCGTCAAGCCATCGGTTATTTTGCTGGATGAGCCAACATCGGCTTTAGATCCTATCTCTACCGGTAAGATTGAAGAGCTGATTAACGAACTTAAGCATGAATACACGATTGCAATCGTGACTCACAATATGCAGCAGGCAGCGCGCGTTTCAGATTACACCGCCTATATGTACCTCGGTAGTTTGATTGAGTACGGCAAGACGGATGAAATCTTCATCAAGCCAAAGCGTAAAGAAACAGAAGATTACATTACCGGCCGTTTCGGTTAATTGGAGAACTATATGCCAGAAAAACACCTTTCATCGCAATTTGATGCTGATCTAAATTCCCTCTCTAGCCGCTTGCTCGAAATGGGTGGCTTAGTCGAGTCACAGATCTCAACGGCTATGCGTGCGTTTACGCAAATGGATCTTGAGACTTGTAATGTGGTTATTCAGAATGAAAAACTGGTGAATGACTTAGAGATTCAGATTGACTTGGCTTGTACTGAATTGATTGCTCGTCGTCAACCTACTGCTCGCGACCTCCGGCTAGTGATGGCGGTATCTAAGGCTATTACCAATTTAGAGCGCGCTGGTGATGAGGCTGAGCGCGTAGCTAAGAGAACGAAGCGTTTGATTGAGGCGGGTGCAACCCATAATATTAATGTTGCTGAAATTCGTTTATCGGGCCAGATGGCTATTTCGCTATTGCGTCGTAGCTTAGACGCTTTCGCCCGATTAGATACGATTGCAGCAGCTGAAGTGGTGGAAGAGGATCGTCAGATTGATGAAGAGTTTCGGGCCTTTGTCCGTAAATTGATTTCCTACATGATGGAAGATCCGCATACCATTACGACCGGTTTGGATATGCTTACGATTGCCAAGGCAATTGAGCGCATCGGCGATCATGCAAAGAATATCGCGGAGTTTGTAATTTATATCGCAAAGGGCTCTGATGTCCGCCACCTCCCTCATGATGAGTTAGTTCGTGAGGCGAATAAGTCTTAAGTATGTCAATTACTCACCGTATATTGGTTGTTGAGGATGAGCCATCGATTGCAGAGTTGATATCGATCAATTTAACTCATGCCGGCTATCAGGTTGAGAGGGCGCTTCAGACTGAAGTGGCGATAAATTTGATGCGGGATGAGTTGCCTAGCTTATTAATATTGGATTGGATGCTTCCTGGAAAGTCTGGCGTGCAGTTTGCTAAGGAGTTGCGAGCGAATGAGCGAACAAGAGGTCTGCCCATTCTGATGCTTACCGCTAAAAGTGAAGAGTCTGACAAGGTTTTAGGCTTGGATTCTGGTGCGGATGATTTTGTCACTAAGCCATTCTCTCCAAAAGAGTTGGTCGCTAGAGTGAAGGCGCTGTTGCGTAGACAGTCCCCTGTTGAGGAGACTGGACCGCTATCTGTTGGCCCGCTAAAGTTGGATCCAGCCTCTCATCGAGTGCTTGCTATTCGGCCAAATCATGATCCAAAGGCAATTTTGCTGGGGCCAACTGAGTACCGCTTACTTCAATTTTTTATGGCTAACCCTGAGCGGGTTCATTCCCGCGCTAGTCTGCTGGATAAGGTATGGGGAAGTGATGTCTATATAGAGGAGCGTACGGTTGATGTGCATATTAAGAGACTCAGAGCTGCCTTAGCCCCAATGGATTGCGATCGATTTATTGAGACCGTTAGGGGTACTGGCTATAGAATCACAAAAGTCCCGACTGAGATCTAGCTCTTTGTTTCTTCTGGGTATTTTGAGGTTTTTAGAACCCTCGTTGCAGATGCTCTAAGATTGCTACATGTTATCTGTTTTAACCCGATTTCTCATTCTAATTTTCCTTGCATTCTTAGTTGCTTATATTTCATTGGCTAACTGGGGTGCGGATTGGGCTATCGCCTCTGCCTTGGCTGTTCTTGCCATTCCTTTGATGTACTCCTATATCAATTTGGCTCGCCTTAGAAGGCATGTCTTGCAAGATACAGTTGAAAATATGCCGCTTCCAAGTGGATTTTGGGAGGAGGTTTTTTTTCGTTTGCAGCGACTTGTGCGCAATCTAAAGCAGGAGATTCGGACGGTACAAAAGCAACATGACCGCTTTATAGAGGCATTTCAAGCGTCCCCTAATGGGATTTTAATGCTTGACGATCAGGATCAAATTGAGTGGTGTAATGAAATTTCTGAACGCTTCTTTGGCTTAAATTTCAAGCGAGATGCTCTTCAAAGAATCAACTTCCTCATTCGTCGTCCAGAATTTATCCAATATTTAAACAGGCGCCAGTTTGAGAATCCGCTCTTGCTGGAAAGAATGGGGCCTGATGGCAATCTTAGTTTAATGTTGCAAGCATTTCCTTTTGCCCAGAAACGCCATCTCTTGCTGGTGCAGGATGTTACTGATTTACAAAAAGCAGACGCGATGCGACGAGATTTTGTGGCTAATGTATCTCATGAGATGAGAACTCCCATTACGGTTTTAATGGGCTTCTTGGAAACCATTCAATCTCTAGATATCGATAAAACTCAAAGAGATCAGTATTTTGAAATGATGATGTCACAGGCGCGCCGAATGAAGAGTTTGGTTGAGGATTTGTTGACGCTAGCAAAGCTAGAGGCAAACACATTGCCGGCCCCAATGCAGCCCATTAACGTGTCAACCATGATGGCCTTAACTAAGAATGATGCTGAGGCGCTTTCTCAGGGTCATCATGTTCTGAATTTTGAGATTTCTACACCTTGCGGCCTAATGGGGGAAGAGCGGGAGATCCTATCTGCTTTCAGCAATCTAACTTCCAACGCGATTCGATATACCCCTGATGTTGGCGTAGTAACCGCTAAGTGGTCCGTTAATGCCAATGGACAGGGCGAGTTCTCTGTGACTGATACTGGCCCCGGAATCGCTCCTGAGCATTTGTCTCGATTAACTGAGCGTTTCTACCGAGTTGATCGTAGTCGATCAAGGGATACTGGTGGAACTGGTTTAGGCTTAGCGATTGTTAAGCATATAGCCAACCGTCATCAGGCTCAATTAATTATTGAAAGCACGCCAGGCATGGGCAGTACATTCATATTGCGCTTCCCTAAAGAACGCATTTTTTCTGATGAGAATACATAGCCTTACTCCTTTTTCTTTTTCTTTTTCTTTTTGGATTCCTTTGGAAGCTTTTCTAGTTTCCCGTTTGCATAAAGACACCATACTTTAATTTCCTCAAGGAGCTCAACAAGCTCCCCATAGGGAAGTTTTTTGAAGTCCGATAAGCTAATTATTCCGGATGCTTGCAGTTGCAAGATCGCATCTTCGTATTGGTATTTGCTCATTTTGTGTGGACCCGGTTGAATTCTCAGTGCATCCTATCAAGTGAATATGACATTTATGTGTCGTCAAACACATGACATCAGATCGTCATATTTTGGGTGGATCATTCGCCAGTGACTTCATTAACTCAAGAAAACTACTCCACTATCACTTGCCCAATGTGCAATAGTGCTGAAATTTTGACGGTACCCAAGGGTTCCTCCTGGTACCTTCATCGTTGCCAGTCTTGCAGTACCATTCTGAAACCAAAATCAGGGGATTGCTGCATATTTTGCAGTTTTGGAAGTGAAGATTGCTCAAGTTCTGAGCAAAATTTAGCTGCTTAGGCCTTACCCTGTAGACTATGTATTCATTTGATATCGTAGCCGATGGAAATATCTTGACCGCCTCTAAAGTAATGCCGCATCACAACCCATCTGACCTAGTCGCTTCAGTCGATCTAGGCTCTAATAGTTTTCGAATGCTGGTGGCTCAGGTGGTTCATACACCATCTGGTACCCAATTGCGTCCTATTGATACCTTGCGGGAATCGGTTCGCCTTGCGGCCGGTCTTACTGACAATAAATTATTGGGCAATGAGGCCTATCAGCGAGGAATAGCTGCGATTCATCGATTTGGTGAGCGACTCCGGGGTTTTGATCCCTCTAAAGTACGTGCTGTTGCTACCAACACACTGCGAGTGGCGAAGAATGCAACGAGCTTCATATGCGAGGCAGAGGCGGCCTTGGGTTTTCCAATTGAAATTATTGCTGGAGTTGAAGAGGCGCGCCTAATTTATATTGGCGCTGCACATGAAGTGACTGCAGTCCAAGGTAATCGCCTCGTTGTGGATATTGGCGGTGGCTCTACAGAGTTAATTATTGGAAAAGGTTATGAGCCTAGGTTAATGGAGAGTCTGTATATCGGCTGCGTTTCTCATAGTCTGCGCTTCTTCCCTAAAGGCAATATAGATACCCATGCATTTAAAGAGGCTGAGCTCGCTGCGCGCCGAGAAATTCAAGTAATTTCTGGTGCTTATCTAAAGAGTGGGTGGAAGCAGGTGGTTGGATCTTCTGGCACAGCTCGCGCTTTGGCTGAGCTTATTAGAGAAAATAATTTTAACGGCCAAGGTGATGGCCTCACCATGGGTCGGGTGAATGGCTCAAGCGGCTTAATTACGCGTGATGGCTTAAGAGCCATGAAGAAGCACCTTCTCAAATACGATCATATAAGCCAAGTCGACTTATTGGGTCTTAAGGATGATCGACGCTCCGTCTGGCCTGGTGGCCTTGCGATTATGATCGCTGTTTTTGATGAGCTTGGTATTGAGAGTATGGAGGTAACTGATGCTGCGCTCCGTATTGGAGTGCTATACGACTTGTTGGGGCGCTCTCAACATGATGACATGCGCTTTGTCACGGTTGAGCAATTTATGCAGCGCTATGCAGTGGATCGGGAGCAGGCGAATCGAGTCGGCAACTTGGCGTCTGATTTTTTAGCTCAACTTCCAAGGCCTGATGAAGAAAGTAGGGCCGACAATATCGCCTTATTGCAGTGGGCTGCCAACTTACATGAAATTGGCTTATCTATTTCTCATAATGGATATCACAAACATTCAGCTTACATTGCAGGCAACGCTGATATGCCGGGCTTCTCCAAGAATGATCAGGCAAGATTAGCTGCCTTACTCATTGGCCATGCCGGTAAATTGGGTAAGTTAGCGAATAATGCTAATTTTTTAGATTGGCGCATGTTGTTCTGTTTGCGCCTTGCCCAAGTACTTTGTCGTGGGCGTAGCGATAGCAACTTACCTAAAGTGAAGGTCTCAGAGCATAGTGGCTCATATTTGGTAAGTCTTGCAAATGATTGGGCTAAAGAACACCCCTTAACTGAATTTAGCTTGCAAAAGGAAGCGGCCGAATGGGAGCGCATCGGCCGACCTTATAGCATTAGCCTGAAGTGATCTCTTTACACCCCTAAAAAATGCTTGGCGTAACGTGGATTAATCTCTGATAAGCGTAGCATTGTCAGAACATCTGCGGTGTTGAAGTCTGGGTCCCAAGCTGGAGCACTACAAATCTTTGCGCCCAATTTAAGATATCCCTTAATGAGGGGTGGCGGATCTACTTCTAAGCCACCATTGAGGCGGTCGAGGGGTAAGGGCAGGCGCGGAAATGCATGGGTCTCCACTGGAGCCATTTGCTCATTACTCAGCGAATTAAAGAAGCTGGCTGCAAAGTGACCGCCATCGGCCATTGGAATACTTGCGCAACCAAGCATGATTTCATAATCATGTTTTTGCATATATTGAGCAAGACCGCTCCACAGAGCCATGATCACAGCCCCAGAGCGAAAATCCGCATGCACGCAAGACCTTCCCAGCTCTACCATTTTTGGGCGTAAATGATTTAAGCGTGACAAGTCAAATTCAGAGTCTGAATATAAGCGTCCAATTTCTAGGGCTTTATGCGGAGGGAGCACGCGATACGTTCCCACTACTTTGAGAGATGCTTGGTCTCGAATAAGTAAGTGATCGCAATAAGCGTCAAACTCATCTATATCTAGGTTTTCAGCGTTGGCAGGGAGGTTGGCGCCCATTTCTTCTGCAAATACTTTGTAGCGCAGGCGTTGAGCCTCTTTAATTTCTCCAGCATTGCTTGCCCAGGCAATTTGAAGGGTGGGACGTTTTGGTTTGGCAATGGTTTTTGCAGGTTCTGCCTTCTCCTGGACCATCAATTCGGCGCGTGCTCTAGTGGCAAACTTTTTCCCGAAAAGCTTCTTTGCTATTTTCTTAGAAAAGAGTTTCTTAATAGCATCCGTTTTATTTTTACTCTTCTTCTTTGGGTTTCCCTC
>CANCBK010000025.1 GCA_947374315.1 Burkholderiaceae bacterium | reverse complement strand
AAATAAACGATTGCCAAATTCTGCGATGGCGCTACCAGCTAGGTATTCCGCACCACTAAGGTCAACCAATTCAGGGGAAGACAGTTGAATATCGCCGAGCCGATTTGGCAATTCATTTAATTTGACTTTGTATTTTGCCCAGTAAACCTCACCCATACGAGCATCAACAGCAACAACGAATGTCTGTACTCCAGAGGCAATAAAGAGGGGCTTGAGCGCCAGTTGGGCTGCGATGGCATCAAGGCTGGCCACAGGAAGAACAGGGAGCTTGGCAGCGGTAGCCAAGCCCTGCACAACAGCGACTCCAAGCCTAACACCCGTAAAGGCCCCAGGACCTACGCCAATGGCAATGGCATCTAAAGAGGTCAGCTCAGCAGCAGAATCGCTTAGAAGTTCTTCTACCCAGGGCAACAAGAGTTGGCTGGCGCCAGCCGAGACCTTTTGGTGGCGGACTAACGGAGTGGCTTCATCCAAAGATAAAGCCACCGAACACCAGGCGGATGAGGTGTCGATGGCCAATATACGTGTCAATTTGGACTCTCTTGATTGCTTATGAACTTAGACCCTGAATGATATCTGCTGGAGCCTGAACGAGCTCAATCAAGACGCCTTCTCCGCAAAACGGAAACTCCTCATTGCCCTTTGGATGCACAAAGGTAATGTCATGACCACCAGCGCCCTTACGGATGCCACCAGGGGCAAAGCGAAGCCCTTGAGCAGATAACCATTCCACTGCCTTAGGAAGATCATCCACCCATAATCCAATATGGTTTAAAGGGGTTTGATGAACTGCAGGTTTCTTTTCGATATCAAATGGTTGCATGAGGTCAACCTCAACCTCATGCGCACCTTTACCGATCGCGCAAATATCTTCATCTACGTTTTCACGCTCAGAAACAAATGTGCTCTTGTATTCAAAACCCAATAGATCAACCCAAAGCTTGCGGAGGCGATCTTTATTTTCGCCGCCAATGGCTATTTGCTGGATACCCAATATCTTGAATGGTTTGGTCATGACTTACCTTATTCGAAGCGGATGATCAATTGATCAACCGCTAAGCTCTCACCAACGTTGGCGCAAATTTCAGCAACCACACCGTCTTGTGCGGCAACCAAAGTATTCTCCATCTTCATTGCCTCAATGGCAGCCAGTTTCTGACCAGCAGTCACCGATTCGCCGACCTTGACTGAAATATTAGTCAAAAGACCGGGCATAGGAGACATTACCAACTTGGAGGTATCTGGTGGAACTTTAACCAGCATGCGTCGCTGTAGCTCTGCACCCAACGGGCTTAAAACTAGACATTCGTAATGAGCGCCATCTAAAACGAGGGCGTATTTAACACCAACACGCTCTACTTGGGCGGTAATTTTGCTAGTGCCATTAATGGTTGCACGCAGACAAATCTCGCCCGGACGCCAATTACTAACGATGTTGTAGCGGCTAACATCATTTTCTTCTTCGATATAAACCGCATAAACACCCTCTTTAAGCTCTACACGAATCGGAACTTCTTTGATATCCTCTTTAGAGCCCACGCGAGATCCAGTCACCACCACAAACCTCTTGGCAATCGTCATCTCATGACCAGCCAACTGCCCATCAATCATCTGGATATGCTCGAGGTAACGATAGCGCATGAATGCCGCTAAGGCTGCCAAACGCTTAGGGTCTGAAGGTTGAACGGAATCTTTTTTGAAGCCGTCTGGATATTCTTCGGCGATAAAGCCGGTTGTGAAATCACCAGAAATAAAACGTGGGTGCTGCAAGAGTGCCGCTTGGAAAGGGATGTTCGAGTGAATGCCGCGAATCACAAAATCATTGAGCGCAGCACGCATCTTTTCAATAGCTTCGGTGCGATCCTTGCCATGAACTATTAACTTCGCAATCATCGAGTCATAGTGCATCGGAATCTCACCGCCCTCGTAGACGCCAGTATCAACCCTCACACCACCAACCGCTTCTGGCGGACGATACTTAACCAATCGACCAGTAGACGGAAGGAAGTTACGGAATGGGTCATCGGCATTAATGCGACACTCCATCGACCAACCGTCCAACTTCACATCTTCTTGTTTGAATGCCAGCTTTTCACCAGCAGCAACTCGAATCATTTGCTCGACCAAGTCGAGACCAGTAATACCTTCGGTTACCGGATGCTCCACTTGCAAACGGGTATTCATCTCCAGGAAATAGAAAGACTTATCTTTGCCCACTACAAATTCAACGGTACCAGCAGATTGATAATTCACGGCTCTTGCTAAAGCCACAGCCTGCTCACCCATTGCCTTGCGAGTTGCAGGATCAATAAAGGGGGATGGCGCCTCTTCAATCACCTTTTGATGGCGACGCTGAATAGAGCAATCACGCTCACCTAAATAAACGATATTGCCGTGAGCATCACCCAGAACCTGAATCTCAATATGGCGTGGGCCTTCAACAAATTTTTCAATAAAAACACGGTCATCGCCGAAGCTATTTAAAGCTTCGGTGCGGCAAGCCGTAAATCCTTCGAATGCCTCTTTGTCATTAAATGCAACGCGTAAACCTTTACCGCCACCGCCAGCAGATGCCTTAATCATCACTGGGTAGCCAATGCCTTGAGCAATCTTGACAGCTTCTTCCGCTTTTTCAATGGCCTCATTAAATCCCGGGATCGTATTAACCTTCGCCTCTAAAGCAAGCTTTTTAGACGCGATCTTGTCACCCATTGCCGCAATGGACTGATGCTTTGGTCCGATGAAAATAATGCCCTCTTCCTCACAGCGACGAGCAAATTGCTCATTCTCGGATAGGAAACCATAACCCGGGTGAACCGCTTCAGCACCAGTATCTTTACAGGCCTGAATAATGCGATCCATCACCAAGTAGGACTCACGTGAAGGCGCCGGCCCAATACAAACCGCTTCATCAGCCATCTGCACGTGACGCGCTTCTTTATCGGCTTCTGAGTAGACGGCAACCGTCTTGATGCCCATCTTGTTAGCAGTTTTCATTACCCGGCAAGCAATCTCGCCACGGTTAGCAATTAAAATTTTCTTAAACATTTTCGTAGTCATCATTTGTCGGCGCCTTAAAGAGGGATATTGCCGTGTTTACGCGGTGGATTTGTGAGCTCCTTATCCTTTAGCATCGCCAAAGAGCGGGAGATCCGCTTGCGAGTCTCATGGGGCAAGATCACATCATCGATATAGCCACGACGTCCAGCAACAAAGGGGTTGGCAAATTTCGCTTTGTACTCAGCTTCACGAGCGGCGATTTTCTCGGGATCGGATTTCTCCTCACGGAAAATAATCTCTACAGCGCCTTTAGGACCCATTACTGCGATTTCAGCGGAAGGCCAAGCAAAGTTCACATCACCTCGTAAATGCTTGGAAGCCATCACATCATAGGCGCCACCGTAAGCCTTGCGGGTGATCAGTGTTACCTTGGGAACGGTGCAATCAGCATAGGCATAAAGCAATTTAGCACCATGCTTAATAATTCCGCCGTACTCTTGCGAAGTACCAGGCATAAATCCAGGTACATCAACCAATGTCACCACTGGAATATTGAAGGCGTCACAGAAGCGGACAAAACGAGCCGCTTTAATGGATGCTTTAATATCCAAGCAACCTGCCAAGACTAAAGGCTGATTGGCAACAATACCAATTGAGCGGCCTTCCATACGCGCAAAACCAATCAAGATATTTTTTGCGTAATCTGGCTGTAATTCAAAGAACTCGCCATCATCCACAATCTTCTCGATCAGCTCTTTCATATCGTAAGGCTGGTTGGGATTGCTTGGCACTAACGTATCAAGCGAAAAATCAGGCTCTTCAGTACGCATCGCTCCATTAATCATCGGCGGCTTTTCGCGATTCGATAGCGGGAGATAGTTAAAAAAGCGTCGAAGCATCATGATCGCATCAACATCATTGTCAAAAGCTAAATCACAAACACCTGAAATGGTAGAGTGAGTCACTGCGCCACCCAGCTCTTCCGCCGTTACATCCTCATGAGTCACCGTCTTCACCACTTCTGGACCGGTAACAAACATGTATGAACTGTCTTTCACCATAAAGATGAAATCGGTCAGCGCTGGCGAGTAAACTGCGCCACCTGCCGATGGCCCCATGATTAAAGAGATTTGTGGGATCACTCCAGAAGCGGTCACATTGCGCTGGAAAATTTCTGCATAGCCACCCAAGGAAGCTACGCCCTCTTGAATACGAGCGCCACCAGAGTCGTTCAAGCCAATTACAGGAGCGCCAACTTTTAGCGCTTGATCCATGATCTTACAAATCTTTTCAGCATGCGCCTCAGAGAGTGAGCCGCCCAAGACAGTAAAGTCTTGTGAGAATACAAATACCAAGCGGCCATTAATCATGCCGTAACCAGTAACAACGCCGTCACCAGGAACAGTTTGGTCTGCCATTCCAAAATCATGGCAGCGATGCTCTACAAACATATCCCACTCTTCAAAGGTGCCCGCATCTAACAAGAGCTCAATACGCTCACGCGCAGTCAGCTTACCTTTGGAATGTTGAGCGGCAATACGCTTTTGCCCGCCACCCAATCGGGCAAGTTCGCGCTTCGCTTCAAGCTGTTGAATGATTTCCTTCATAACGACTCCTTAGAAAAATTCGTGTCCCATTGCCTCAAGTAAACGTCTCGCAGCAACAGAAGCGGCCATGGTTCCTTGATTTACCTCGGCGCTCAAAATAGGTAAAAGTGTTTGTACTGCTGGGTGATTTTGAAAAGCATTCTTAAGGCCCGCATCAATTCGATCCCACATCCAAGCACCCGATTGTTGTTTGCGGCGGGACTGTAATTTGCCATTGGCATTCTGTAGTTTTTGGAAATGCAGTATCTTTTCCCATAACTCGGGAACTCCTTTGCCCTCTAAAGCGCTTAAGGTCATCACAGTAGGATGCCAAAACTCTTCATCATGAGATGCGTGATCAGGATTTCCCTGGAAACCCAACAGTCGTAGAGAGCTAGTGATGAATAATTGCGCACGCATAGCAGCATTGGGATCAATGTCCACTTTATTGATGACGATCAGGTCAGCAATTTCCATTACCCCTTTTTTGATTGCCTGTAGGTCATCACCCGCATTGGGCAACTGCAACAGCAGAAACATATCCGTCATGCCGGCAACCGCAATTTCGCTTTGACCAACACCAACTGTCTCCACAATCACGATATCGAAGCCAGCAGCTTCCGCAACCAACATGGCTTCACGGGTTTTCTCAGCCACACCGCCCAGCGTGCAAGAAGATGGACTCGGGCGAATGAAGGCATTATCCAAAACGGATAATCTCTCCATGCGAGTTTTATCACCCAAAATGGAGCCGCCGGACAAGCTTGAGGAAGGGTCAATCGCTAATACCGCAACGCGATGCCCCGCTTCGATCAGATATAAGCCAAGGGTTTCAATTAAGGTCGATTTACCAACCCCTGGAACGCCGGAGATGCCCAGTCGAAAAGACTTGCCTGTTTTGGGAAGCAAGGTATTGAGCACATCATCAGCGCGTTTACGATGATCCATGCGTGTTGACTCAAGCAGGGTAATGATCTTTGCCAAAGCTCGACGCTGCGCCAATGAGGGCGCACCTATAAGATCATCAACCAAAACTTGGTCCACGGCGTTTAGCATGCTGATGCGCTTTCGCTCTTCTCTACTTACTGTGGCTTAGCAGACTTACGAATCTGTTCGAGAACATCCTTTGCAGAAGCGGGGATCGGCGTTCCTGGACCATAAATACCCTTTACCCCAGCCTCATACAAGAAATCGTAATCTTGCCTTGGTATCACGCCACCCACAAAGACAATGATGTCATCAGAACCCTGCTTCTTCAATTCAGCAATAATTGCAGGGACCAAAGTCTTATGTCCCGCAGCTAGAGTTGAAATACCCAAAGCATGAACGTCATTCTCAATGGCCTGACGGGCGCATTCTTCTGGAGTTTGGAATAAAGGCCCAATATCAACATCAAAACCTAAGTCAGCAAATGCGGTAGCAACTACCTTAGCGCCACGATCATGGCCATCCTGACCTAACTTTGCAATCATGACGCGTGGACGACGTCCAAAGTCTTTTGCAAAATCCGAAATCTCAACCTTAAGTTTTTCCCAGCCTTCTGCTGAGTCATAAGCAGCTGCATACACACCAGTCACCTTTTGAGTATCGGCGCGATGGCGCCCGTAAACTTTTTCTAATGCATCAGAGACTTCGCCAACCGTTGCACGCAAGCGCATCGCCTGCACGGCCAAGTCCAGCAAATTGCCATTGTTGTTCTCGGCAGCCTTGGTCAACGCCTCTAATGCAGCCTCTACCTTTTTAGAATCGCGTTTTGCTTTGATATTTTTCAAGCGAGCAACTTGGCTTTCTCGAACTTTATCGTTATCAATCATTAAAACATCGACGAGGTCTTCTTTACCAAGCTTATATTTATTTACGCCAACAATGACATCGGAACCTGAATCGATCTTAGCCTGCTTCTCAGCGGCAGCGGCTTCGATCTTCAGCTTAGCCCAACCACTTTCGACAGCCTTCGTCATGCCGCCCATAGCATCTACCTCTTGGATAATTTCCCAAGCTTTATCGGCCATTTCCTGTGTGAGATTCTCCATCATGTAAGACCCAGCCCATGGATCAATCACGCTGGTGATATGAGTCTCCTCCTGAAGAATCAATTGGGTATTACGGGCAATGCGGCTAGAGAATTCTGATGGCAAGGCAATCGCCTCATCAAATGAATTGGTATGCAACGATTGTGTGCCACCAAAAATTGCCGCCATTGCCTCGACGGTCGTGCGAACCACGTTATTGTAGGGATCCTGCTCAGTCAAAGACCAGCCCGATGTTTGGCAGTGGGTGCGCAACATCAATGACTTCGCATTCTTTGGCTCAAATGATTTCATAACGCGCCACCACAAGAGTCGTGCAGCTCGCAACTTAGCAACTTCTAAATAGAAATTCATCCCGATCGCAAAGAAGAAAGACAGGCGACCGGCAAAGCCATCGACGTCCAAGCCCTTGGCTAGCGCAGTTTTTACGTACTCCTTACCATCGGCTATCGTGAATGCTAATTCGAGAACTTGGTTCGCACCCGCTTCTTGCATGTGATAACCCGAAATCGAAATCGAGTTAAATTTCGGCATGTGCTGAGCGGTGTACTCTATGATGTCACCGATAATGCGCATGGAAGGCTCGGGTGGATAGATGTAAGTATTGCGCACCATGAACTCTTTCAGAATGTCATTCTGAATAGTTCCAGACAGTAGCTCCTGCTTCACGCCCTGCTCTTCACCGGCAACAATATAACCAGCTAATACCGGCAGCACCGCGCCATTCATCGTCATCGATACAGATACTTTGTCCAATGGAATTTCATCAAACAAAATTTTCATATCCTCTACAGAATCAATGGCCACTCCGGCTTTACCAACGTCTCCTGTAACGCGAGGATGATCAGAGTCATAGCCACGATGTGTCGCCAAGTCGAATGCAACTGAAACCCCTTGACCACCCGCATCTAATGCTTTGCGATAAAACGCATTGGACTCTTCTGCGGTGGAGAATCCCGCGTATTGACGAATTGTCCACGGCCGTACGGAATACATCGTTGCTTGTGGGCCGCGTACAAAGGGCTCAAATCCTGGCAATGAATGCGTGTACTGAAGACCATCAATGTCTTCGGCGGTGTACAAGGCTTTGAGATGAATGCCATCGGGCGTATTCCATCCCAACTTATCCACATCACCATTCGGCGCTGACTTTTGGGCTGACTTTTTCCACGCCTCTAAATTACTATCTGGCACCGTTGGCCATGCATTTGATGCAGATTTTTTTTCACTTGTACTCATAAAGCACTCCTGGTTGGCTTTATTGCATTGTTACTAAATTTGTAGGGCTATTTTGCTTGACATTTTTTAATTTGTCTAGATACTGTATACATAATTATGAATACAAAATTGATTAATAGACCCCTCTACGAAGAGGTTGCGGAACGGCTGCGTGAGCAGATTTTTTCCCATGAATTAGCGCCAGGAAGCTGGCTGGACGAACAAAGCCTGGCAGTAGCATTTGGAATCAGCCGCACCCCCATGCGTGAAGCTATCAAGGTTTTAGCCTCCGAGGGGCTGGTGACTACCAAGATGAATAAGGGCGCCTACGTTACCGAGGTTGATCGTCGAGATTTAGAGCAAATCTTCACCGTACTCTCCCTTTTAGAGGGTCAGGCAGCGAAGGAAACCGCCCTAAAAGCAACTGAGGCGCAGCTAACCCAGCTAGACAACTTGCACCATCGCCTAGAAAAGGCTGCAGCTGACAGGGATTTAGAGCAATTTTTTGAAATTAATGTGAAATTTCATGAGTTAATCCAGGAAATCGCCGGCAACAAATGGATGAATGGGGTGATTGTTGACCTACGCAAGGTACTAAAACTCCAAAGACGCGACTCCTTGAGCCGGAGTGGACGTCTCTTAAGCTCATTGGTGGAGCACAGAGAAATCCTTCAGGCCATCCTCAAAAGAGATCCCATTGCTGCAGAAGCAGCAATGCGCAAGCACTTGGGACGAGGGCTAGAGGCTACCAAATAAACAAAATAGCGGCCATAAAGAACAAAGGCTTAGCGAGTTAAGCTAAGCCTTTAATGGAATGCTGTAGTAGAGCCTGAATTACTTCTTAACGACGAAGTTTCCTGGCAATGAAGCCACATAAGCAGCAATATCCTGCATGTCGGACTCAGAGAAATTCTGAACCTGAGAAGACATCACCGCATTGTTGCGTCCAAACTTAGCGTTGGAGTTGCCAGCTTTATAGGCACGCAGAGCATAGAAGATGTAATCAGGGTGTTGACCAGCTAATTTTGGATAAGTCGGCAAGATTGGTGCATTTAAGCCGACGCCATGACAAGAAGCGCAATTGCCCTTCTCCACAAGTGCCTGACCTTTATCAGCGCTAGCGGCTTGAGCCAAGCCAATGCTGGATAACAAAATGGCGGTAATTAGTGCGAATTTCATAAACGTGCCTCTAAATATCACTTCAATGGGTTATTTGGTGAGCTGGCAGTCTGCGCAGCATAGTATTCGCCAAGATCAGCCATATCCTGGTCTGACAAGCTAGCCGCAATAGAACGCATTGTAGGATGCTTCCTTTCGCCTTTCTTGTATTCAGATAAAGCCGTGGCGATATAAGCAGCGTTTTGACCGCCTAACATAGGGACGCTATAGACAAAGGGATAGTCAGCGCGATAGTCGGGAATGGAGTGGCAACCGGTGCACAACCCAACCTTGCCTTGCCCTGCCTGAGCAGAGCCTTTTTCGTCAGCAGCTTGTGCTGAAACACCGGCAAAAGCCAAGCCAGCGCAAAGGACTAATTGGGAAAGAATAAGGTGTTTTTTCATAGAAATCATTATTAACGAGTTTGATTTAGATCAATTTGGAAAGAGTATAGCGGAGACAGGCCTCATCCACCCCACTTAGAGCCTCAATTTCAGTGAAAACACTGAAATTAACAGCCTTTTTTACCTATACTGGGGCGCTATTTAACAAAAAATAGGATTGCCCAGAACAATGACTAAGACCAAATCCCGCTTTGTCGGCTCCCAAAGCTATGTAGCTACCGATGACCTGAAATTAGCTGTGAATGCTGCGATTCAACTACAGCGCCCTCTTTTAATTAAAGGCGAGCCTGGGACAGGTAAAACCATGTTGGCCGAGGAGGTGGCTGCGGCACTGAACATGCCCCTAATGCAGTGGCACATTAAATCGACCACCAAAGCGCAGCAAGGCCTCTATGAGTACGATGCTGTCAGTCGCTTACGGGATTCACAATTAGGCGATGAAAAAGTCAATGACATTCGCAATTACATTGTTAAAGGCGTCCTGTGGCAAGCATTTGAGGCAGACGAACCCGTTGTTCTTTTAATCGATGAAATAGATAAAGCGGATATTGAATTTCCTAATGATCTCTTGCGAGAAATCGATCGCATGGAGTTCTATGTTTATGAAACTCGCGAACTCATCAAAGCAAAGCATCGCCCCCTAGTCATCATCACCTCCAATAATGAAAAAGAGTTGCCCGATGCTTTCTTGCGTCGCTGCTTCTTCCACTACATATCATTTCCAGATGCGGGGACCATGCAAAGCATCGTTGACGTCCACCACCCCAGTATCAAACAGGACTTACTAGAAGCGGCCCTTAAATCCTTTTATCAAATTCGCTCACTACCGGGCCTGAAGAAGAAACCCTCGACATCAGAACTGATTGATTGGTTAAAACTCTTGCTAGCGGAAGACATCCCTGCTGAAGCACTTTATAGCAATGAAGAGAAAATTGCAGTTCCCCCATTACACGGCGCACTACTGAAAAATGAGCAAGATGTACATTTATTTGAACGTCTAGTGACGATGAATCGAAATCATCGCTAAGTTAGCTCGCTCATTTAATCCGCTAAAAATATTGACCCGATTGTGCTAATTCAATTTTTCCTGAATTTGAAAGAGGCCAAGGTGCCCGTTTCTGTTCGGGAATTTTTAACCTTGCTCGAAGCCCTGAAGGAAGGCGCAATCGAACCCTCCATAGACGAGTTCTATCAACTGGCGCGCCTGACGCTAGTCAAGGATGAGCAACATTTCGATCGCTTTGATCAAGTCTTTGGCGCTTACTTCAATGGTATAGAGCAAATCATTGCGCTCGCACCTGACATCCCCTTGGACTGGCTTGAGAAAAAACTGCAGCGCGTATTAAGCGCAGAAGAAAAGGCGGCCCTCAAGAAATTGGGTGGGCCAGAGGCATTGCAGAAAAGACTTCAGGAGCTAATGAAAGAGCAAAAAGAGTGGCATGGCGGTGGCAATAAATGGATCGGCGCTGGTGGCTCATCCCCGTTCGGTCACAGCGGCTATCACCCCGAAGGAATTCGAATTGGCGGCGAAAGCGCTGGAAATCGAACGGCAATTAAAGTTTGGGAAGCTCGAGAATTTAAAGACTATGACAGCGACTTGAGCTTAGGCACTCGCAATATCAAAATGGCACTGCGTCGATTACGGCGTTTTGCAAGAGAAGGCTCGCGTCTTGAGCTCGACCTTGATAAGACCATACACTCCACCGCCGCCAATGCTGGCATGTTAGATATTCAGATGCGTCCTGAGCGTCACAATCAAGTCAAAGTGCTGCTATTGATGGATGTTGGTGGATCAATGGATGACCATATTCAGCGCATATCTGAATTATTTACCGCGGTCAAAACAGAATTTAAGCACTTGGAGTATTACTACTTTCACAACTGCGTTTACGACCAACTTTGGCAAAGTAATCGGCGCAGACGAGATCAGGTGACTCCTACGCAAGACATTATCAATAAATATGGGGCAGACTATAAGTTAATTTTTATAGGTGATGCAACGATGTCCCCTTACGAAATCTTAAGCCCCAATGGATCAGTCGAATACAACAATCCTGAGGCTGGCGCCACTTGGATCAATCGCTTAATTGATCACTTCCCTCATTTCGTGTGGCTAAACCCAGAGCCAGAATCTGTTTGGCAATATCGACAATCTATCGACATCATGCAGGGCTTAATGAAGGATCACATGTATCCAGTAACCTTGAATGGTCTTGAAAATGCGATGCGTCAACTTTCGAAGTAAGATTTATGCAGTAGTGAATTCAAATTTCCTCTTTTTTCTTTCTAATTATTTATCTAAAAACCTATGACCAATCTGATTAGCGATCGCCTTAAAACCCTTGGAATTGATTTGCCGCCACCGGGTCCTCCTGCCGCCGCCTATGTCATGGCTGCAACCACTGGCAATACGGTGTTTCTATCTGGCCACATTGCGAAGAAGGATGGCAAGCCTTGGGCTGGAAAACTCGGCCTGGATATGGATACAGAAAATGGCAAGGCTGCTGCAAAGTCCATTGCCATTGATTTAATTTCTACATTGCAGAATCATTTAGGCTCACTCGATAAAGTAAAGCGCATTGTAAAAGTGATGGGGCTCGTGAACTCTACCGCTGAATACACTGAGCAACACTTGGTTGTAAATGGTTGCTCAGAACTGCTCTTTGAGGTGTTTGGAGATGCTGGAAAACATGCTAGAAGTGCATTTGGTGTAGCGCAAATTCCTTTGGGTGCTTGCGTTGAAATCGAGCTTATTGCCGAAATTGAATAAATGTAATTAACTGAGAATGAGTTTGTGTTGGCGCATGTCTTCCAAAGTATCAACATCCAACACAAAAGCCGGATTGCCAGTTTGCATGACTCGAACCTTTTCAGGATGGGCATCCATGTAAGCTCGGCAAGCCAAGTTTGGAATGCCTAAGATTTCTTCAATGGTCTTTTTGGAAAACAGTACTGGATTGCCGCGCCTACTCCCTAGCATCGGCATGATCATCTCTTCGCCAATATTTCGTCTAGAGAATTCATCCAGCAATGCTTGTATCTCACCATCACCAATCTGAGGTTGGTCAGACAAGGCAATGAATACGACATCAAACTCGCTTTTGAGCGACTCCAAAGCTAAACGTACCGATGAGGTCTGACCATTTTCCGGGCTGGGGTTACGCAAAACCATGGCGGGATAAGTTAAAGATCGATTGATCCTTGCTAACTCAGCTTCAATCACCCTTCCATGAAAACCCGTCACAACAATGAATTCTATTGGCGAAAAAGCTTGGGTCGACCTTAGAAATCGCTCAAGAAGGGTTTGCCCATCTTTCTTGAGTAAGGCTTTAGGATGTGATCCCAAGCGACTACCTTCACCTGCAGCCAGTAGAACTATGGCTATACGCAATGGCAGGATTTGTACGGGGGATACTGGCTTCTTCATTAAGGAGATAATAATTACATTAGCGGTAAATAAATAATAAATAAAACAATATCCAAGACAAAAAATGAACAGCACTGATTTAAGCGTACTAAAGGCCGCAGTTAATTGGCTTAAGACTGGCCACCAAGTAGCCATTGCCACCGTCGTCCAAACATGGGGCTCTGCCCCAAGACCCATTGGTTCTTGGCTTGCCATCAGAGGCGATGGCCAGGTAACAGGATCGGTATCTGGCGGCTGCGTGGAAGATGATCTTATCCGCCGCGTTCAAACAGAAATCCTAACAAAAAATACTCCAGAGATGGTGGTCTATGGAGTTAGTCAACAAGAAGCTGCCCGCTTTGGCTTGCCCTGTGGTGGAACGCTGCGCTTGCTGGTGGAGCCCAAACCCGAGCTAACGGTTTTAGAGGCCATTCTGACTTCCATCTCAAACCACCAAATCACCTCGCGCACGATTGACCTGGGCAGCGGCAAATCTACGCTGTCTGTGGCCAATCGTAATGACGCTTTTGCGTGCACCGATACGCTCATGAAAACCACTTATGGGCCACGCTGGCGTATGGTCATCATTGGCGCAGGACAGCTGTCCCTTTATACCGCAGACTTTGCCTTGGCCTCAGACTTTGAAGTGATAGTGATTGATCCACGTGAGGAGTACGCTGAAGGCATTAATCGGGAACAGATCCAATTTATTAAAGGCATGCCAGATGATGTATTGCTAGAAATTGGCGTAGATTCTCATACAGCAGTAGTAGCGTTAACACACGATCCAAAACTGGATGACATGGCACTCATGGAGGCTTTGAAGTCCCCTGCTTTCTATGTTGGCGCCCTCGGCAGTAGAGTAAACACCCTGAAACGCAAAGACCGTTTACTTGAGTTTGATGTGACCCAAGAGCAGGTAAATCAACTACATGGCCCCGTTGGTTTATTCATCGGCGCACTCACCCCGCCAGAAATCGCCATATCCATTTTGGCCGAGGTTATCGCCGTTAAGTATGGCGTGCCCATTCCTGAGAAGACCTAGATAAAGAAAAACCCGACCAAAATACGGGTCGGGTTTTTAATGTCGCTTCTTTAAAACAATAGCACGCTTGTTAACTCGCCTTAAGCTTTCCATCTTTCAGACGCGGCTCAACAAAATGTCCTTTACGGGCACGATTACCCGCAAAAGACTTCAAGGTTTTGGCATCTAAACTTAACTCAGTAGGTTTACCCGCCCGACCACCGCCAGAATAGGTGGCACCATCAGCACCAACTGCAATCGCTGAAGCCAACTTCTCCTTGTCATCCAAGCCCATCAAGATCATGCCCTTGCCACCGGTAGGAAGACGCTTGAGCTCATCAAGAGGGAATACCAATAATTTCGAGCTCTCTGATAAGCAGGCCACCTGCTTCATGCCAGCAGTCACTTTAGCTGCGCCCAGCGGAGCATCGCCACCCGGGAATTTGCTATCCAATCCAACAAAAGACTTGCCGGCTTTATTGCGCGTAGTCATGTCCGCCACATTTGCCAAGAAGCCATTGCCCGATCTAGTAGAAATCAAGACCAAATCGTCAGACTGTCCAGCGTAGTAAGCCACCATTTGCGAGCCCGCAGCCAAGTTTATAAAGCTAGTCAATGGTGAACCATCACCGCGAGCGCCTGGCAAATCACTCACAGGGACGGTATAGACTCGTCCATCAGTTCCAAAACCTTGTATGACATCCACGGTTCGACACTCGAAAGTTCCGTAGAGGCCATCGCCCGCCTTAAAGCCGAACTGGGTCGCATCATGCTCATGACCTTGGCGCACTCGTACCCAGCCTTTTTGAGAAACAATCACTGTGACTGGCTCATCCAATACTTTGGTTTCTGCAACAGCACGTTTATCTTCCAGAATCAAGGTACGACGATCATCTCCGAATTCCTTCATATCGGATTCAATTTCTTTGATGATGCGTTTGCGAAGCACGACATCGCTTTGCAATAAACCCTCAAGATCGTCGCGTTCAGACCTCAGCTCTTTAAGCTCTTGTTCAATCTTGATCCCTTCTAAGCGAGCCAATTGGCGCAAACGAATATCCAAGATATCTTCTGCTTGGCGATCGCTCAACTTGAACTCTTTAATGAGATCCACTTTTGGCTCATCGCTATTACGAATAATCTTGATGACCTTATCAATATTGAGAAGAACGGTTAAACGCCCTTCCAAAATATGCATGCGATCTTTGACTTTACCGAGACGATGCTGGGTTCGACGAGTAACGGTACCTACTCTGAAAGAAATCCATTCGGAGATGATTTCCTTTAAACCTTTTTGACGCGGACGACCATCAGTACCAATCATCACCAAGTTCATCGGTGCATTGGATTCTAATGAGGTATGAGCGAGCAATAGGTTCGCAAACTCATTGACGTCGATATTTTTACTCTTTGGCTCAAATACCAAGCGCACAGCCGCATCTTTACTAGATTCATCACGAACACCATCGAGAACATTCAAGATGGTGGACTTCAGATTATTTTGCTCAGGAGTTAAAGTTTTCTTACCAACTTTCACCTTAGGATTGGTAAGCTCCTCAATCTCTTGCAAGACCTTTTGGGTTGAGGTAGCTGGTGGCAACTCATTGACGACGATTTGCCACTGTCCACGAGCCAACTCTTCAATAGACCAGCGGGCTCGAACTTTCAGGCTGCCGCGACCCACGTCATAGATTTGCGCAATCTCTGCCGACGAAGAAATAATTTGACCGCCACCCGGGTAATCCGGACCAGGCATAATTTCTAACAGTTCTGGCGTAGTCATCTTCGGCGACTTCATTAAAGCAATCGCAGCAGAAGCAACCTCACGCAAATTATGCGAAGGAATCTCAGTAGCCATACCAACGGCAATACCAGATGCGCCATTGAGAAGCACGAATGGTAAACGTGCCGGTAAAAGCTTAGGCTCTTGGAAAGAGCCGTCGTAGTTTGGCGCAAAATCAACGGTACCCTCGTCGATCTCGCTCATGAGCAAGCCGGCAATTTTGGTTAAACGTGCTTCTGTGTAACGCATGGCTGCAGCGCCATCTCCATCACGTGAGCCAAAGTTACCCTGACCATCAATCAAGGGGTAGCGCAATGAGAAACTTTGTGCGAGACGCACTAATGCGTCATACGCAGATTGGTCTCCATGCGGATGAAATTTACCCAAGACATCACCAACAACACGCGCGCTTTTTACTGGTTTTGCATCCGCACGCAAACCCATCTCACTCATAGAGAACAAGATGCGGCGCTGAACTGGCTTTTGACCATCCGATACGTCCGGCAAGGCGCGACCTTTGACAACACTGATGGCGTAATCAAGGTATGCACGCTCAGCGTAAACCGCCAAGGTCAGGCTATCTTTGTCATCCTCATTCAACTCAACTACTTTTGGGTCGTGTGGATCTATAGGTCCACCAGCTTCTGGGGCTGCAGACTCATTCACCTGAACAATGCTCATCTCAATTGGTTCGCCAGAGAATAAATCCGCCTGCTCGGCGCCAGTTTCTCCAGGAGTTTTTTTGCTTGTCATTAGATGTCTGCCTCTACTTCGTTACCGCGCTCTTCCAACCAATCGCGACGCGCTCCGGATTCGGATTTACCCATCAACATATCCATTGTTTTAATTGTTTCATCTTCAGTCCAACTACCCAAGGTCACCGGCAACAGGCGACGCGTATCTGGATTTAAGGTGGTATCCCACAATTGCTCCGCACTCATCTCGCCCAAGCCTTTAAAGCGGGAAATTTGCCAAGCTGATTCTTTCACGCCATCTTTGCGCAATTTATCTTCAATCGCCTGCAGCTCACTTGCATCTAAGGCGTAGATTTTTTGTGCTGGCTTTTTGCCACGCGCCGGTGCATCCACCCTAAACAGAGGCGGTCTAGAAATATGAATGTGACCTAATTCAATTAACTTGGGGAAATGCTTGTAGAACAAAGTTAGTAGCAGCACCTGAATATGCGCACCATCGACGTCCGCATCGGACAGGATGCAAACTTTGCCGTAACGTAAATTGGATAAATCCGGCGTGTCATTAGCGCCATGTGGATCAACCCCAATCGCCACAGCAATGTCATGGACTTCATTGTTGGCAAACAAGCGATCGCGCTCGGCTTCCCAAGTATTCAGGACCTTACCGCGTAAGGGCAGAATTGCTTGATATTCCTTATTGCGACCCATCTTGGCCGATCCACCTGCAGAATCACCCTCTACAAGGAAGATTTCATTCAGAGCAATATCTTCACTCTCGCAGTCCGTCAACTTTCCAGGAAGGACGGCAACACCAGAGGATTTTTTCTTTTCTACTTTTTGGCCGGCACGTGTTCTGGCTTGAGCTTGCTTAATAACTAAGTCTGCCAACTTGCGTCCGTAATCAACGTGCTCATTGAGCCAAAGCTCTAATGCGGATTTAGCATATCCAGAAACCAAGCGGACTGCATCTCTAGAATTAAGGCGCTCTTTAATCTGACCTTGGAACTGTGGATCTAACACTTTGGCAGAAAGAATGAAGGAGGCGCGTGCGAATACATCTTCAGGCATTAACTTCACGCCCTTCGGTTGCAATGCATGCATCTCGATAAAACCTTTGACGGCATTGAAGAGTCCTTCACGCAAACCGCTTTCATGCGTTCCACCTGCGGGAGTTGGAATCAAGTTGACGTAACTTTCGCGCACTGGCGCGCCATCTTCAGTCCATGTGACAACCCAAGCAGCGCCCTCACCTTCGGCAAAGGAATCATCCTCACCATTGCCGGTAGCATATTGCTCACCCTCAAATGGAGGAATCACTTCTGCACCATGGCCTGCTTGTGCCATTGCCTCGTTTAAGTAGCCGCGTAAGCCTTGGGCATATTGCCAAGTTTGACTCTCGCCAGACTTTTCTTGTATCAGCGTGACCTTTACGCCTGGCAACAACACTGCCTTAGAGCGTAACAAGCGAATGAGCTCTGGCATCGGAATGCCAGGACTATCAAAATACTTACCATCAGGCCAAGCGCGTACGCGCGTACCGTGAGATTTATCCTCTTTACCAGCAGCGCTAGTTTTGAGTTTTTCAATCACCTTACCATCAGCAAAGGTCAAAGTAGATACTTGGCCTTCACGCCAAACCATGACTTCTAGGCGTTTGGATAACGCATTAGTGACAGACACACCAACACCATGCAAGCCACCAGAGAAGGCATATGCGCCACCAGTACCTTTCTCAAACTTACCGCCGGCATGGAGCTGAGTAAAGACGATTTCAACTACAGGCAACTTCTCGGTTGGGTGCATTCCCACTGGAATTCCGCGCCCATCATCCTCGACGCTCACACTGCTATCGGCATGCAAAGTCACAATGATTTGCTTGCCAAAACCTCCCAAAGCCTCATCAGAAGCGTTATCCAACACCTCTTGAATAATATGTAGGGGGTTGTCAGTGCGGGTATACATTCCCGGCCGTTGACGGACCGGTTCAAGTCCTTTTAAGACCTGAATCGATGATTCGCTGTATTCGGAAGTTTTACGGGTAGCCATGCGCGCAAATTGTAGTCATGTCTGAAGTAAATCCCGAATTTTCCTGAATTACCCCTATATTCATGCCAAAATCAACGGATGGGAGCCTTAAGTCATATTCGCGTTTTAGACCTCAGCCGTGTTCTTGCCGGCCCGTGGTGCGCACAAAACCTGGCCGATCTCGGTGCAGATGTCATTAAAGTCGAAAGACCTGGGGTTGGGGACGACACCCGCCATTGGGGCCCTCCCTTCGTACGAGATGCCTTAGGCAATGAAACAGCAGAAACTGCCTATTTCATCTGTATAAACCGCAATAAACGCTCCATTACGGTTGATATCAGCAAACCCGAAGGTCAAGAAATCATTCGCCAGCTCGCCAAAGAGTCGGATATTGTGATTGAAAACTACAAGGTTGGCGACTTAGCCAAGTATGGCTTGGATTATGAAAGTTTAAAAAAGATCAAATCCGACCTGATTTACTGCTCTATTACCGGGTTTGGACAGAATGGTCCCTACGCCCAACGCCCGGGATATGACTTCATCATCCAAGGAATGGGTGGTTTTATGAGTGTCACCGGCGAAGCTGACGACTTTCCTGGCGCCAGTCCACAGAAAGCCGGGGTAGCCATTGCCGATATCTTTACGGGAATGTATGCCAGCACCGCCATCTTGGCTGCCGTTGTTCATCGAGATCAGACCGGTCAAGGTCAATATATCGATATGGCTTTACTGGATACCCAAATAGCAGTCATGGCCAATGTCTCGAGCGCGTATTTATGCTCAGATCAGGTGCCACGGCGTTGGGGCAATGCCTCACCCATCATCGTCCCCTACCAAACCTTCCCTACTTCCGACGGTTGGATGATTGTGGCTGTGGGTAACGATGGTCAATTTAAGCAATTCGTTACCGCTGGTGGCGAAGCCCATCTGGCTGAAAATCCCCTTTATATCAACAACCCTCTGCGGGTTGAGAATCGCAAGTCATTGATTCCATTAATCGAAGTCATGACACGCCAGAAAACTAAGGCCCAGTGGATTGCCCTTTTAGAGGCAGCCAATGTACCGTGCGGCCCGATCAATAACTTCCAAGAGGTCTTCGAGAATGAGCAAGTGAAGGCAAGAGGCGTCCAAATCGAGGTGCCTCACCCGACGGCAGGAAGCATGAAGCTGGTTGCCAGCCCCATGCGACTTTCCGAAACTCCAGTTGATGTTCGCCTTGCGCCACCAACCCTGGGTCAACATACGAATGAGATTCTGCGGGAACGCTTAAATCTAGACCCTCAGGCCATTGCCGCACTTCAAGAAAAAGGCATCATTTAATCCACATGACACCCACCAATCAGATTCAGAAGTTATCGCTTAAGCAAGTACTGATCTTTGGCGGCTTGATGGTGACGTTCTCCATGGGGATACGCCATGGATTTGGATTATTTAACCTCCCCATCACCTCAGCCAATGGCTGGGGCCGTGAAACCTTCGCCCTTACTATTGCCTTACAAAATCTTATTTGGGGGGCAGCTCAACCAATCACTGGCGCGTTGGCGGACCGTTACGGCGCACTCAAAATTATGATTACCGGCGGTGCACTATATGCCCTTGGCTTAGCTGGCATGGCAATCTCTACCGATACCTTGAATTTTTCATTGGCAGGTGGATTGCTGATTGGTCTTGCACAAACTGCAACCACTTACAGCGTGATCTACGGAATTTTGGGTCGCAATGTTTCCGCAGAAAAACGGGTTTGGGCAATGGGTATCGCAGCGGCAGCTGGATCATTTGGTCAATTTTTGATGATTCCAGTTGAGCAAGGCTTGCTCACTAGCTTTGGCGCAAATGATGCGCTACTGATATTAGCGCTCATGGCCAGCCTGATGATTCCGATTTCATTTATGTTGCGTGAGCCAAACTTCATTCATACGCACAAACAGGGTGATCAAACCATTCAGGAGGCTTTAAAAGAGGCAATGCGTAATCCAAGCTTTCGTTTGCTCACCTTAGGCTATTTTGTTTGTGGATTTCAGGTGGTATTTATCGCGGTTCATCTTGCGCCCTATCTAAAAGATTTATCGAAGGTCTATCCCGAAGTTGGTGCACCCGTCGTGGCAACCACTGCTCTAGCTTTAATTGGCTTGTTCAACATCTTTGGCACCTACAGTGCAGGTATATTGGGCCAACGCTTTCCTAAACGCTATCTGCTATCAGGCATCTACATCTGTAGATCCATCGCAATCATGTGTTTTATCTGGCTCCCCCTCAGCCCAACCAGTACTTACATCTTCGCGGCAATCATGGGCTTTCTGTGGCTATCCACCATCCCACTGACCAATGCTATTGTTGCGCAGATCTTTGGCGTCAAATACCTCACCATGCTCTCAGGGCTCGTATTCTTCTCCCATCAGCTGGGCAGCTTCTGTGGGGCTTACTTAGGTGGTTATTTATTTGATCGCACCGGCTCTTATTTGATCGTTTGGAATATCGCCATTGCCCTGGGCGTCTTCGCGTTCCTAGTAAACCTCCCCGTAAAAGAGCGCGCCATTCATCGCCCGGTGCTTGCTTAAGGTTTTTATGAAATTAAAAGCGGGTCTACCGAAATTGCTTTTATACACATTCATGCTCTTGGTACTGGTAACGATTTTTGCTGCCTACTTTGCTCCAGAGATGATGATTGCAATTACTAATTCAGTATGGGCGATGTGTGGCTGGTAATCAGTGGATAATGTTTGACGCCACACCATCATTTAGAAGATGCCTTACCTTATTTTCATTCTCGCCGTAGCACAATGGATAGTGCACATGCCTCCTAAGCGTGGGATACAGGTCCGATTCCTGTCGGCGGGACCA
>CANCBK010000024.1 GCA_947374315.1 Burkholderiaceae bacterium | reverse complement strand
TTTTTCTAAGTTGATGATGTGAATTTTGTTGCGATGGCCGAAAATATAAGGGGCCATTCTTGGGGACCAGAAACGGGTTTGGTGACCAAAATGGCAACCGGCTTCCAGCATTTGACGCATAGTTACTGACATAACTTCTCCTAAGGGTTGGTTTCTGAGATTGAGTCCTAGCTGCGCTAAAAAACGCCACCCTGGAAGGCTCAACCCGCGATTTCAGATCAAAATTGACCTGAGAGCCAAATTATAGCTTAAATATCAAACACCTAGACCGCCCCTCTCCCGCCCGGACACCTAAAATGTTCCCAAAAATGAGTCAAAATCGTAAGTCCGCCTATTTTATAAGCACAACTCCCCTGATAAAAAGTGCCAAGTCGTTGATAATCCACGAATGAATAGTGTATTTACCGCCGAAAAAGACATCCAAGGGATGCGCGAGGCTGGCCGCTTAGCCAGTGAAGTCTTGGACCACGTTGCCCCGCATGTCAAAGCAGGTGTCAGTACCGGAGAGCTTGACCGCATTTGTCATGAATATATGCGCGATGTCCAAAAGACCATTCCCGCCCCGCTGAACTATCAGCCTCCAGGCTACCCACCCTTTCCGGCATCCATCTGCACCTCAGTAAATGATGTGATTTGCCATGGCATTCCAGGCGAGAAGATTTTGAAAGTGGGCGATGTTGTTAACCTAGACATCACCGTAATCACCCCTGATGGCTATTATGGTGATACCAGTCGTATGTTCATGGTGGGCGAAGTCTCCGTACTAGCCAAGCGCCTGACTCAAATTACCTTTGAATGTATGTGGCTTGGAATTGCCCAAGTCAAGCCCGGTGCATCACTAGGCGATATCGGCCATGTCATTCAGGCGCATGCTGAAAATGCAGGATATTCCGTTGTTCGAGAATATTGCGGTCACGGCATTGGCAAGGTATTTCACCAAGATCCGCAAATTTTGCATTACGGCCGCCCAGGTACCGGCGAGAAATTAAAAGCGGGCATGACCTTTACCATCGAACCAATGATTAATGCGGGTCGCCGAGATATTCGCACCATGCCCGATCAATGGACAGTGAAAACCAAAGATCGCAGCCTCTCCGCTCAGTGGGAACATACACTTCTAGTCACCCAAACAGGTGTTGAAGTATTGACCTGGTCAGAAGGTAGCAACCCGCCGCCTGATTGCGTAGCAGGCCTTTCTTTTAGACCAAGCCTCGCTAGCGCCTAAGGCATGGGCCGCCCTCCGCCAAGCGTCAATCCCATGATGGATATTGCTAGCTTGCGAGCCGCCCGCGAAGTGGCTTACGCCGATTTTCGTGAGCATCAAGTTGTCGGTAGATTAACCAAACAGCTGAGCAAGCTCAGCGATGAACTGCTCATTAGCCTATGGAATGCGTGCGACTTAAATACTGATGCAGCCCTCTTAGCGGTAGGTGGATTTGGTCGAGGCGCACTCTTTCCGTATTCTGATATCGATATTTTGATTTTGCTGCCCGCGGACAATCAATTCGTTGAAGCCGTATTGACCAGCAAGATAGAGAAGTTTGTGGCGCAATGCTGGGATACCGGCCTGGAGATTGGCTCCTCGGTTAGAACGGTAGCAGAGTGCATATCCGAAGCAGAGCAAGACATCACGGTCCGCACCTCTTTGTTGGAGTCGCGACTGATCTGCGGCAAGAAAACCCTGTTCAAAGAATTTGAAGCCACCTATGCAAAGACTGTAGATCCGAAGTCTTTTTTTCAGGCAAAGCTAGCTGAGCAAATTCAGCGTCACTATAAATATCAAGGTACGCCCTATTCTTTGGAGCCCAACTGCAAAGAAAGTCCCGGCGGCTTACGTGACCTGCAAGTGATCTCGTGGGTAAGTAAAGCGGCTCACCTAGGTAGCACCTTCAAGGACCTCAATATCGCAGGCCTTGTTACTCAACGTGAATTAACTGAGCTCAATCGCAATCAGCGTTTTTTAGAAACCTTACGTGCAAACTTGCATTTACTTGCTGGCCGCAGACAAGATGTTTTGGCGTTTGACTTACAAGCCTCGCTTGCTGCCGCCATGGGGATCAAAGAAGATTCTTCTAGGCTGGCAAGTGAAGCCATCATGCGGCGTTATTATTGGGCCGCTAAAGCGGTAAACCAATTAAATGATGTATTGCTGCAAAATATTGAAGCCCTGCTCTTTCCTCAAGAATCCAAAACGACTCACGCCATTGCTGGTGAAGGCAACGAAGGTTTTATAGAGCGTCAAGGGGTCTTGGATATCACGGACCCCCAGCTCTTTCAAAAACATCCAGAACAAATTCTGCGCACTTTCCTGGTTTTTGCACAGACGGCCAATGTCAAAAGTTTATCCGCAACGATCTTTAGAGCACTCTATAACGCTCGCCAGAAGATGGATAGTCAATGGCGCAAGGATCCAATAAACCGCGCTTTATTTATTCAGATATTAAAAGAGCCTGAAGGGGTTAGCCGCGCATTCCAGCTCATGAATCGCTCTAGCGTACTAGGTCGCTACTTACCCGCCTTCAGAAAAATTGTTGGTCAGATGCAGCATGATTTATTTCATGTCTATACAGTGGACCAGCACATCTTGATGGTTCTGCGCAATATCCGACGCTTCATGGTGGTGGAACATACCCACGAGTTTCCATTCTGCAGCAGCCTCATCGCCCATTTTGAGAAGCCTTGGCTATTAGTCATTGCCGCCCTCTTCCATGACATTGCCAAAGGGCGCGGCGGAGATCACTCAGAACTTGGCAAAGCGGATATGCGTAAATTTGCCAAAGATCATGGTTTGGATAAAGCAGATACCGAGTTGTTGGTCTGGTTGGTCGCCGAACATCTCAATATGAGTCAAGTAGCACAGAAGCAAGACATTACTGACCCAGAGATCGTGAAGGCTTTTGCCAAGAAGGTAGGTGATGAGCGCCATCTCACGGCACTCTATCTCTTAACCGTTGCAGATGTCCGGGGCACCAGCCCTAAAGTGTGGAATGCCTGGAAGGGCAAACTCCTAGAAGATTTATATCGCGTCACGCTCCGAGTATTGGGCGGCGCAAAGCCAGATGACTCTTCAGAGTTAGCTCAACATCAAGAGGAGTCGAGAGCCAAGCTTCGACTGTATGGCATTGAAGATCATGCCTATGAAAACCTCTGGAAGCAGTTAGACGTTGCCTTCTTCCTGCGTCAAGATGCCGCTGATATTGCTTGGCTCACCCGCCACCTGTTCAATAAAGTAGAAAGCGAAATGCCAGTGGTCTGTGCGCGCCTCTCATCGGTGGGCGAAGGCTTACAAATTGCCGTCTATGTTAAGGACCAAGAAGACTTATTTTCCAGAATTTGCGCGTACTTTGAGCGTCATGGCTTCTCTATTTGGGATGCCCGCATTCACACAACAAACCATGGCTATGCACTCGATACCTTCCAGGTTTCTGGCAGCAGCTTAGTCGATGAGGGTGGCAGCTATCGAGATCTCATTCAGCTAGTGGAATATGAGCTCACTGCAGCACTGCAAAATAATGATTCCCTGCCACAACCAAGTATGGGTCGCCTCTCGAGACAATCTCGCACCTTCCCAACCCAGCCAAGAGTTCACGTAGCCCCTGATGAGCGTGGTCGCTACTATGCCCTCTCCCTGTCGGCAAGCGATCGCACCGGCCTCCTCTATGCGATCTCTAGGGTACTGGCAAAGCATCATGTCTCTGTGCATACTGCCCGCATTAACACTTTGGGGGAAAGGGTTGAAGACGTATTTCTCTTGGACGCCGCCAATCTAAGTAAAAATCCGAAGCTACAGATCTTGCTGGAAACAGATTTATTAGAGGCACTGAGGGCTTAAGGTCGAGTCAATCGTTTTTGCATTGCTCGCTCAAATACAGATTCGTCATAAAACTATAAATATTTTTGTAATTTTTTGATAATCTCATTAATACTACTGAGTTTGGTTCTTGTATCGCCAACTCCTTGAAGCACTTGATTAGAGGAGCTTAGAGACTGTTGCGATGCCTCGTTAAGCTCCTTAAGGGATTCAAACTGCTGGGCGGAGTCTGCAGTAACACTCATGGAGTTTGAGCTGATATCCTTGATAATCGCAACCAATTCGTCAAATAGAGTATTCATTTGAACTGACAGTTGGTCGGTCTTGGAGAGCAATTCCTTGCCTTCGGCCCCAAGTGTAAACGCCGCAACAGAAGTCTTTTTGATGCTAAAAATCTTTTCATTTGTCTCATCAGCCAGTTTCTTACTTAGCAATGCAAGTCTGCCAATTTCATCTGCGATAACCCCAAATCCTTGAGCATGCACCCCAGCATTTACAGCAAGGACTCCCGCATTGATTGAAAGCAAGGTAATGTCTTGCGATTGCGATCGAACAGAGTCAGCAATCTGAAGAACACTTTCGGACCGATCTCGAGTCGACTCAATATTTTCTAAAATCAACTTCATCTTTTTATTAAGCTCATCAATTGTCACCAATATCTGGAATACAGCATTCATGCCGCTGGTAACTAAAACATTTGCGCGATTAGATAACTCTGAATTTTTAAGAGCATTTTGACTCGAAATATCAGCAGATAGATTCAAAGAGTTTATTAAAGTTGTGGATTGGGCTACCTGCTGATTCTGGCTCTTAGCTTCACCTTCGTTTAGATCGGCCTTTTCCCTAATACCAGCCATTGCATTAGAGATAGATCCAATACCTTCGCTAAATGGCCTAATCATCCACTTACCAATAACGGCATTAATTGATGCCGATGCTAAAAGCAGTATGGCAAATGAGGCGTAAGAAATATATCTTTCTAGCTGAAAAATTGCAGCCCAAGATGTATTCATGGAAGACTCTATGGCCTGTAGCTGCGAAATTAATAACTGATAATTCGTCAGCAATAATTTAGTAGATTGGTTTCGGCGAAAGGCGTCATCCCCCTCAAAGTCTTGGTTCAATTCCTCTAAATGTTGTTGAGAGTTTGCAAATTCCACCCTAGCATTTTTTAGGGCGATGGCATTCATCCCATCTTTAAATGATTTAGTTGTTTCGAGCCGATCAAAAATGACTTTAGCGGATGAGGACGCTTGATTAATGCTTTTGAGAAAACGCACATCATTGGTTGCCAGCAAGTAAGCCATACTGCCACGCATACTAATAGATTGATGCTCAAGTTCCCTTAGCTCTGATAAGTCGGCCCTGAAGGCGCCCTCACTGATGCCAAGATAAATATTACCGCCTAAAGCAAGTGCCGCCAATACGGTAAAAGTACCGGCAAAGATCCTAGATCGTATTAAAAGCCTCATAGATGACAAGCAATATCGCTAATGTGCATAGTTCACTGATGCAGGAAGGACTTCGAATAAAGCGGTGGGGTCTACGAAGTTGATATAGCCGGGGATCTTTTGATCCTTCATAGCTTGATTACTAGTCAAATACCATTGGGCCTGCTGTTGCATTCCCAGCAAAAAGGCCTCATCAAGTCCGACTCCAAAATGATATTGCCCATATAAATTCTTCATGATATTTGGATCTATTTTCAAGACTTTTGCAGAAATTGAAATAGCCTCATCTGGATGCATATTCATCCACTCAATCGCCTTTACAGTAGCCCTGATAGCCTTTTTAGCCACTTCTTTGTGTGCTGACAGGTAATCCCTCGTCATTACATAGCTAAATGCGGTTCTCACTCTCCCATCGCCATCATTTACCCACAAGGAGTTTGACGGCCACTTCTCCTTAATAAATTCAGGATAGGGTTCAAATGCAGAGATCGCATCGACCCTGCCATCCTTGAGGGCCTCATTGGATTCATCTTCTCCAATAAACACTATGTGGACATCTTGTAATGGAATCTGATTTTCTAAAAGAAGCTCTTCTAAAAAATAATGGGCCGAAGTATTTTTTAAAACCCCAACCCGTTTGCCCCTTAAGTCTTTTATGGAATGGATACCTTTACTCGTTAAAGCCACAATTTTTCTAGCTTGATAAGTTGAGCTGATGTTGGCTATTACAACAAAATCCTTGCGATTAAAGCTTTGAACTATCAAAGGGGTCTCTGCCAACATTGCTAAGTCAATATTGTTATCAAGTAAATTCTTGAGAGAAATTGCGCCATAGGGATAGTCGCTGATAATCGGAGTTAGGCCCTCTTCCTTAAAAAATCCCTTTTCTATAGCAATGATTGCTGGGATCGAGTCACCCGTTAAGGTAATACCAATTCGAATGGGATCATCAGAATTTTTGGAGTTCACTCGAGCGGCATACATGAATATGAAATAGGCTGTAACCGCCATCATGATCAATGCAAAGAAAGTGATGAAGACACTTTTTCTCGTACTCATAGAAAGACCTCTTTCAAAAACTACTTCCTTTGACTAATCTATACTTTTTTAATCGATTAATCCACAGTGAAAGACTTTAATTGGCAAATAAAGGCGGTGTTAAATGACTGCCTAAATGACCCTGATTAGCCGAGCTGACACGGTCGACGAGCCCAAAATCCCTTGTTTTGAATGCCTGCAGTAGCCCCATAAGCAGACAAAAACCCTGATTAGCTAAATAATTCAGCAGTACAAGCAAAAGGAAATTTCAAAGAATGGGCCCATATAGAATAAGGCCTAGCTGGCGGCAATAGAGCATCCAATAATCATTCAGCAGCACAAATATTGGTCAGTAGTACAAATGGAAAGGGCCTCCCTGACGGGAGACCCTTATGTAGGTTGGTGCGGCTGGCAGGAATTGAACCCACGACCCCTTGGTTCGTAGCCAAGTACTCTATCCAGCTGAGCTACAGCCGCAACAGCCATAATTATGCCATGGAAGAGAAAAACTACATCACACCCGTTGGTCATGAACGTATTAAAAGGGAGCTCTTACAGCTCCTGAACCTTGACCGGCCTGAGGTTGTGAGGATTGTTCACTGGGCCGCCTCCAATGGCGACCGCTCTGAAAACGGGGACTATATCTATGGAAAAAAGCGACTTCGCGAGATTGACCGGCGAATTCGCTTCCTCAATCAGCGTCTTGAATTTGCTGTAGTCGTAGACAATCAAGCCCGAAAATCTGGGGAAGCAGACTCTGAACAGGTCTTTTTTGGGGCTACTGTCACCTATGAAAGTCTGGAAGGCACCGATTCTGGCAAAAAGACCTGTATCACGATCGTAGGGGTCGATGAGGTTGATTTAGATCAAGGTCATGTCAGCTGGGTATCCCCCATTGCTAGAGCCTTGATTAAGGCACGTCTAGGCGATTGCGTCAAAATTCAAACCCCTACCGGCCCTACTGAAATTGAAATTCTAGATGTGGAATACCGGTAATCTGAGTTCAGCTTACTTAGAGGTGCTTACTTAGGGGTGCTTACTTAACTTACTCGCACTCGAGTCACGCGCATCACATCATGATTGCTACGCAAACTGCGCATCACTTTTGAAAGATGTAAACGATCCGATACCTGAATCGTAAAGCGGATCGTGACAGCATCTTCTTTATAGCGATCATCCATGGAGACGTTCATGATGTTCGAATCAGCAGCAGTCACGCTACTAGCAACCCTTGCCAGAACACCCTTGCCTTGGCGCGTATCGATCGCTAGATCAACCTCAAACTCCCGATTGAGCTCTTTACCCCACTCCACCTCAACCCACTTGTCGCCATCTTTAGAGAGCATGCGAAGCGCTACTGGGCAATCGTTAGCGTGGACCTGCAGGCCCTCACCCTTCCCAAGGTAGCCAATGATGTTATCACCCGGAATCGGATGGCAACAGCTTTGAAAGCTAATGGAGTTGCCTTCACGCCCATCTACCAAAATGGCTTGGCGTTGATGATGATGGGATGCAATCTCTTGATGAGGCGATACCCAGTCAGCTGCGCCCAAGCGCATTTGCTCGGTGCCACCTTCGTCATCAATCAAGATCTTCAAGCGAATCGCTAGCTCTTGAGCAGACCTACGACCCAAGGCAATATTGACGCAAGCCTCTTCACGCGTTTTATCACCAGTCCAATGCAACAGCTTTTCCCAAATCTCCGGAGAAAGGAGTCCCGCATCGACACCCTGCTGACGTAAGGCACTCGCTAAGAGTCGCTCGCCCAACTGCAAAGACTCGGCGTAATGCTTCGTCTTTAAGGAATGACGAATCGACGCACGCGCTTTACCGGTCCTCACAAAGGCTAACCAACCAGGGTTTGGCTGAGAATTTGCTGAAGTGATCACCTCAATAATGTCGCCGTTCTTTAGCTCACTACGCAGAGGCAATTGCATGCCATTGATCTTGACTGCCACACAGGTATTACCCACATCACTATGAATGGAGTACGCAAAATCAAGCGCAGTCGCACCTCGCGGTAAGGCCCTGATCTGCCCTTTAGGCGTAAAGACATAAACCGCATCAGGGAACAAATCAATCTTGACGTGCTCCAAGAATTCTTGCGAATCCCCGCTGCTATCTTGAATATCAATCAAAGATTGCAGCCACTGATGCGCGCGGTTTTGCACCTCACTCATATCCGGCATACCGTCTTTATAAGCCCAGTGCGCCGCTACACCAGCCTCTGCAACGGCATGCATATCACTGGTCCGAATCTGAAACTCCACCGGAACACCAGAGGGACCTAGCAAAGTGGTGTGTAGCGACTGATAGCCATTTAACTTTGGAATGGCAATGTAATCCTTAAATTTACCCGGCATGGGTTTATATAAGGAATGCAATATTCCCAACGAGCGATAGCACTCATCTACGGAGTGTACGGTTACCCTAAACGCATACACATCAAGCACCTGAGAAAAACTCAAATGCTTGCTACGCATCTTATCGTAAATACTGAAGAGCGTTTTCTCGCGCCCCTGTAGATCAACCGCAAGATTGGCTTTTGCAAATGCCATCCGCGTATTTTGCAAAATCTTTTCAACCATCTCCTTGCGATTGCCACGCGCCCGCTTTACCGCGCCTTCGATCACTCTAAAACGCATCGGCATGGAGAAGCGGAAACTAAGATCCTGTAAATCGCGATAGATGATGTTTAGACCAAGACGGTGCGCAATCGGCGCGTAGATTTCAATCGTCTCAGCAGCCACCCTGCGACGCTTCTCCATCGGGACAGCATCCAAGGTGCGCATATTGTGAGTACGATCGGCCAGCTTGACCAGAATGACCCGGACATCGCGCGCCATCGCCATAAACATTTTGCGGAAGCTTTCAGCCTGCGCCTCAGCATGGCTCTGAAACTCCAACTTATCAAGCTTGGTCAAGCCCTCGACTAACTCCGCTACTTTGCTACCAAACTTGCCAACCAAATCGGCCTGAGTGCAGCCCGTGTCTTCAATCACATCATGCAATAAAGCAGCCATGATCGATGACGAATCTAAACGCCAAGTAGCGCACAGCTCAGCAACGGCTACGGGATGGGTGATGTAAGGCTCACCGCTATGCCGGTACTGGCCTAAATGGGCTTCATCGGCAAACTGAAAAGCTTTTTTAATCTGAGTGATTTCATCAGGCTTGAGATAGGCAAGCTTAGAAAGCAGACCTTCAATAGATACAACTTGGTGTTTTAGCGGGAGTGTGGGCGCTGATGTGGGCCCAAACAAATGCCGGCTCGATTGCGCCAGCAAAGTGGCGATGATCGAGGATTTCTTACTTTTAGCAGTCTCTTCAGGCGAGACCTGACCTTTGGATTCCGATGTGCTTGGGTCGCCTAAGGGGAGCTCCACAACGGAACCCCTAGATTACAAAGGTACTTTGGTCAACATGTCACGGTCAGTTACGCCAGCAGCAACTTCACGTAACGCAACGACTGTTGCTTTATCTCTGGACTCAACACGTGGAGAGTGACCTTGAACCAATTGACGAGCGCGATAAGTCGCGGCCAATACCAGCTCAAAACGATTTGGAATGGTTTTTAGACAATCTTCTACAGTAATACGGGCCATTCTGGACTCACTTAATTTAACTTTAATGCCTATAGGATAACTGATTAAACCCCAAGGCGTCTCAAAAGCGCAGGGTTGCGAGCCATAATTGGGCCAGAACGCAGGCGACTAGCAGCAACGACATGTCTTAAATCTACTAAGGCTTGCTCAAAATCATCATTGATGACAATAAAATCCGCCTCATGGGCATGCTGGAGTTCCAAATGGGCGGCCGCCAGTCTTCTCTGAATGGTGGCCTCATCATCTTGCCCCCGCTTGCGCAAGCGCTCTTCTAAGGCCTCAAATGAAGGAGGGAAAATAAAGATCCATTGCACCTCAGGAATCATGCTTCGAATCTGTTGGGCACCCTGCCAATCAATCTCTAGCATGACATCTCTACCGGTCTTCATTTGGGTTTCGATCCAGGCGCGCGAGGTTCCATAAAAATTACCATGTACCTCTGCATGCTCCAAGAAATTACCCTCATCACGCTCGGCAATAAATTCTTCCCTCGCAATAAATCGATAGTCCTTACCCTCTACTTCACCCGGTCTTGGTGAACGCGTAGTAGTTGAAAGGGATAACTTCAACGCCGCATCCTCTTGCAATAAGGCATTTACCAAGGATGATTTGCCAGCGCCAGAAGGGGCTACGATCATCAACATGCTGCCTTGATAGGCGGGGGAAAGATTCGGTTTGGGTTTAGTGCTAGCCATGATGATTTATACGGATCTCAATTACTCTAAATTTTGGACCTGTTCACGCATCTGCTCGATCAAGAGCTTGAGCTCTAAAGCTGCTTGCGTACATTCTTCTGAAACTGATTTTGAGCTCAGGGTATTGGCCTCGCGATTGAGTTCTTGCATTAAGAAATCTAAACGCTTACCCACCGGCCCCTTGCCTGCTAGCGCAGTATCGACCGCCTGTAAATGTGTTTTTAAGCGCGCAAACTCTTCGGCAACATCAATGCGAACCGCATAGAGCACCACTTCCTGACGAATACGCTCCATCAACTCTGTGCCACCCTTGGACTGCTCTTGGCTAGCCAAGGCCTCAGAAAGGCGTTCAGTCAGCTTTTCTTGATACTGAGCAACATAGACTGGCACTTTAGGCTCAATCGTTTTAACGATCTCACGCATCTTGCTAGTGATATTGGTCAAAACGCCCACCAAGGCTTTACCTTCGGCATGGCGACTTTCCATTAGAGCGGCTAAGGCTGCACGACCAGCCTCCACGGTAGAGGCTATCCAACCCTCCTCTTCGCCCCTTGGCTCTGAAACGATGCCAGGCCAGCGCAAAACATCAGCAATCCGCAATGCTTCTGCCTTAGGGAAGGCTTCTTGAGCCTTTTCTTGTAGGGTATACAAGGCATCTAGACGGTCTTTATTCAGGGCGCCCAAAGCATGGGGATTGGCCTTTGCCGCACCAGCAGCGCCCGCATTGACACGCCAGGCTGCCCGGAACTCCACCTTACCTCGGGAAAGGCTTTGGGTGGCCAATTCTCGTAAGGCAGGTTCAGCCCCGCGACATTCGTCCGGAAGACGAAAGCCTAAATCTAGAAAGCGGCTATTAACAGCCCTACATTCCACCTGCAGATCAGCAACTACACCAGCTCCTAGGGAGACTTGGCGAGAAGCGCTGCCATAACCAGTCATGCTCGATATCATATGGACATTGTAGATTCATTGTGAATTCCGCCCAACCATTTAGGATCAAACCCGATGAGCAACCCAAACCCAGCCCATGTCAGCCGCCCAAGTGGCCGCGCACCCACCCAATTGCGCCCTGTCAGCATCAGTCGCGCCTTCACCAAGCATGCAGAAGGCTCCGTCCTCATTGCTTTCGGTGACACGAAAGTACTCTGCACGGCCAGCGTACTGGAAAAAGTGCCTCCGCATAAAAAGGGTTCTGGCGAAGGTTGGGTTACCGCGGAATATGGCATGCTCCCCCGCTCTACACATACTCGCAGCGATCGTGAAGCGGCTCGAGGCAAACAATCTGGTCGCACCCAAGAGATCCAACGATTGATCGGTCGCGCCATGCGTAGCGTTTTCGATTTGAAAGTATTGGGCGAACGCACGATTCATTTAGATTGCGATGTACTGCAAGCCGATGGCGGCACGAGAACGGCTGCGATTACGGGCGCCTATGTCGCTGCCCGTGATGCCATCAATCACTTACTCAATACTGGCGCACTGAAAGCGGATCCTATTATCGACAGTGTTGCCGCCATCTCAGTGGGCATATATCACGGCGTGCCAGTATTAGATTTAGATTACGCAGAAGATTCTTCTTGCGACACGGATATGAATGTCGTCATGACAGGCAAAGGGGGCATGATTGAAGTCCAAGGTACCGCCGAAGGTCCCGCTTTTTCTCGCACAGAATTAAATGCGCTGTTGGATTTGGCGGAGCAAGGTATACAAGACCTCACGCAACTGCAATTAAGCGCATTAGGGTAATCGGGGTTCACGGTGCAAAAACTGGTTCTCGCCTCTAACAATGCTGGCAAGGTTCGTGAATTCCAAGAGCTCTTGGCGCCCTTTCATTTTCAGGTAATTCCCCAAGGTGAATTAGGCATTCCAGCGGCGGAAGAACCTCATCACACTTTTGTTGAGAATGCACTAGCTAAAGCACGCCATGCGAGTGCCTCCAGCGGCTTACCCGCATTAGCGGATGACTCGGGAATTTGTGCGCATGCATTAGGTGGAGCACCAGGCGTTTACTCTGCCCGCTATGCAGGCATCGATGGCGACAACAATGCCAATAATCAAAAGCTGATTGCAGCATTGCAAGGGGTGACTGATCGCGGTGCGCACTATGTGTGCGCATTGGTTATGGTCAATAGCGCCAATGATCCGGAGCCATTGATTGTGCAAACCCGCTGGTATGGCCAAATCATTGACGAGGCTAAAGGTGCTCACGGTTTTGGTTATGACCCCCACTTCTTTCTGCCAGAGCTCGGCAACACCGCTGCCGAACTAGAGCCCTCAGAAAAGAATCTCATTAGCCATCGTGGTCAAGCCTTGCGCGAATTAATAGCGCAACTACAAAGCCGTGCTTAATACCATCAAGCCTGTTTTGGCGACCCAGTTAAAGCTAACGGCTTTGCCTCCGCTTTCTTTATACATCCACTTTCCGTGGTGTGAAAAGAAGTGCCCTTACTGTGACTTCAACTCACATCAAATTAAGGATGTCAGTGGAGATGCAAAAGCCTCCCAAGGCTTTGATGAGGGGCGTTATATCAAGGCATTGATCACTGATCTAGAAACGGAGCTGCCCCGTATTTGGGGTCGTCAGGTACACAGCATTTTTATTGGTGGCGGTACGCCTAGCCTGCTATCTGCAGAAGCCATGAATGCGCTACTTTCCGCTATTCGTGCTCGCGTCAATTTAGAGCCCGATTGTGAAATCACCATGGAAGCTAACCCTGGCTCGGTCGAAACAGAAAAGTTTGCGGGCTTTGCTAAAGCAGGTATTAATCGCGTATCACTCGGCATTCAGAGTTTTCAGGATGCACAGCTAAAGGCTTTAGGTCGCATTCACAATGGAGCACAAGCAAAGCACGCGATTGAGATTGCCATGCAGCACTTCAAATCCGTCAATCTCGATTTAATGTACGGCCTCCCCAATCAATCTTTAGAGGCTGCCAAAGCGGATATTGAAACTGCACTCTCCTTTAAAACACCTCACTTGTCTTTCTACAATCTCACGCTCGAACCCAATACCTACTTTGCGAATTTTCCTCCGAAGCTACCTAATGAAGATGAGGTCGATGCGATCTTTGAGCAAAACTTAGCGCTACTAGAGCAAGCGGGCTATCGACGCTACGAGGTATCCGCCTATGCCAAGAAAGCTCAGGAGTGCAAACATAATCTGAATTACTGGCGCTTTGGGGACTACATTGGCATTGGTGCCGGAGCTCACGGAAAAATTTCCTTTCCAGACAGGATCACGCGACAAGTGAGGGAGCGTCATCCCGAGACTTATATGCAGGCCATAGAAACTAAAGGCAATGCGTTGATTGAAGCAAGAGACATCCCCGCTAAAGATCTTCCTTTTGAATTTATGCTCAATGCATTGCGTCTCACTGATGGCGTAGATACCAATACCTTTAGCGAGCGCACCGGCTTACCACTCAATGTAGTATCCAAAGGATTGGATGAGGCCAGTAAAAAAGGTTTGTTGGATTCGAACCCCAGCAAACTCAAGGCTACTGAGCAGGGTTTGCGCTACCTGAATAATCTACAAGAGATGTTTCTCTAACTCCCCACCCAGGCCGGTGGCTTGCCCTCCAGAAACGAAGCCACTCCATTCTTAAAATCATTGCTTCCATAGCATTCCCGAATTAAATCACTGCAATCCGGTAAATTATTTTTCATGAGTCGCGCCAATGTGAGCTTGCTAGATTTTTGCGTAATCGGGGCCAGCGTCATCAAGCGTTCAGCCAGTTGCTTAGCTTCAGCCTCCAGCGCATCGGCTGAATAAGTCGCCAAGAGATAGCCCTGCTTCAGCAACTCAGGCGCGGTAACTAGCTCTGCCAATAGCAGCATTCGCTTAAGCACATTGACCCCGAGATGCGCGACAAGCCAAGCTACATTGCCCGCAGACAAGCAGTTACCCAATGTTTTCGCAATAGGCACCCCAAAGCGAGCATCTGGGGTCGAGATTCGGAAATCACAACAGCTCGCAATGGCTAAACCACCGCCTACTGCCATGCCATCGATAACGGCGATCGTCGGTATGGGCAGCATGGCCAAAGGGGTCAGATAATCATCAATGCCTGCTTCATAGCGAATGCCATCGTTACCATCTTGGAAGGTGGAAAACTGAGCAATATCACTGCCAGAGACAAATGATTTGCCGCCCGCACCGCGCAAGATAGCGACGCGTGCTCCAGAATCTTTAGCCAGCCCTTCACAAATAGTCTTGAGACTTTGATACATCCCTACTGTCATTGCATTCCGTGCGGCAACATGATCAAAGGTAATGTAGGCAATGTGATTGCGTAGCTCTAAGCGCACTTCCGCAATCCGCTCTGGGTTGGGATCTGACTTCGGGTCTTTTATTGTTGTCATGAAATCAAAACCCTCCCGCATTCAAGTGAGAGGGTTTTAAAAGAAGATATCTGAATGGGCTAGATTGAATGATTATTCTGATTTGATATTCAAGCTCTTCACCAAGCGCTGATACTTCATCAACTCACTTGCCAAAAACAAGCTAAAGGCTGCTGGTGTTGCCGGGCCCTCGGGCTGCAATCCCTGAGAATCTAAGGTTTTCTTAATTTGCGGATCATTCATGGCAGCTCTTACAGCATGATCAATCTTATTAACCGTAGCTGGATCCATCCCTTTAGGGCCCATGATGGAATACCAGTTGGTCACATCAAAACCCTTAATGCCCACTTCATTAAAAGTTGGAACATTGGGCAGAATAGCCAATCGTTTTGGTGTTGAAATCGCCAATGCTTTCAGGCTACCTTCTTTAATCTGCTGCAAGTTCGGCGGCAAGGTATCAAAGTTCATCGTAATTTGACCGCCCAGCAAATCAATAATGGCCTGACCGCTTCCTTTGTAAGGAACATGGTTCAGCGAAATGCCTGCAATCTTGGCAAATAAGGCTCCAGCCAAATGCTGGGTACTGCCGATGCCAGAGGAGCCATAAGTCATTTGATCTGGATTCGCCTTAGCCAAGGCAATCAGCTCTGCCACTGAATTAACCGGTAATGAAGCCTTCACCACTAATACATTAGGCACGTAACCTAAATAAGTAATCGGGGTAAAGTCAGTAGCTGCATTGTATGGAACGCTGGTTAGCACAAACGGTGCAATCGCATTAGAGTTAGAGTGGCCAACCAACAAGGTGTATCCATCTGGATTTGACTTAGCGACTTGATCTGCTCCAATCGTACCCGCAGCACCCGATTTGTTTTCAACGATCACGCTTTGGCCCAGGATCTCACCCATCTTTGGAGCAAGCGCGCGAGCCACAATATCGGTTCCGCCGCCAGGTGCAAACCCAACGATTAAACGAATCGGCTTGGTTGGAAAGTTTTGCTGAGCGCTCACGGAGAGCGGCATCGCGCCGCAGAGGCCGAGCATTAAGAAAGCAACATCACGCAAAATCCACAAAGGGGATTTATTGATCATACGGTCTCCATTTATTTGTTCTATATTTAGGTCTATCAATGAGCATTGCAATCTAAACATATAAAAACAATTGAGACAATGATGAAAACACCTATGAGCAAGCCCTTGCCCTTGGCAGGCGTCAGAGTGCTTGATGTGAGCCAGGTAATGGCTGGACCCTACTGCTGCATGCTTTTGGCGGATCTAGGGGCGGATGTCATCAAAATTGAGCCCCCAGGCACTGGTGACCAAACACGTGGCGCCATGGGTTTCAAGATGAAAGGCTCAGATAGCATGGGCTTTCTGAATATGAATCGCAACAAACGCAGTGTGACCCTAAACCTCAAAACCCAGGCAGGGAAAAAAGTATTCTTCGAGCTCGTCAAAACAGCCGACATCCTAGTTGAAAACTATCGCCCTGGCGTCATGAAAAGATTAGGAATAGATTACCCATCACTCAAAGAAATAAATCCTGGCTTGGTCTACGCCAGCATCTCCGGATTTGGGCAGACAGGCCCCTGGGCTGACCGCCCTGGCTTTGACCTCATGGCGCAAGCGATGTCAGGCGTAATGAGTGTGACGGGCTATCCCGACGGACCTCCAGTAAAGGCGGGTGTTCCCGTGGCCGATATTGGTTGCGCCCTCTTTGCAGTCTATGGAATTTTGTCGGCCTATATTGGTAAAACTAAATCGGGTGAAGGTCAATTCATTGACGCCTCCCTATTTGATTCTGCGTTGGCATTTTCAATTTGGGATACAGCGCAATACTGGGGCACCGGAGTTGAGCCCTATAAGCTGGGTACCGCCAATCATATGAGCGCCCCCTACCAGGCCATGAAAGCTTCTGACGACTACTTTGTGATGGGCGCTACCAACCAAAAGCTTTGGAGGTTACTTTGTGAAAAGATTGGTCGCCAGGAATTATTCGAAGACCCACTCTTTAAAACCAACCCACTACGCCTGGCCAACCGTCTAGTCTTGGCGGCAGAGCTTGAAAAGACCTTCGCCACTAAAACTAGCGAAGAATGGGTTGAGTTGCTTCTAGCGGATGGTATTCCAGCGGGGCCCATTAATACCTACCCCGAGGCGTTTGAGAGCGAGCATGGGAAGCATCGCAAGATGCGTATGGAGATTGATCATCCCATTGAAGGCAAGGTTCCTAACATCGGCTTCGCAGTCAAGATGATGGGAACACCACAACAAGTCACAAGACATCCGCCCCTGCTTGGGGAGCACACCCATGAATTGCTACAAGAGTTGGGTATTGCAGGTGATGAGCTGAAGGCGCTTGGAGAAGGTGGTGCGTTTTCACCGTAGCCGCCTCCACAATCCATCGAGAGCTAACGACAAACACTCTTGCAAGATAAAGAAAATCCTCTCTGAACAGGTATTGGAGACCTCATTTTGGAACCATTTTTCAATGTTTGGGATCGGATACAGCGAAACATCTAAGGCTCCAGGCTTGCATACCGATGTATTGGTAAGGGGCCTGTACCCATGGGTCAAAGAGGACGGCAAAAAATAATATTGAATTTTAAAATTTACCCCTCGTGAAAAATAAGTAATATTTTGAGGGGGTCCAATATAACGGGGCCCTGTGGCCTACAACCGCAATGAAAACGTATTTTTAAGATTCAATGTTTACGCAGACAATCGCTATTAAAGAAGGCTTTTAAAGCTATCGATATAACTCAATGACTTCGAAGTCTCAGTTACCCGCTGTTGGGCAAGCTGTTGTACTTGACTAGCCGATTGGGAGGCCTTCACTTGCCAGGATTGCTGGGCCTTAGAAATGCGAATAGATTCAGTGCTTAGTCTGATTAAAAAAAATGGTGGGGTCAGACATGTTTGTCGGACTACAAACCTCGGACCTATTAAAGCCATTAGCTAGCAGTACATCCATTTGGGTAACCGCAATTGCAATTGATTATGTAGATCCTGAATGCTGGATGGTTGGCTGCAAGCTATTAAGCGACTAGGGCAAGAATAGCTTTTACTTTGATACCAAGATTGCCGATGAAACTAATACCAAGGATGAGAAGGCTAGATACATCAAAGCGGCTTTTGAGGGGTTTGCTCGCATCTTAGGCAACCTGCATGAAGAGAGTTATATCTACGTGCAAGATGTCAGGGCTACCTCTTATGGATACGGTGGAGGGATCCAGGAATATCGATACCACCAGTAGACGATCACTAAGCCACACTGGTGTTTATGCCCAATGCGCCTTTCTGCCACCTTGGGCATAAAAGAGCGTTTCTTTAATCGTGGCCATCAAGGGTTCGCAAGCCACCCCTTTGGGGTGCCCTTGACGGAAATAGGCAGTCCATATTGCGTCAATTTAAATCAATAAATGACTCATAAATAAGCCATTAAGTCTTTTAAGGACTTATTTATGAGTCATTTTTATTGACCAATCACGTCTAAACAGGTATATTAGTGTCTCGTACTTAATGAAGAGCATGAGGCAACTATGCGCGTAGATCAAAAACTATCTCTAGCATCAAAGCAACTTGGCCAATCCGCTGAAATAGCGCAATGCCTAGTGTCCTTACGCCTTGCCCGTCATGTTCGCCAAGGTGAGGCTGCAGTTCGTGCCGGCCTTGCTCGTGCAACTGCCCAGCGCATTGAAAAAGGCGATCCCGGTGTTGCCATCGGCGCACTGCTGCGTTACTTAGATGCAATCGCCCCAGGCATGACCTTATTGCAACTCTTAAGCGGCAATGATCCTGCGATCGCTGCCCTGGAGCGTCGCTCGCGCCCTCAACGCGTTCGTGACTTAAATGCAGCCGAAATGAAAGCGCTTGATTTCTGATGGCAAACACAACAAAGGATCTGTTTGTCTTTGCCAATCTTGATGGTGAATTTGTGCCAGCAGGACAACTGCAAGTAGATGAAGAAGGCTCAAGACTCATTGCCTCTTCATTTGCCTATGGCTTACGCTACCTAGATAGGGGCAACGCACAGGAAATTGAACCTGTCGCCCTGAGCCTCAAGAATAAAAGCGAGATCAAAGGTAAGCGCCTCGTTCCACCAAATGGTCTGGAAGCTTTTGGCGGAATTCGTGATGCTGCTCCTGATTCTTGGGGAAGAAGAGTTATTGAGGCAAGACTTAAGGTTCCAGCTAATAGCCTGCCAGAATCAACCTATCTTCTTGAGGCTGGTAGCGATCGCATTGGGGCGTTAGATGTTCGAGCCTCCTTAGATCAAGAAGAGCGCACTGCTCATGAAAGCATCCACAATCTGTCGTACATACTAGAGGGTGCGCAAAAGATTGAGGCTGGCTTACCAGTTTCGGAAGCACTATCCAGAATTTTGATTGTGGGTAGCGGCCTAGGGGGTATGCGCCCAAAGGCAAGCGTGCGTGATGATGACAACATTTTATGGATGGCCAAGTTCCCAGGCAACAATGATGGCAGTTTAGATGTACCAAGCATTGAATACGCCACCCTCAAACTTGCAGAATTGGCTGGCCTCAATGTAGCGCAAACTCAATTAGAGCAAGTTGGCAAGAAAAAGGTGTTGATGGTTAAACGCTTCGATCGCTCTTGGACTGCTTCAGCTCGCTCAGTAGAGATTCGTCATCATGTGGTTAGTGCCCTCACCCTTGTTGCTTGTCACGAATCAGAGTCCAATACAAAAAGCTATATGGATATTGCAGATGCTATACGCAGATATTGCCTGGTTCAAACAGTCAAATCGGATGTTGAAGAACTATATGCACGCATGATCTTTAACCTTTTTGTCAGCAACGATGATGATCACCTCCGCAATCATGCATTCTTATGGAATAAGGAGCTTAAAGGCTGGAGCCTAAGCCCACTCTATGATGTGATGCCCCATGCAGTCATCGCAAGTGAGCGCTATCAACATCTGGGCATTGGACCTCAAGGCAAGCTAGCAACCCTAGACAATGCCTATGGGGCCAAAGAGCGCTTTGGTTTATCTGCACAGATAGCAAGCTCCATTATCGATCGCGTATGGCAAGTAACTAGGCAATGGAAAACACACTTAGAAAGCCTTGGAATTCCTGCAGATCAAATTGAAGGAATCTCCCGGGCCTTTAGACACATTGATGATATTTGTAGTCCCGAATTAATCAAGACTCTAGCTAAAGGCTAATCACATATTGAAAAAATCTTGCTAGGAAACTAGATTTCAACAATAAGCGATGGATTAAATTCTGGGTTTTCAGCGTGATTAGATCGAACATAACCGCGAGGATTACAAACTACCCTAGTGCCATTCATTTCATAGTCACAAGAGTCATGCGTGTGCCCATGAATCCATAGAGGCATCTTGCCAAAGAGGTGCGCCAACTCCGAAGAAAAGCAGGCAGACAATAAATCTTGCTTATAACGCTCTGCAACTGAGCTCATTGAGGGTAGATGGTGCGTAATCACCACCGTCTTGCCATCAAATGGGCTCTCTAGCTCCTGCTGGAGCCAAGCCAATGATTTTTCATGTAATTGAATCGATTTTTTCGGGGAAAAATTTCTTCCTCCATCGCGTATTGTTCTAAAGTCATTTAAGTAAAGCTCACCATACGATAAGCATTTAGATTTTAGATCCTCGCCAAATAGTAAAAAGTCAGTCCATAACGTAGCTCCCAAGAAGCGGACGGGAGTATTTGATTTGGGATCCCGTAGTTGCATCACATCATCATCTAGAAAATGAATTCCGTACTCAGTGGATGCGCTCCTCATCCGTTCAATGGCGTGACCACGCTGGGAGCCATAGAACTCATGATTGCCAGCCACATAAATAATCTCTTGATTCGGAAACGATTTTCTAGCCCAAGTTATACCCTCGGAGCGCAGGCCAATATCACCGGCCAGGACAATAACATCTGCCGCATTTAATGCAGGTGAAAAATCGGAAAATTCTAAATGCAAATCACTTAGTACATGAATTTTCATAATTTAGATAAGTCGCTATGATGATCTTTATATTGAGATCTAGTGTATTCAATAAATTAACCATGCCCCTTAGGGGGCATTAGTTACCCTCCTTTGATATTTACGAGTATCTTGCCAAGCGTTGCGGGGAAGTTTCCCACCCATCTATATCCAACTCAATCCAAATCTAGACAATGTTTTGCTGGTGGGTAGAGTGGTGGGTAGAAGGGCGCCAAAAACAAAGAGCCCCATGGATGGGGGCTCTGCTGTCGTATATGGCGGAAGAGGTGAGATTCGAACTCACGGAGGACTTTCATCCTCGCCAGTTTTCAAGACTGGTGCATTCAACCGCTCTGCCACTCTTCCTTGCGATTTAAGTCCTAGATTATAGAGAAGTTTTGATTTCCACTTCCAAATGCTCTGCA
>CANCBK010000023.1 GCA_947374315.1 Burkholderiaceae bacterium | reverse complement strand
ATTTTTTGTGGTTAAAATCATGTAAGCGTAATGTGCGCTGACATCAATATCTATAAGGAGCTTCACTTGAACAAAGCCGAACTAATCGCAGCGATTGCTGACGACGCGGAGATTTCTAAAGCCAAAGCTGAATTCGCATTGAATTCTGCTATCGAGACAATCATTAAAGCTGTTACTAAAGGTGACTCAGTACAACTGATCGGCTTTGGTACTTTTGCTTCTGGCAAACGTGCTGCACGTATGGGTCGTAACCCAAAAACTGGCGAGCCACTCAAAATTGCTGCTGCTAAAACTGTTAAGTTTTCTGCTGGTAAGGCATTTAAGGATTCAGTTAACAAGCGTAAGAAGTAATTCTTGCTTTGTTGATGAAAAGCCCGGCATGCCGGGCTTTTTTGTTTCCAGCGCTGCCGCAAGAGTTTTGGGAAATTCTTTTAACTTTGCACTAGTCGTCGATGGCGGTGAATACTCATCAAGATGCCCGCTCCAAAGCCCAAGGTAACCAGAGCAGTGCCTCCATAGCTAATAAAGGGCAATGGAACCCCTACGACAGGCAACAAGCCGCTCACCATGCCAATATTCACAAAGGCGTAGGTAAAGAAAATGAGTGTCACTGATGCGCCTAGTAGGCGTGTGAATAAATTAGGCGCACCTGCGGAGATGGCTAGGCCTCTTTTAATGAGCGCAAAGAAGAGTGCCAGCAGAATCAAGTTACCGAGCAGGCCAAACTCTTCGGAATAAACCGCGAAGACAAAATCAGTATGCTTTTCTGGAATGAATTCCAGATGCGCTTGCGTTCCTTGAAACCAGCCCTTGCCAAAAAATCCACCAGAGCCGATTGCGATCATCGACTGAATGGTGTGAAAGCCTTTTCCGAGCGGGTCACTGCTAGGGTCAAGCAAAGTACAAACACGATGTTTTTGATAGTCCTGGATAAAAGGCCATGCGACATCATGAGCACAAATCGTGCTGCCAAAAATAATAATCAGAAGAATCCCGGTGGCGCCAATGCCGACAAATGGCAGAATCCACTTCCAGGGCAAGCCCGCAAGAATGATGACATACATACCCGCGGCAAAAACAAGCAATGCGGTGCCTAAGTCCGGTTGACGGGCAATCAGGAAAACTGGAATGCCGAGAATGATTGCAGCCACTCCATAGTCCCACGACTTTTGTACGCCCTCTCGTTTTTGAAAGTACCAGGCCATCATCAGAGGCATGGCAATTTTCATTAACTCTGAAGGTTGAACTACTATCCCAATATTAAGCCAGCGTCGCGCACCTTTTTTAATAAGTCCAAAAGCAGCTACCGCAATAAGTAATGCAATCCCAAGGCTGTAGATCCAAACCGCTGCCATTTCTAGCCACTTTGGTGGAATGCGAGAGACTATCCACATCAGCACAAAAGACAGTGCGAGATTGCGAAACTCATCTTCAAGGCGAACAGGGGTATTTTGACTTGCAGATAAAAAGGTAAGAAAGCCGACAGTCGCTAGGCCAAGCAGAATAAGGCCGAGCTGTCGATCGAGCCCACTAAAAATCCCGAAGAATATTTGCTTTGCTTTGCTTATGGCGCTCTTTTCCATTCAGGAACCTCCTTAGGCCATTTACCTTCAATATAAAAATCCAATGCTTTTCTGGCGATAGGTGCGGCGTACTGCGCTCCGAACCCAGCATTCTCAACGACCATTGCAATCACGATGGTAGGTTTTTCAGCGGGAGCAAAAGCGATATACAAGGCATGATCGCGCAAGAATTCAGCAGTAGCGCCATGCTTATATTCTTTTGAGTTCAAGCTAAATACTTGGGCAGTTCCCGTCTTGCCACCTACTTGATATCCAGTTCCTTTAAATGCCGCCGCCGAAGTTCCAGAATTATTTACCTCCACCATCGCCTTTTTAATGACCTCGATGTTCTCGGGCTTGAGATCAATGCGATAACTTTCTTTGGGCGTTGTAAGAACCCGATGTCTCGTGAACGGATCTTCAATTGCTTTCACTAAATGGGGCTTCATGACGATGCCATTATTTGCCACATTGGCCATAGCATGTGCGAGCTGCAAAATAGTAAATGCGTTGTATCCCTGGCCAATGCCTAGGGATATCGTTTCTCCTTCGTACCACTTTTGCTGCTCTGGTTTTTTGAAGGTATTTCTCTTCCATTCGGTTGACGGCAACACGCCTCTTGATTCACCTTGCAAGTCAATGCCAGTGATCTGACCAAAACCAAGTGGCTTCATAAAGTCATAAATCATGTCAACGCCCATATCGCGCGCAAGCATGTAGTAGTAGGTATCGCAAGACTCGACAATCGAGGTTTGCATGTCAACCGTTCCATGTCCACCCTTTTTATCATCACGAAACGTATGATTTCCAAAATCAAAGTAACCAGGATCAAAAATAGTTTGTGATGGCGTGCGCTTCTTGTTTTCAAGTGCGGCTAAAGCCATGAATGGTTTATAGGTTGACCCAGGCGGGTAGATACCTTTGAGTGGGCGGTTATAGAGTGGCTTTTGTGGAGAGTCATTGAGCTCCTTCCAAGTGACCGCATCAATACCCTCAACAAAGTCATTCGGATTGAAGTTGGGCTTGGAGACAAATGCTAAGACATCACCCGTTTCAGGTTCAATCGCCACAAATGCGCCGCGGAAATTACCATAGAGTTGCTCTACTAAATATTGCAACTTAATGTCTACCGATAGCACGACATTTTTTCCGGGCACAGAGGGCGAGCTTGAAAGTGTGCGCACTGGTTTGCCACCCGCTGTGATTTCTACTTGATCGTAACCAGGGGTGCCACGCAATACGCTTTCATAGCTTTGCTCTAAACCAATTTTCCCAACGTACTGAATGCCCGGCAAAAAAGAGGTTTGTAGTGCATCGGGATCATCCGCTTTGGAGTTCTCAATTTCAGCCTGCATGCGCTCTTTATCACGCTGAGAAACCCTTCCGATGTAGCCAATTAAATGGGAGGCTAATTCGTTGTAAGGGTACTCGCGAAAGCTACGAGCGCGGATCTCTACCCCGGGGAATCGATAGCGATTGGCCATAAACCGGGCTGTTTCTGCCTCGGTGAGCATCGATCTCAGGGGGAATGTCCCCATTTTTCGAGAATCTTCTAATGAGCGCTTGAAATTTCGGCGGTCCCTTGGGGAGATCAGCACAATTTGGGAGAGTTGGTCGATGAGCTCGTCCACATCACCCTTCACTTCCTCGGCGTTGACATCGAGCGTAAGTGCGGAATAGTTTCTGCCAATCACAATACCGTTGCGGTCTATCAGCAGGCCGCGGTTGGCTGGAGCGGGTACTAGGGCAATGCGGTTGCTCTCTGCCAGCAGGGAGTATTTGCTATGACTTACAAGCTGCAGCCATACCAATCGCGTAATCAACAATAAGAAACAGAATGTAACGAATAGGGTCGCAATATGAATGCGCTCTTGAAAGGAGTCGAGATTTGGTTTTTTAAATGAAACCATGCAACGCTTTAGAGGGGGCGATTGTGATCAACGTCGATTGGGCGACGCTGAGGGGATAGCAAGATGCGGGTTGCCACTGGCCATAGCAGAGCCTCAATTACCGCTTGAATGGCGCCGGTTAGTGCCCACCAGTAAATTTCACCACTCAATAGCCAATGAGCCAATACCGGAAATAGTGAAACCAATAAGAAGATTGGCAAGAGGTGTAGGGCCTGGGTCAGAACCGACAAAGCAATAATGCGTCGATGCCAAGAGATCGCAAGGTAGGCTACCAATGAATAACTAAAGGCATGAAGACCCAATAAGTCTGAGTTGTGTACATCCATTAGCACGCCAAGAATGAAGGCGGTGATGACGCCAACATAGCGATGTTGATGAATGTTCCAAAACACAATGCAAATAATGAGCCAATCCGGCACCCAACCATAATTACCGATAGGCAAGAGATTTAGTAGTAACGCACAAAACAGGCTGAAAAAAATAAAGACCGGGTTAACTGGGCGCAGAATGTAGCCACTTTGAAAGTCGATCATTGCATCCCTCGCGCACGAGTTTGGCGGCGGCCTGGGGTGTTGGTCGGCAGTGCGCCAGGCTTGCTGGTAACGATTGACGCTTTTGCATCCCACTGTGGATCGTAAAGCAAGGCGAGGGCCTGACGATAGCGATTGACTGGGGCAACGGGCACGCAAAATACATTCGAAGAATTTTTATCCGCATTACGCTCAATTCGGCTGATGATGGCCACAGCAAATCCCGGTGGATAAACGCCATCGATACCTGAGGTAATCAGCACATCACCTACTTCAAGGTCGCTGGCCACGGGAAGGTAGCGAAGCTCTAGGGGGTTGCCGCGCCCTGCACCAAATACCGCAGCCCTTAGGCCGTTGCGAGCGACTTGTACTGGGACTGCAAAGTCACGATCTTCCAGCAGGGATACTTCTGCGGAGTGGTCATAGAGGCGCACGACTTGGCCTAGGATGCCAGAATCATTTGCGATGGGGCTGCCTGGTTTGAGGCCATCTTCACTGCCGCGATTGATCACAATACGTTGGGAAATGGGATTGGGTGGATTAAACAAAATCTCTACTGGTAAAGTTTTAAATGGAACATGTTTTTGCAAGTCCATCAACTGGCGTAGGTTTTGGTTTTCTACCAGAAGAAATTCAGATTGATTGGCTAGTAAAGAGAGCTCCGCTTGACGCACTTTCATTTCTTGATTTTCTTTATCAAGTGTTCCCCGGCTTGTGAAATATTCTGATGTTGCTTCATACGCATTGCGCGGCATCATCATCACATATTCAAGGGGGCGCAATAACCAGTTGACGTTATTGCGAATGGGGTCAAGCGCTTTGAAGCGAAAATCGATCAACATCAATGCGATGCTGATCGATAGACAGACAATCAGTTTGACTAAAGCCGGAACGCCTTGTCTGAAAAGTGGAGGAGCGCTATGTTGCAATTCCCTAATCGACGCTTAAGTCAATTACTCTTGTGAGAAAACGCCGCCCAGCTTGTCCATGCGCTCTAAGGCAATACCGCAACCACGAGCGACGCAAGTGAGGGGGTCTTCTGCAACATGGATTGGGAGGCCAGTTTCTTCGAGGAGCAAGCGATCTAGGTCACGCAATAAAGCGCCACCACCGGTAAGCATCATGCCGCGTTCAGCAATGTCGGATGCGAGCTCAGGAGGAATTTGTTCTAAGGCTGCTTTTACAGCAGTCACGATTTGATTCAATGGATCAGTCAAAGCTTCAAGCACTTCATTGCTTGTCACGGTAAAGCTACGTGGAATACCTTCGGAAAGATTGCGACCCTTCACTTCCATCTCGCGCACTTCCGCGCCAGGGAATGCGGAGCCAATGGTTTTCTTAATTAACTCGGCAGTTTGCTCGCCAATCAACATGCCGTAGTTACGGCGAATGTAGTTGGTGATGGCTTCATCAAACTTATCGCCACCAACCCGAACGGAGCCTTTGTAAACCATGCCGCCTAATGACATCACGCCAACTTCAGTGGTGCCGCCACCAATGTCAACAACCATGGAGCCAGCTGCTTCAGAAACGGGTAGGCCTGCACCAATCGCAGCAGCCATCGGCTCTTCAATCAAAAATACCTGTGAAGCGCCCGCACCTAATGCGGACTCTCGAATGGCGCGACGTTCAACTTGGGTAGAGCCACAAGGAACGCAGATGATGATGCGTGGACTTGGCTTTAACAGCTTGCTCTCATGCACCATTTTGATAAATTGCTTGAGCATCTGCTCGGTGATTGTGAAATCGGCAATAACGCCGTCTTTCATAGGGCGAATGGCCTCAATATTTCCAGGGACGCGCCCTAACATCGCTTTTGCATCCTTACCTACGGCCAAAATGGTTTTTTTGCCACTTGGACCGCCTTCAGTGCGAATTGCCACAACGGAGGGTTCATCAAGCACAATACCCCGTTCACGCATGTAAATTAGGGTGTTGGCGGTGCCCAGGTCAATGGCCAGGTCATTTGAAAAGTAGCTGCGGAAAAAACCAAACATGATGTAGTGGGAAAATAAGTAAGTGTTAATAAATATATATAGGAATGATACTCTAGCGCCCCATGAAACTTGACGATGTCCAGCGCATTGCGCACCTTTCCAGTCTTGAGTTAAGTCAGGCAGAAGCCGAGGCGGTATTGCCTCAATTACAGGCTGTTTTTGCCTTAGTTGAGGAGATGCAGGCCGTCGATACTGCTGGCCTTGAGCCCTTAGCTCACCCCATTCTCTTTTTGCGCGATTTGGCGCAGCCTTTGCGTCCAGACGCAGTTACAGAGTCCGACCATCGCGCTGACAATATGCGCTCATGTCCCGCCGAGCAGGATGGTTATTTCTTAGTCCCAAAGGTGATCGAATGAGCTGGAATCAAACCCCCATCGCTTTAATGTCTAAAGCTTTGGCAGCTAAAGAGGTCTCCAGTACCGAGCTGACACAGTACTTTTTAGACCGAATTGAAGCTGGAAAACGCTGGAATGCATTCCTTGATGTGAGCGCTCACTTAAGTCTAGAGCAAGCATCTAAAGCAGATTCTTTGTTGGCTTCTGGCAGGGCTGGAAAATTGACCGGCATTCCTGTGGCTCACAAAGATGTCTTTGTGACGCGGGGTTGGAAGTCCACTGCTGCGTCCAAAATGCTGGAGGGCTACCTGAGTCCTTTTGACGCTACCGTGGTCGCCAATTTGGGAATTCCGGATGAATTAAACCCCCATGGGGCCGGCATGGTCTGCCTTGGCAAGACCAATATGGACGAGTTTGCCATGGGCTCTTCGAATGAGAATTCAGCCTATGGCCCCGTTTTAAATCCATGGAATTCCGAGTATGTTGCCGGCGGATCATCCGGAGGTTCAGCTGCTGCAGTTGCGGCTGGTCTAGCCCCGATTGCGACGGGCACGGATACCGGGGGCTCAATACGTCAGCCAGCTGCTTTTTGTGGATTGACTGGCATCAAGCCAAGCTACGGGCGCGTTTCCCGATACGGAATGATTGCGTATGCCTCCTCTTTGGACCAGGCTGGGCCGATGGGCAAAACCGCAGAAGACTGTGCCTTGCTACTTACGGCGATGTCTTCCCATGATCCTCGTGACTCCACCTCTCTTGCCGACTCTGGTGAGGACTACAGTCGCTACCTCACTCAAGCTTGGATAGAAGGTAACGCTAATGCCGCAAAGCCATTGGAAGGGCTGCGGGTTGGCTTGCCAAAAGAATTCTTTGCGGAGGGCTTGGCTCAAGAGGTGGCTGATGCCGTTAATGCTGCGGCAAAAGCCTTAAAAGAGCTGGGGGCAGTGTTGGTTGAGGTGACCCTGCCAAAGACCAAGCTCTCCATTCCGGTGTATTACGTGCTGGCACCCGCTGAGGCGTCCAGTAACTTAAGTCGTTTCGATGGTGTGCGTTATGGTCATCGCGCAAGTGAGTATCGTGATTTATCGGATATGTACAAAAAGTCTCGCACCGAAGGCTTTGGTGCTGAGGTAAAGCGTCGTATTTTGATCGGCACCTATGTGTTGTGCCATGGTTATTACGATGCCTACTATTTGCAGGCACAAAAGATTCGTCGCATTATTGCAGCGGATTTTCAGGCGGCATTTGAACAGTGCGATGTCATCTTGGGCCCAGTTGCCCCTGATGTTGCTTGGCGTTTAGGCGAAAAATCAAAAGATCCCGTACAGATGTACTTGGAAGATATTTATACGCTCTCGACGAACCTGGCGGGATTGCCGGCCATGAGTGTGCCTTGTGGATTTAATGCAAATAATTTACCGATTGGCATGCAGTTAATTGGTAATTATTTTTCTGAGGCACGCCTATTACAGGTTGCCCATCAATATCAGCAAGCCAGTGACTGGCATTTGCGTCAAGTAGGCGAGGTGACATGATGCAATGGGAAGTTGTTATCGGTCTAGAGACCCATGCGCAATTACAGACGCAATCGAAAATTTTCAGTGGCGCAAGCACGCGCTTTGGCGCAGGACCCAATACCCAAGCTTGCGCAGTGGATTTAGCTCTGCCTGGTGTGTTGCCTGTGTTGAATCGCCAAGCTGTTGAGCATGCCATTCGTTTTGGTTTGGCAGTAGATGCCAAGATTTCACCAGCCAGTATTTTTGCGCGTAAGAACTATTTCTATCCGGATTTACCTAAGGGTTATCAGATTAGTCAGTTTGAAAAGCCCGTAGTGATTGGCGGCCATTTAGAAATCTTGGTCGGTGATCAGGTGAAGGTAGTTGAGTTGACGCGCGCCCACATGGAAGAGGATGCTGGTAAGTCAGTTCATGAAGAGGGTTTCTTGGGTCCCCATGGAGAGGCTTCTAGTGGCATTGATTTAAATCGTGCTGGTACGCCGCTACTAGAAATCGTTACCGAGCCAGTGATGCGTAGCGCCGCTGAAGCGGTTGCGTATGCAAAGGCCTTACATACGCTAGTGGTTTGGTTGGGCGTTTGCGACGGCAATATGCAAGAGGGCTCATTCCGTTGCGATGCAAACGTTTCTGTTCGCCCAATGGGTCAGTCGGAGTTTGGTACCCGTTGCGAGATTAAGAACTTGAACTCATTCCGTTTTTTGGAGGAGGCTATTCAATACGAAGTGCGCCGACAAATTGAATTGATTGAGGATGGCGGCACCGTTGTACAAGAGACACGCTTATACGACCCCGACCGCCAAGAAACGCGCAGCATGCGTAGCAAAGAGGATGCGAACGACTATCGCTACTTCCCCGATCCCGACTTATTGCCGGTCGTGATTGATGATGCATGGATTGCCGAAGTCCGTAGCAAGATGCCCGCCCTACCAGCACAGCTGCGCCAGCAATGGCAAAGTGAATTTGGTTTAAGTGCTTACGATGCGCAATTGCTCACACAAGATCGTGATACTGCAAAAGTATTTGAAGAGCTGCTGTTTATTGTTGGTAAGCCATTAGCAAAAGCGGCGGCTAATTTAATCGCTGGCGAGTTTGCTTCCTCATTAAACCGTGCAGGCATTGCGACTGCTGACGCGCCATTAAAGGCCGAGCATTTGGCCCCACTATTAACGCGTGTGGCAGACGGCACTATCTCGAACAAGATCGCAAAAGATATTTTTGCCATTCTTTGGGAGGAGGCCATTGCAGGAAAGTTGCTTAGCACCGTTGATCAAGTGATTGATGCAAAAGGCTTAAAGCAAATTAGCGATAGCGGTGAGCTGGAGATCATGATCGATACCGTCTTGGCGGCCAATGAGAAGTCAGTAGAAGAATTCCGCTCCGGCAAAGAGAAGGCTTTTAATGCTTTGGTTGGCCAAATCATGAAGGCTTCGCAAGGCAAGGCTAATCCAGGCCAAGTGAATGAGCTGCTCCGTAAAAAACTGAGCTAAAGAAATAAATACCAAAATAAACACCACATTCGAAATTGAGAAGGCAATAGATGAGCGCGATTGATCCTAAGCAAGCAGAGCAAGAAGAGTTGGTGGCGGAGTGGTTGCGCGCTACCCCTGGTTTCTTTGAGCGCTACGCCAATCTCTTGAATGAAATTCGCTTGAAGCATCCGCATGAAGATCGCGCGATCTCATTGCAAGAGCGTCAGATGACTTTGTTGCGTACGCAGAATCAAGAGCTCAATCGCCGTCTTAGCGAGATGTTGCACTTTGGTAGTCGCAATGATAAAACTCAACAAAGTTTGGTAGCTTGGTTATTGCGTTTGATGCGCGCTAATAACAAGTCTGATATTGATGCTGCGGTGACTGCGGGCTTGGCAGAAGTGTTCGAGGTCGAGTCAGCGCAACTTCTTTCTCCTAACTCTGCCTTTGGTCCATGGGTTGATGCACCTTTATGCGGCTCGGCCAAGGAGCTGGCATCTGCTAGCGTGGACTTGCTCGCAACTCAAGTAAGCATTGATCCGGGGTGGCAAAGCATGGTCGCCATAGGTTTGCCCTTGGGTAAAAGCATTGGGGCGGTTCAGCCACCCGCAGTGTTGTTGTTGGCAAGTCAGGATGAAACCCGTTTTACGGCGGATATGGGGGCGTTCTATTTGCGTCAGATTGCGGAGTTAACTGCAGCAGCTTTGGATCGCATCCAGGCTTATGAGCCAAGCGCTAGCTGAGCTGCATCCGCTCGTTCAAGAGTACTTGCATGAGTTGCATGTGTTGAGGCAGCTCTCACCCCATACGCTCAAGGCCTATCGCCTAGACCTCAATGAGCTCCAGGTCTTTGCGGCGGACGACTCCGTAGAGTTGCTGAAAGTGACGAACGCACATGTGCGTCGTTGGGCAGGCCGCTTACACTCAAAAGGAAAATCATCCCGCACTATTGCGAGAGCGCTCTCTGCATGGCGTGGCTGGTATGACTGGTTAACCGAGAAGGATGCGCGGCGCGATGCGCGAGAGAGGCGTGTCACCGCAAATCTGGTGGCCAACCCAGTGGATGATGTGAAGGCCCCAAAGCGTTTGAAGTCTTTGCCAAAGGCGCTCTCGGTAGAGCAGGCGCTTTCTTTAGTGAATCAAGCGGTCAAAGAGGCTGAAGAAAAGCAAGATCTAGAGACGGTGCGCGACGCCGCCATCATTGATTTGTTGTATTCCTCGGGCCTGCGTTTGTCAGAGCTCTTGGGCATCGATGTCATGCAAAGCAAAGATCGTCAGAATGAGTCGGCAGGATGGTTGGATTGGGATGCTGCTGAAGTTACTGTTCTGGGTAAGGGTGGAAAGCGCCGTTCTGTGCCCATTGGCGGCCCAGCCATGAAATCCCTCAAGATTTGGCGCGAATGGCGGGATCAGTCAGAGCGGGCTGATGCATCTATCGCCTTGTTTATTTCAGCTACAGGCGCTCGCTTATCCCCTCGCACTGTTCAGGCCCGTTTACGCACCTTAGCCATGCGAGCTGGTCTGCCGACACATGTACATCCGCATATGATGCGTCATAGCTTTGCTAGTCATGTGCTGCAGTCTTCCCAGGATTTACGGGCAGTGCAGGAGATGCTGGGGCATGCCAGTATTGCTAGCACCCAGATTTACACCTCTTTGGACTTCCAGCACCTTGCGCAGGCATACGATAAAGCCCATCCTCGCGCAAAGGCTGGCAAAGACTGAGGAACTCGGTAAGATGTCAGGTTTCCCTTTGTGGGAATGTATTACTTCTAGATTTTGATAGGATCAATGATGGCGTTAATTCCGGTAACAATTCTCACAGGCTTTTTGGGTAGCGGCAAAACGACTTTGCTCAAGCATATTCTGACCGAGCAACATGGTAAAAAAATTGCCGTGATTGAGAACGAGTTCGGCGAAGAGAATATCGATAACGACATTCTGGTTCAAGATAATCAAGAAAATATTGTGCAAATGAGCAATGGCTGCATTTGCTGCACGATTCGTGGCGACCTAGTAGACGCCCTCAACGAGCTGTGGGAGCAGCGCAAGGATAAAAAAATTAGCTTTGAGCGTGTGGTTATTGAGACCACTGGGGTTGCTAATCCAGGCCCGGTAGCTCAAACCTTCTTTATGGATGATGATGTTGCTGATCACTATGTGCTCGATGCCGTAGTGACTTTGGTGGATGCAAAGCATGGCCAGCAGCAACTGAGCGAGCATGAAGAGGCTCAACGTCAAGTGGGCTTTGCGGATCAAATTTTCATTACCAAGACCGATTTGGTAACGCCTGCAGAGGTGGATGCTTTGCGTGGTCGACTGATGCATATGAACCCCCGAGCGCCTATTCAGGGGATTTCTAAGGGCGTAGTCCCTTTGGATGCCGTTTTGGACCTCAAGGGCTTCAATTTGAATGCCAAGCTAGATATCGACCCCCATTTTTTAGAGCAGGAAGATCATGATCACGCCACCTGCGGCCATGATCATAGTCACGACCATCATGACCACGGCGCTTGTGGGCACGACCATAGCCATGACCATCATGGGCATGCCGGTCATACGGACCGCATCCAATCCTTTGTTTTTCGTAGTGATAAACCCTTTGATCACAAAAAATTGGAAGACTTCCTCGGCGGCATTTTGGAGGTCTTTGGCGAGAAGATGTTGCGCTATAAAGGCGTCCTCTATGTGAAGGGTAGCAACCGAAAAGTCGTGTTTCAGGGCGTTCACCAGATGATGGGTAGCGATATGGCTGGTTTATGGGGCACAGAGCCCAAGCAAACCCGCATGGTGTTTATTGGCATTGATTTGCCTAAGGACACCCTGCTGGCTGGGCTGGAGGGCTGTTTGGCCTAGGGAATTTCAAGTACAATCCGGCGCCACGGTCAATATTGATAAATATTGATAGAAGTGCCGTAAAACTTTGGCAGAATGAAGCAATAATGGTTCTAATCCATAGAAAGAATGAAATGACGGTAAAAACACCAACAAAATCTACAGCCTCAGCAAAAGCGAGTAGCAAGGTTGTCAAGGGCGAGCCTTTAACTGAGGTTGAGTTGCTCAAGATGTCCGATAAGGACTATATGAACGCTGGCCAGCTAGATTTTTTCCGTCAGAAGCTCTTGACTTTAAAAGGCGACATTTTGAAAAATGCCTCTGAAACTACAGAGCATCTTCGTGAAAATATTTTGGTTCCTGATCCAGCGGATCGTGCGACGATCGAAGAAGAGCATGCGCTTGAATTGCGTACTCGCGATCGCGAGCGCAAATTACTGAAAAAGGTTGAGCAAGCATTGGCTCGAATTGAGTCCGGAGATTATGGCTGGTGCGAAGAGACTGGCGAGCCTATTGGTTTGAACCGTTTAATTGCCCGCCCAACGGCCAACCTATCTCTCGAGGCGCAAGAGCGTCGTGAACTTCGTCAAAAGTTGTTTGGCGATTAATTACTAGACCGAATATAAAAGTAGCGATGACCAAGCAATCTCCATCTATTAGCGAAATCTCACCTCTATTAAAGGCGGAGATTTTGGCTGAAGCCTTGCCTTACATCCGGGCGTATCACGGTAAAACTATTGTGATTAAGTATGGTGGAAACGCCATGGTGGAAGAGCGCTTGAAAGAAAGTTTTGCGCGCGATGTTATTTTGCTTAAGCTTGTTGGTATGAATCCCGTAGTGGTTCACGGTGGTGGCCCGCAAATTGATGAAGCTCTTAAAAAGATCGGCAAGACCGGCACATTTATTCAGGGCATGCGCGTTACCGACGAAGAAACCATGGAAGTCGTGGAGTGGGTTCTAGGCGGAGAAGTGCAGCAAGATATCGTGATGCTGATTAATCACTTTGGCGGTCAGGCAGTAGGCTTGACTGGTAAAGATGGTGGCTTAATTCGCGCCAAGAAAATGTTGGTTGCTGATGAAAAGAATGCGGGTGGCAAGATTGACCTAGGCTTCGTTGGCGAGATTGAAGCGATCAACCCTGCGGTGGTAAAAGCCCTGCAGGATGATGCCTTTATTCCGGTGATCTCCCCAATTGGCTTTAGCGAAGAAGGTCAGGCATATAACATTAATGCTGACTTGGTTGCTGGCAAGATGGCAGAAATTTTGCATGCAGAGAAATTAGTCATGATGACCAATATTCCTGGTGTGATGGATAAAAGCGGCACACTCTTAACCGACCTGACGGCACGAGAGATTGAGGGCTTGTTTGCTGATGGCACGATTTCTGGCGGTATGTTGCCGAAGATCTCTTCTGCATTAGACGCTGCAAAGAGTGGCGTGAACTCGGTCCACATTATTGATGGACGAATTGAACATTCTTTGCTGTTAGAGATTTTGACTGAGCAAGCGTTCGGAACAATGATTCGTTCGCGCTAAGAATCTAATAAGAGAGATATATGCGCGACGCTTTAGATCCCACCTCGTTAGAAATTGAATCTGCTATTGCCGATGAGGGTAAGGTACGCAAGCGTCCACGTCCTGGCGAGCGCCGACTTCAGATTTTGCAAGTGCTGGCAGAGATGTTGCAGAACCCGAAGGGTGAGCGCGTGACTACTGCAGCCTTAGCGGCAAAAATTCAAGTTTCAGAAGCGGCACTGTACCGCCACTTCGCAAGTAAAGCGCAAATGTTCGAGGGCTTAATTGCTTTTATTGAGCAAACTGTATTTGGTCTGATTAACCAGATTAATCAAAAAGAAGAGTCTGGCCTTGCGCAGGCTCGCGGCATTTTGCAGATGCTCTTGTTCTTCGCGGAAAAAAATCCTGGTATGACCCGCGTGCTGTTAGGTGATGCTTTGCTTCAAGAGGATGATCGCTTACAAGAGCGCATCACCCAAGTGCTTGATCGTGTTGAGGTGTCATTAAAGCAAGCCTTGCGCATTGCTCAAACTCAAGGGGGTGCTTGGGCAAGCGTCACTCAAGACGAAGTCAGTGTTCGTGCAGCCATGCTGATGAGCTGCGTCTTAGGCCGTTGGCATCGATTTGCTCGTAGCGGCTTTAAAAAACTACCAACCGAAGCGTCTGATGTTAGTCTTCGTATCCTTCTATCCGAATGAGCGAGCTGCACCTCTCTAGAAACACCATCCACTTTGCCGAGCCCTTGCCCTTGCAAAGTGGCGCCATATTGTCTGGCTACGATCTAGTCATTGAAACGTATGGCAAACTCAATGCCGATAAAAGTAATGCCGTATTGGTCTGTCATGCATTAAATGCATCCCACCATGTGGCTGGCCCGAACCCCGACAATGCAAGCGACATCGGCTGGTGGGACAACATGATCGGACCCGGCAAGCCGGTAGATACAGATCGCTTCTTTGTGATTGGCGTGAATAATTTAGGCTCTTGTTTTGGGTCAACGGGCCCAATGAGCATGAATCCTGCCAGTGGCAAACCTTATGGTGCTGATTTCCCAGTGATTACTGTTGAGGATTGGGTGAACACTCAAGCACGCTTAGCTGATAAGCTGGGTATCCGTCGCTTTGCTGCAGTATTGGGTGGAAGCTTGGGGGGTATGCAAGCATTGGCTTGGTCCATCCAGTTTCCAAAACGCTTAGCGCATTGTGTGGTGATTGCATCTACACCAAAATTGAGCGCCCAGAACATTGCCTTTAACGAAGTTGCGCGTAATGCAATTTTGTCTGATCCTGATTTTCATGGGGGCAACTATTACGAGCATGGCGTCGTGCCGAAGCGCGGCCTAAGATTAGCGCGTATGGTAGGTCATATCACCTATCTATCTGACGATGACATGGCGGAAAAGTTTGGGCGCGAATTGCAGCGTCCCAAGGGTGAATCGAATGATTATCGCTTCAGTTTTGATGTGGAGTTTGAGGTTGAAAGTTACTTGCGCCATCAAGGGGAGAAGTTTTCTACCTATTTTGATGCCAATACCTACTTACTCATTACTCGAGCGTTGGATTATTTTGATCCCTCACGTCGCTATGAGGGTAGCTTGAACCGCGCCCTGGCTGAAGTGCAGGCGAAGTTTTTGGTAGTGAGTTTTTCTACGGACTGGCGTTTTCCGCCAAACCGGAGCCGCGAGATTGTGGCATCTTTGCTCAGTAATAAGAGTGAAGTAAGTTATGCGGAAATTGATGCCCCACATGGACACGATGCTTTCTTGTTGGACGATCCTCGTTATCACCATTTGATTCGCGCCTATTTTGAACAAATGCTAGAGGTAAAAGCATGAAGCGCGCAGACTTTGCGGCAATCGCTCGCTGGATCGCTCCCAATAGTGAGGTGTTGGATCTCGGCTGTGGAGACGGTAGCTTCTTAGAGTATTTGCAAAAGCAAAAACCCGTTCATGCCTATGGCGTCGAGATTGATGATGCTCGTGTGTTGTCATGCGTGCAAAAAGGTCTGAATGTGATTCAGCAAAATCTCGAAGGTGGTTTAGCGCTGTTTGAGAACAATAGTTTTGATACTGTCGTGCTTTCACAAACTCTGCAAACCATTCACGAAACTGAAAAGATTTTGCGTGAAGTGGTGCGAGTTGGAAAAGAGTCAGTCGTATCTTTCCCAAATTTTGGCCATTGGTCACACCGTTTAGCGGTTGGTTTTGGCCGTATGCCTGTTTCGAAAAGCTTGCCATACCAGTGGTACAACACCCCCAATGTGCGCGTGCTCACAGTGGCCGATTTTGAGAAATTAGCCTCCAGCCTGGGTTTAAAGATTCTGGACCAATGCATCTTGCATGAGGGTCGACAAGTGACCTTAATGCCAAACCTCTTTGGAAGCTTGGCGCTATTCCGCATTCGTCGTGCCTAAAGTGATGCGATCCTGGTTAAGCGATTTTCGGGTCTATCTCCAATGGCCCTGTCTGCGGATGCTCTTCTTGGGCTTCTCCGCAGGTCTACCCCTCCTTCTTATTTTGGGTACTCTCAGTTTTTGGTTGAGAGAGGCGGGTATTGATCGCAGTACCATTGGCTACCTCACTTGGGTCGGTCTGATTTATGCATTCAAGTGGATGTGGGCACCTTTGGTGGATCGTTTACCTATTCCCTTGTTAACAAAATTATTAGGTCGTAGACGGAGTTGGTTGCTGTTTGCGCAGGCCCTGATTATTTTGGGCTTGATTGGAATGGCTAGTGTTGATCCTCAATCCCAGCTTACCCTGATGATTTGGTGTGCGCTACTGGTTGCTTTTGGTTCTGCTACACAAGATATCGCCTTAGACGCCTTCCGGATTGAATCGGCTGATAGCGATCATCAGGCTGCTTTGGCGGCGACATACCAAACCGGTTACCGACTCGCTTTAATTTGGTCGGGTGCCGGTGTGCTTTGGCTAGCTGCACGAGTAGAGCTCAGTGGTGGGTCATATGATGCAGGTGCCTGGCAGTTCGCCTATCTTTGCATGGCGTTCTCGATCGGCGTTGGCGTCATTACGACCTTATTTAGTAAAGAGCCAGTGCGTGTCGAATTAGCGAAGGTGCGCGATGTAAAGGCATGGCTGCATCAAACCTTGATTGAGCCATTCGCAGACTTTATTCAACGTTATGGCTGGCATGCTGCTCTCATTTTGGCGTTGATTGCAATCTATCGCATAAGCGATGTCGTGATGGGCATCATGGCCAACCCTTTTTATGTGGATATGGGCTATACCAAAGATGAGGTTGCCGCTGTTAGCAAGGTGTTTGGTGTGGTGATGACTCTAGTGGGCGCTTTTGTTGGCGGGGTGATGACACTACGCTTTGGGGTCATGCGTATTTTGTTTCTTGGCGCGATTCTGTCGGCCATTAGCAATCTGCTCTTTGCTTGGCTTGCGACCCAAGGTCACGATTTGAATGGTTTGGTGTGGGTGATTTCCGCAGACAACCTGAGTTCTGGTATTGCCACGGCAGCGTTTATTGCGTTTTTATCATCGCTTACGAATATTCAGTATTCCGCTACGCAATACGCTTTGTTTAGTTCGATGATGCTCTTATTGCCAAAGTGGTTGGCGGGCTTTTCAGGAGTCTTTGTGGATGCCTTTGGTTACCAAAGTTTCTTTATCGGCACAGCGATTATTGGTGCGCCTGTGTTGATTCTGATTTGGCTCACTATCCACTTCAAGGTTGTTGAGTTTAAAAAGCACGACGCACAAATCGCTAAATAGACCAGTCGTAATCCACCGTTAGTGGCGCGTGATCGGAGAAGCGCTCATCTTTGTAGACCGCCGTGTTCTTGGCGCTAGCAGCGATGCCTGGGGTAGTAATGTGATAGTCGATGCGCCAACCGACATTCTTCGCATACGCTTGCCCGCGATTACTCCACCAGGTGTAGCACGCATCAGTAGCCTTTGGCTCTAGTTGTCTATAGACATCTACGTAGCCGACTTTGCCAAATAGATTGCTTAGCCAGGCGCGCTCTTCTGGCAAAAATCCCGAGTTCTTCAGATTACCCTTCCAGTTCTTCAGGTCGATTTCATTATGGGCAATGTTGACATCACCACAAAGCACGATCTCGCGTCCTGACTTTTTGAGCTCAACTAGGTGGGGCAAGAAAGAATCAAGATAGCGGTATTTGGCCTCTTGTCTTTCTGGTGAGCTAGATCCAGATGGCATGTATACCGAGATCACTGACAGTTTTTTAAAGCGGGCCTCTACATAGCGCCCCTCCGCATCAAATTCTGGATTGCCATAGCCATAAAGCACCTCATCTGGCTTATGTGGGGTATAGATGCCGCAACCGCTATAGCCTTTTTTCTCGGCATGATGAAAGAAGCCGTGTAAGCCATCTGGGTTAAGGATTGCGTCCTCGAGATCATCTTGCTGCGCTTTCAACTCCTGCATGCAAACGAAGTCTGCCTTTTGTTTGATAACCCAAGGCATGAAGCCTTTTTTGACCGCAGAGCGGATACCGTTGAGGTTGGCGGAAATGATGCGTAACATATAGGCCTATGAGCTCAAAAAATTCTAATCAAGATAACTTTATTCGTTTTGCCTTAGAGGCAAATGTTTTGTCGTTTGGGGAGTTTAAAACTAAAGCAGGCCGCTTATCTCCTTATTTCTTTAATGCGGGTGGTTTTAATGATGGCGCTCGCTTGTGTGCCTTGGGGCGCTATTACGCTAAAGCCTTGCAAGAATCCGGCATTGAATACGACATGCTCTATGGGCCGGCCTATAAAGGCATCACCTTGGCTGCCGCAACGGCAATCGCCTTAGTAGATACCGGTCGTAATGTGCCTTATGCCTACAACCGCAAAGAAGCCAAAGATCATGGTGAGGGCGGCTCATTAGTGGGCGCGCCAGTCAAAGGTAAGGTGGTCATTATTGATGATGTGATTTCTGCTGGAACTTCAGTCAGGGAGTCCGTGAAATTAATTCGTGATGCGGGTGCTGAGCCAGCAGCCGTCTTAATCGCACTGGATCGGATGGAAAAATCAGGTACTGCAACAGAGATCGGTGATAGGTCTGCTGTGCAAGCTGTCGAACAAGAATTTGGATTGCCAGTAGTGGCGATTGCCAATTTGGCAGACTTGATGTCTTTCTTAACCGCTTCGAGTGATGCCGCGCTAACAAATTATTTGCCAGCCGTGAGGGCTTACCGAGAAAAGTACGGGATTTAATCTAAAGAAAGTTGCCCTCTTTAGAGGGTGGTTTCGCCTTCAAATACCGTCATTGCTGGGCCAGTCATAATGACTGGCTGAGCCACTTCATTAAACATGCCGCCCCAAGCAATTTTCAAATCTCCACCACGGGTATGCACATTGACAGGTGAATCGAGTAAACCCCGGCGAATGCCTGACACTACCGCGGCACATGCGCCAGTGCCACAGGCGAGAGTCTCGCCGGCGCCACGCTCATAAACACGCAATTTGATTGCATTGCGATTCAGAATTTGCATATAGCCCGCATTCACCTTTTTTGGAAATGCCGGATTTTTTTCAATCGATGGACCTTCCTCCGCTACTGGTGCGCTATCCACATCGCCCACCACTTGTACTGCATGCGGATTGCCCATCGACACCACGCCAATCCAACTATCGTGCACGCCTGGAGTGGCAATAGGAAGCGCATAGAGCATTTCATGAAACTCTTGTTTATCAGCTAGGCCACTCGCGTCAAATGGAATTTTACTGTGTTCGAAAATGGGTGCGCCCATGTCCACCTCAATCTGTCCGTCGGGATGGGATTTAAGGGTGAGTACGGTATGCGCTACTTCAACTCGCAAAGGGTTTTTTGTCGATAGACCCTGGTCGAGCACAAAGCGTACAAAGCAACGTGAGCCATTGCCGCATTGCTCAACTTCGCCACCATCGGCGTTAAAAATCCGATAACGAAAATCAGCGTCGGGACGGGTGGCTTTCTCTACCAGGAGAATTTGATCGGCGCCGATCCCAAATTGGCGATGGGCAAGTTTTTGCCATTGCTCGCGCGTGATATTGCTTAAGTCTTGATCAATACCGTTGAGCACAATGAAGTCATTGCCAGCACCATGCATTTTGGTGAAACGCAGTGTGCGTGTGGGCTTGATTGAAGTCGTACTCAAAATATTTCCAATTAGTTGTAAAAGCTAGGCTCGCCAGGCGGCCTATGTTTAAAGCGTTTGTGTACCCAATAGTACTCTGCCGGTCTTTCGCGAACAAGGTCTTCGATGTATTTATTGAGGCGCGCAGTGTCTGCCTCAACATCATCGGTAGGAAAGTTGGGAAGTGGCGCGCTGATGTTGCAGGTGTAGGCTTTGCGGTCTGCATTCAGAGTGGTGGTCATGAGGCACACCTCCGCACCACTCAGTCTTGCCAAGCGTGAGACTGAGGTAATGGTATTTGTCTGTATCGAAAAGAATGGGACAAAGATGGAGTCGCGTGGACCAAGGTCAATATCGGGTGCAATAAAGATAAAGTTCCCTGTTTGAATCTCACGAATCAAGTCGCGTAAACGGCTTTGTCTTTCAATCGATTTTCCGCCAAAGCGATTTCTCCACTCAATCATTTTTTGGTTGAAAAAAGGGTTCTTCATGTTTTGATATAAGCCTGCGCCACGCGGCCAGTCATGCTGGCTTGCTAAAACAGAGAGCGCCATGAAGCCGCCCTCGAGCCCTACAAAGTGAGGATTAATTAAGAGGCGTGGCTTGCGATCACCCAAGGTAATGGCGGAGTTGATGGTGACGATGTCGGTGATTTGTTTGCCGCTACCAAGCCAAATTCGACTTCGCTCAATCACGCTACGACCAAATAATTTCCAGTGTTCTAGTGCAAGCGCATCAATTTGTTTTTGACTCAGACTGGGAAAGCATAGGCGTAGATTTGTTTTAACCACATGCGCACGTTCATTGGGGATATGTGCTACTAGCCAACCCAGGCCATAGCCAACATGGGTGGTAAGGGTGTAAGGCAAAAAGGCAAACAGGCGCAGCAGATTGAGCGCCAGAAAATTAAAAACGTTTTGTAGCCAGACCATGTTCAATAAATTATAAATTTATTAACTACTTGCTTGGGGGTAATTCTGCTCCGGTGGGGTGCTTGTAGCGGTTATAGGCCCAGATGAATTGATTGGGCGCCACCAGGATCGCGTTTTCAATGGCGACATTGAGCTCGGTGGCTGCTACTGTGGAGTCTTCGGAAAGGGGTGCTAATCGAGTGGCTTGCATCAACCAGCCTTTGCCAAGCGCCTTGCGTTTAGCGGTAAACATGATGACTGGAGTGCTATTGCGATTGGCTAGTCTTGCGGGGAGTGGCGTGGTGTAAGCAGGGCGCCCAAAGAATGGTACCCAAACACCTTCACCACCACTAGGCACTTGATCAGGAAGAATTCCAATAGCTTCACCGCGCGTGAGGGCGCGTGTCATTTGACGAACCCCGTTAAGGTTGGTGGGTACAAAATGCATGTTGGGATAGGCGCGCCCCTCTTCCACCACTTCATTAAGCCACGCTTGCCGTGAAGGGCGATACAGAATCGTGGCTGGAAAGTGTTGCGCTAATACCCGGGGAATAATTTCAAAACCACCTAAATGGGGTGTCAACATCACTAAGCCATGGCCTTCGTTGATAGCAGCTTCAACCAGGGCCCAGTCTTGAACCTCAACCAGGGCCAATGCTTTCTGAGGGTTTCGCCAAATCCAAAGGCTGTCAGAAAAGAGTTGGCCGGACGCTGCTGCGGCGCTCCAAATTTGGAGTGGCAGATGATGGCTCTTAATTACTGCCTCATATTGGGGGCGAAAAAGGAGGCGGTATTGCTTGGAGCCTACATAGGCTAATACCCCTAAAGCAGCGCCAATAACTTGTGCCAAGCAAAGGGGCAGTATCGCAATTGCACCGAGGATGAACTTGAGAAGTAGTTTTTGCACCCTCCCATGATATTCAATGTGGGCAGTAGGGCCAAATTTCCCATGCAAGTTGATGAATTGGGCATTTTTCAGATAGAATTCATCCATCGCTGAGTTAAGGCAACTTGCAGGGCGATTCATAAATTCTGCTAAAGCGTCGCCGTTGTAGTTCCTGGCACGTCGAGTTGTCCCTTAGATCGTGTTAATTTTTAAAGGAATATGCAATGGCAAATGATTACTTCTTTACCTCAGAATC